>JBDTSV010000168.1:0-3333 GCA_039930985.1 Pseudomonadota bacterium
CCTAACTTCTCGGCCAGCGCGATGGTGGCGTCGTTACCCGATTGCACCACCATGCCCTTGATGAGGATATCCACCGGAATCTGCGTGCCCACTTGCGCGAACGTGCGCGAACCCTCCGCTTTCCAGGCGTGCTCGCTGATTGCGACGCTGTCGGTGAGGCTCAGGCGCTTTTCACGCAGCGCGCGGAACACGCCATAGCTGGTCATGAGCTTGGTGATGCTCGCCGGTTCGCTGTGAACGTCAGCCTCTTTCGCGGCGAGGATGCGGCCACTCTGGTAGTCGAGCAGCACGTAGGCGCGCGCGTCGATGGCCGGCGGCGTAGGGATGGGCACCGCGGCGAAGGCGCTGCCCGCGGCGAGCGAAACGAAGGCGAAAAACGGGATCAGCCGGGATGACGGCATCGAGTAAAACTCCAGGGGATTGGCAGTGGCGCGATTGTACGCCCCGGGAGGATCAGCGGCTCAATCCGTGAGCAGTCGAGCGTCGGCAACGCCGAGCGCGCGCAGGCGCTTCATGTTGAGATCGAATTCCTCGACGCTGGCGAACGGCCCGACGCGCACGCGATGCAATGCACGTGGGTTCGAGACCTCATCGAGGCTCGCGAGTTCGATGCCCGCCGCCAGCAGGACTTCGACGCGGCGGCGTGCGTTCTCGTGGTCGGCGAATATCCCGGCCTGGATGTACATGACCTGCGAGTTCGCGGCGACTGCCGTTGACGAAGAGGAAACGGCCGCCGGCGCGTTGACCACGATAACCGGCGGCGGCGCAGCAACCGGCAACACCGGCGGCTGCGCCGACCCGGAGCCGGAACGCGGCGTGATCACGCGTACTTCAACCGGGGCGGTTCCCTGCAACAGCATGTCGAGCTTCGCCGCGGCCGAGTAGGACAGGTCGATGATGCGATCGCCGACGAACGGTCCGCGGTCGTTGATGCGGACCACGATCTTGCGGCCATTACGCAGGTTGGTGACTTCCGCGTAGGCGGGCAGCGGCAACGTCTTGTGCGCGGCGGTCATCGCGTACATGTCGTAGGTCTCGCCGAGCGAAGTTGCCTGGGCGTGAAACCCCGGGCCGTACCAGGACGCGGTGCCGCGCTCGACGAAGCCCTCCGAACTTGCAAGCACGTAGTAACGCTTGCCGAAGACTTCGTAGAACGGCGGATTGCCGCGGGTGCCGCGCGGCTCGGCGCGGGGCACGGCGTCGGGAGTCGAGAGCACGTCGAGTGGCGGCTGCGGCACGGCAGAGCCGGAGGGAATGCTGGTCGGAGTGCCGGTCGGATGATCGGGCTTGCGGCGCGCGAGACTGCAGCCGGCGACGGCGACGCACAGCATGATTGCGAGGGCGGTTTTCAGATGGAGCATGGTGGCAAGGCAATGCGCTTCATTGCGCCGGACTCTACCTCAGGTCGCGCCGGCACTTGGTACTGGCGGCTACTTCCTGGCCGAGTTCCGGCAGGACCGCTGACGCTCAGCGAGCGGCCGTCGCGGAATCCGTTGCTTGCGCGGCGAGCTTGGTTGCGCCGGGTGCCGCGGGAGAATTCGCCGCGACCCGCCCGGCGATGGTCGTCGCCAGGTCGTGCACGGCCATGGCGTAACGCACGCTGCGGTTGTAGCGCGTGATCACTTCGAAATTCTTGAAACCCACGCGGTATGACGGCCCCGCCTGCAACTCGGCAGGGATGAGCAGCACCGGGGTGGTCTCGGCCTGATCGGTGCTGAAATCCACGCCCTTGGCTTTCAGGCCCGCGACGGTTTCATTGAGCGACAGGTTGCCAGGATCGGCGACCACCGGTGCGTCGGGTTGCAGCACCGCTTCGGCGATCACCGGGCCGCCGGCCACCCAGCCGTAAGCCCTGAAGTAGTTAGCGACGCTGGCGATGACGTCGTCCCAGTCGGCGAACAGGTTGCGCTGTTTGTCGTTGCTGCCGTCCACCGCGTACTGCCGGTAGCTCGACGGCATGAACTGGCTCGCGCCCATGGCGCCGGCGTACGAGCCGAGAGCGGTCAGCGGATCCACGGCCTCCTCGCGCGACAGTGCGATGAACTGCGCCAGCTCGCTGCGGAAGAATTCCGCGCGCGGTGGATAGTCGAAGGCGAGCGTGGTGAGCGCGTCGAGCACGCGGTACTTGCCGGTGATACGCCCGTAGAAGGTCTCGACACCGATGATGGCGACGATGTATTCGGGCGCAACGCCGGTGTCCTTGTGCGCCTTCTCGAGACGGGCGCGATGCTCGAGCATGAACTGCGCGCCCTCGGTGACGCGCTGCTCGGTCATGAAGCGCTCGCGATACTGCCACCACGGCGAGACCTTCTCGGCGGGCTTGCTGATCAGCTCGATGATCTTGGGTTGGGGCTCGGCCTTGGCGAGCAGCCGGTAGACATCGAGCGGCGCCATCTTGTTGGCGGTGGCGGTGGCTTCAACGAAAGCCTGGATTTCGGCGCGATCGAGATCGAAACGGGTGCGACCGACGAACGAGCCGTCCGCGCTTGCGAAACCCGGTGAAAGAAGGAAGGTGACTGTCAGTACAAGCGCATGGCGCATCACGAGGCAACGAGCTTCCGATGCGAGTAGAGGGACATGAGGATACCGAAGCCCGCCAGCAGGGTCACCATCGATGTGCCGCCGTAACTGACCAGCGGTAGCGGCACACCGACGACCGGCAACAATCCGCTGACCATTCCCGCATTGATGAACACGTAGACGAAGAAGGTGAGCGCGATGCTGCCCGCCAGCAGGCGCGCGAATGTGTCCTGCGTTTCAACGGCGAGATACAGCGCGCGTCCTACGACGAAGAGATAAAGGAGCAGGAGGATTGTCGCTCCGAGCAGACCGAGCTCTTCACCGACCATCGCGAAGATGAAATCCGTGGTGCGCTCCGGCAGGAACTCGAGCTGACCCTGCGAGCCGTTCAGCAGCCCTTTGCCGAACACGCCGCCCGAGCCGATGGCAATTTGCGACTGGATGATGTGATACCCCGCGCCGAGCTTGTCCGTTTCCGGATCGAGCAGTGTGAAGACGCGTTGCTTCTGGTAGTCGTAGAGCACGTATTGCCACGCGAACCAGCCGGCGGCGGCGCCCGCGGCGACTAGTCCAAAGATGACGCGGAATTGCAGACCCGCGAGGATCACCACCATCGTGCCGCCGATGAGAATGAGACCGCCGGTGCCAAGGTCGGGCTGCAGGATCGTGAGCACCGTGGGAAACAGGATGATAAGCGCGAGCACGGTGAGCGACGGAAAGTTCGGCGGCAGCGGGCGTTCATGCAGCCACCACGCGCACGTCATGGGAACGGCGAGCTTCATGATCTCCGAGGGTTGAAAGCGGATGAATCCG
>JBDTSV010000169.1:0-8489 GCA_039930985.1 Pseudomonadota bacterium
TCCTCGCGGATCGCCGTGTGTGGGCAGCCACCGGTTTCGACGCCGCGTATCCGCTCGGGCGCCAACGCCTGGCTCCGAATCAGGAATTCCTGATCTTCTTTGGTGTAGATGTCGTTGGTTACCACGGCGAGATTGAACTTGTCGCGCATCCGCTTGCACAGCGAATCGACCAGAGCGGTCTTGCCTGAACCCACCGGGCCGCCGACACCCACCCGCAATACATCTGGTTTGGAACTCATGGTCGCCATGATACGTCGTGCCCGGCGCGGTTGCGGCCGGGGTCTACGTCAATTGACCTATATAAGAGTGTCGACCCCTCGGACTGGCAGCGGAATCGGATAATCTTTTGCCATGACACGAAGCAGGAAATCCATTGCCCTCATGGCCACCCTCGCCGCGCTACTGCCATCGCTGGCGTTGGCGCATCCCGGTCATGGCAGCGATGGCAGCTTCGCCGCCGGTCTGCTGCATCCTCTCGATGGACTCGACCATCTGCTGGTCATCGGCATCGCCGGCATGCTCGCGGCCCGGCTCGGGGCACACTCACTGCGCGTGCTCGTTGCACTGTTCGCGGGGTTGTTAGTCGCCGCGCTGACCTCGGCCCTCGGTGCCTGGCAGTTCGCCGCGGGCTTCCTGGTCACGAGTGTCTGCCTGATCACGATCGTGGCGACCGCGACCCGGATTTGCCAGCGATTCACTGCTGCAGCCGGATCACGCTCGTCGACTTTGGCCTGGACTATTCCAGGTAGGCTTTCTCGGGCGGCCAGGCGTCCCAGCGCTCCGGTTCGGCACTGATCATCGACTGCGATCGCGAAAACACCTGCGGCTCGAACTCAGTCGATTTGCGACCCTGCGAGTCGATGTGCACGCCCGTGAGCAGCGTCGTTGCGAGGTGGTCGCCCGTGTCCGCGCGGAACATCTCGTGCACGAACCGGATCGATTTTGACTTGAGCGCAAGCACCGCCGAGCGGACGATCAAGACGTCGCCGGCGAGCGCCTCGCGTTTGTAAGCGATGCGCTGATCCACCGCGACCATGCCGCGCTGTGTTTCGCGCATGTATTGCGAAGTCATACCCATGAGTGACGCGAGGTTCCAGGTGGCTTCGTCGAACTTGCCGACGTACCACATCACGTTCATGTGTCCCATGTGGTCGCAGTGCCACTGATGCACCATACCGCGATAGGTGATGCCGATTCCGCTCATTTGATGATCCTCCCCGTCTGCGTTGGCCTGGCGCGTGCGTCGTTCATCGTCCGCAGATGCTACTCAAAAACGCTGCCAGCCGGATGCGCAACGTCGACAGGATGGGCGCGCGCGCCACTATCTACATGATTTCGTCGTAGCCAGCATCACACGCTGACTCTGAGTCATCGACTGCCCGGCGGAGCCGGACACGGGCTAACTACCGCGGCGCACCGCGGGACGTACCGGCCGCCGAAAAATATTTGGCGAAGGGGCTGGTGTTCGATTCGGAACTGAGTATACACTGTATATACAGTATGTACAGCGGCCTAAACATCTCCCAGACCGACGCCCGCCCCATGTATCTGCAGATCATGGAGCAGATCCGGGCCCGCATCGCCGCTGGCGACTGGGTGGCCGGCAAGGAGTTGCCCTCCATTCGAGCGCTGGCAGCCGCGCTGAGCGTCAGCGTCATCACCGTCAAACGCGCCTACCTCGACCTGGAGAACGAGGGCGTCATCGTCACCCGCCACGGCAAGGGCTCGTTCGTAGCGGACGTGAACGGCCTGGCCGGCGAGCTGCAGGAAGAAAAGCTCGATGAACATCTCGCGGCGGCCGCCGGCATGGGCCGGCAGCTCGGACTCGGTGACGACGAACTCGCGGCGCGCCTGCGCCGCGCCATCCGCAACCTGGACAAGAAATGACTCAGACCAAACACATCGAGATGTACGCAGTGCGCAAATCGTTCCGCTTCTTTTCCCTGCGCGACCTCTCCCTGGATCTCGAGCCCGGGCAGATCATGGGTTTTGTCGGCCCCAATGGCGCCGGCAAGAGCACCACGATCCGCATCGCCATGGGCCTGCTCGCCGCCGATTCGGGTGAAGTCCGCGTTCTCGGTTGCCAGATGCCCGAGGCGCAGGCCATCGCCAAGCGCGACATCGGTTTCGTCTCCGCCGAGATGCGCCTGCTGCCGCACGCAACGCTCGACTGGCACATGCGATTCGTGGCCTCTATCTACCCTGGCTGGGATCCCGTCTACGCCGCGAACCTGGTGAAGCGCTTCAACCTGCGCCCGGAGCAGAACGTGCGCAGCCTGTCGCACGGCGAGCACGTGAAGGCCGTGTTGCTGCTGGCGCTCGCCCGCCGCCCCACCCTGCTCATCCTCGATGAACCCACCACCGGCCTGGATCCGGTGGCGCGCCACGAGGTGATCGGCGAGTTCATGGACGTGCTGCGCGACGACAGCCGCTCGATCCTCTTCTCCTCACACAACACCGTGGACGTGGAGCGCATTTCCGATCGCATCACATTCATCGACCGTGGCCAGATGGTGGATAGCAGCGACAAGGAGGACTTCCTCGAGCGCTGGCGCCGCATTCAACTGCAACTACCCGCCGGAAAGATGCTGCCGGAGCTGCCCGATGTGGTCAGTCGCGTGAATGACGGCCAGTTCATCACCCTCACTACCAATCGGTTCTCCGATGACTGGCTGGCGCGGCTGGGCGACGGCGTGAGCGCGGTGCAGCGCATGAACCTCGAGGAAATCTTCGTCGCGAATGTCATGCATCACCGCGAGGCGCGCGGCCAATGAGCATCGTCACCCGCAAGCTCATCGGCAAGGAGCTCTACGTGAATCGCTGGTTCATCGGCGGCGGCGCGCTCGCCGGCCTTCTATCGGTGGGCATCGCCAGCTTGGGCAAGACCGGCTTCAACGTCGGCGCGCTCGGCTGGATCACGGCCATCATCGCGCATGGAGTGATGCTGGCCATCTACGGAATCATGAACGAGCGCAAGGAACATGCACTGCAGTTCGTGCTCAGCCTGCCGGTGTCCATCGGCGACTACGTACGCGCCAAGCTGGTGGGACTGCTGTTGTGCTTCCTGCTGCCCTGGTTCCTGGCAAGCGGCGCCGCGTTGATCCTGATCTTCGCCAAAGCCGACATTCCCGATGGCTTGGCGGTATTCGCCGTGCTGCTGAGCGTGTTCATGCTGACGAATTTCTCGCTGGTGCTGTGCGGCACCCTGCATGCCATGTCCGAGGCGCTGATCTCGGCCGTGATCATCGTCACCAACATGGCCGTCAGTCTGTTCATGTTCACCGTCGGCGCCCTGCCCGCCATCCAGAAGACCACGACGGCCAAAGTGCCGGACTGGAACCCGACGTTCTGGACCGTGCTCCTCGTCGAACTCGCCGTGTTCTTCGCTGCCCTCACGCTGCCGCTGCTGTTCGCCGCGCGCCGCCGTGATTTCATCTAAAGGGAACCACAATGACAACGACTCAGCCTCTCGATCAGCGCCTGCATGCATTGGATGCGGTGCGTGGCTTCGCCTTGTTGCTAGGCGTGGCCTTTCACGCGGCACTCTCCTTCATGCCTGGCATGCCGCCCGGCGTGTGGTTCGCGATAGACAACTCGCCGAGCCAGGCGTTGAGCGACCCGGCGTTTGTCGCGCACATCTTCCGCATGTCGTTGTTCTTCTTTATCGCGGGCTACTTCGGACGCCTGTTGTATCTGAAACTTGGCGCGCGCTCATTCTGGTCGAACCGCCTGAAGCGCATCCTCATTCCGTTGGTGGCTGGCTGGGTCATTCTGGCGCCGATCATCAGCTTTCTTTGGCAGATGGGTCTGACCAAGGTCTTCGGCGGTACGTTGCCGCCCATGCCCGCAATGCCGAAGGACTTCTTCCCGCTCGGGCATCTGTGGTTCCTGTATCAGTTGCTCCTCATCTACGTGGCAGTCATTGCGGTCCGCAGCCTCGTCGCTCGCCTGGATCCCGCGCAGCGACTGCGCAGCGTGGTCGACAAGGCGGTGAGCGGATCGATTCGCACCATGGCGGGCACCTTCACGCTCGGACTCCCGGTCGCCGCCGCGCTGATGTCGCTGCCCTTCTGGATCTACTGGATGGGCATCCCTACTCCGGACATGACACTGGTTCCGCAGGTCCCGGCGTTGGCAGGTTTCGGCACGGCATTCGCGTTCGGCTGGCTGGTGCATCGCTCGAAGGATGCGCTGGCAGCCATCGCGCGGCGCTGGTTTTCGAATCTCGGCATCGCAATCGTCGCCACCGGCTGGCTGCTGCACTCCATGCACGCCGAGCCCATCGCGCAGCCGGGCTTGACCAAAACGGTCTACGCACTGATATTCGGCGTGGCGCTGTGGGGCTGGGTGCTCGGGCTCACGGGCGCGGCATTGCGCTTCCTCTCTAACTACAGTGCGACGCGCCGCTACCTTGCCGATGCCTCGTACTGGATCTACCTCGCGCACCTGCCGGTGGTCGTGGCGTTGCAGATCTGGGTCAGCCACTGGGCGCTGCACTGGAGCCTGAAGTATCCGTTCATTCTCCTTGCGAGCTTCGCGTTCCTGTTCGTGACCTACCACTACCTGGTGCGCCCGACGTTCATCGGCCAGTTGCTCAATGGCCGCAAGCACCCCCTCCGGAAAAAGAGCGGGCCCACACCCTTGGCAGCGAACGCTTCGCCCGCCTCACCGTCACCGGTAACTGCGGCTCGCGGGGGCGTGATCGCCCGGCTGCGCGGCATCACCAAGCGTTACGGCGCCGTCACCGCGCTCACCAACATCGACATCGAAGTACACGCCGGCGAATTGCTGGCGGTCCTGGGTCCCAACGGCGCCGGCAAATCCACCGCGATTTCCTTGTGGTTGGGCCTCGCCGAGGCCGACGAAGGCGAAGTCACCTTGTTCGGCGGCTCGCCGCAGGAAATCGACCAGCGTCGTCGCCTGGGCGTGATGATGCAGGACGTCGAACTACCCAAGGAACTGCGCGCTCGTGAACTCGTGGCATTGGCCGCCAGCTACTACGATCATCCGCTCACCGTGGAAGAAGCGCTCGAACGCGCCGGCATCACGCCGATAGCCAATCGCCCCTATGGCAAGTTGTCCGGTGGCCAGAAACGCCAGGTTCAATTCGCGGTCGCGATCTGCGGTCGCCCCAAGGTGTTGTTCCTCGACGAGCCCACGGTGGGCCTCGACATCAAGGCACGCGAAGCGCTCTGGACCAGCATTCGCTCACTGCTCGCCCAAGGCTGCTCGGTCGTACTCACCACGCACTATCTCGAAGAGGCCGAAGCGCTCGCGAACCGCGTGGCGGTTGTCTCCAAGGGTCGAGTGATCGCCTCGGGCACCGTGGACGACATGCGCGCGCTGGTCGCGCGCCGCCAGATCAGTTGTGAATCGTCGCTGAGCGCGGACGAAATTCGCAGGTGGACGGGCGTGGTCGAGGTCACGCGCGTTGAGAAGCGCCTGAACATCACCGTCACGGACGCCGAAGGCGTGGTACGGCGCCTTCTGGCCAGCGATGCAAACCTTGCGCGCCTCGAGGTGCGGCAGGCCGGACTCAACGAGGCATTCAACGAACTTACACGGGAGGCTGCATGAACGCGCTGGCTCTGAATTCGATCGACGCGGCATCGGCTCCGCGCGGCGCACTGGGCGCCTACTTCACCGAAACGCGTTATGAGCTGATCCGGATGATCCGCAATCCCGGCGTCGCGATCCCGGTGCTGATACTTCCCGTCGCGCTCTACTCGCTACTCGGGTTGTTGATCTTTGGTGAAGCCATCGACAAGGATGCGAACACCGGCATATTTCTATTCGCGGCATTCGCGATCATGGCAGTCACCATGCCGGCGTTGTACGGCACGGGCGTCATCCTGGCGCTCGAGCGCGACATGGGGCTGCTTCGCCTGAAACGTGCCCAACCCGCGCCGCCCGCGGCATGGGTGGTGGCGAAGATCGCCAGCGGCCTGGTGCTCGCGGGACTCGCCTACACGCCCATCGTCATCCTGGCACTCGTCAGCGGCAAGCTCGCGCTCAGCATGGGCCAGGTAGCCGCGTTCAGCGGCGCGCTGCTGATCGGCACCATCCCGTTCTGTGCGATGGGGCTCATGATCGGTTCGCTGGCCAGTGGTTCGGCCGCGCCCGGCTACGCCAACCTTATCTATCTACCCGGCTGCTATCTCTCGGGTATGTTCTTTCCGTTGCCGGCGTCGATGTATTGGCAGGTAGCCATCTGGCCGCACTTCCACGTCAAGCAGTTCGCGATGCACCTGGCAGGAATCGCGAATTCCCAGTACGAGCCGCTGTCGATGGCGATCGCCAGCATGCTGGGCTACACCGTCCTGTTCGCCGGCGTCACCATCTGGCGTCTCAAGCAAAAGGATTGACTAAAGTCCTGTCCCATTTTCGGCGCCCTCGCGGTATGGTTACGCACCAACCGCGGGGGCATAGAAGATGAGTGGCAAGGATCGGCGCGATTTCCTGCAGGCAGCCGGACTGGCTGGCATTTTCGGAGCGGTTTCATCGGCAGCCCTGGCGCAGGGCGCCTCCGGCGCCTTCACCGTGGACCCGGCCAACACGTCGACTCCGGAAATCAAGCCGACGCATTCAATCAACTTCGCCGCCATCGGCCTCGATCACGCCCACATTTTTGGCATGATCTCGGCGATCCAGCGCGGCGGCGGCACTCTCGTCGCCTTCCACTCGGCTGACGAGGCGCAGATCACGGATTTTCGCAAACGCTACGGCGAGGTGAAGCTCGCAAGCGTTGACGAGATTCTGGCCGACAAGTCGATCCAGCTCGTCGCCGGCGCACCGATCCCAGATTTGCGCGCACCGCTCGGCATTCGCGTCATGAAGGCGGGCAAGGATTACCTCTCGGACAAACCTGGCATCACCACGCTCAAGCAACTCGCCGACGTGCGCAAGGCCGTGAAGGAAACTTCCCGCAAGTTCGCCATCATGTATTCCGAGCGCCTCGAAGTGCGCGCCGCGGTGCACGCGGGCGAGCTCATCAAGCAAGGTGCCATCGGCCGCGTCGTTCAGACCGTGAACCTCGCGCCGCATCGCGTGAACGCGCCCTCCCGCCCCGCGTGGTTCTTCGACAAGGCGCGGTACGGCGGCATCCTCACGGATATCGGCTCGCACCAGGCCGATCAATTCCTCTATTACACCAACAGCACGAAGGCCAAGGTCGTCGCGGCGCAGACCGGCAACATCGCCTGGCCGCAGCATCCGCAGTTCGAAGACTTCGGTGACATGGTGATGTCGGGCAATGGCGGTACGGGTTACGTGCGCGTCGACTGGTTCACGCCCGACGGCCTCGACACCTGGGGCGATGGCCGCTTGTTCGTGCTCGGTACCGAGGGTTACATCGAGCTGCGCAAGTACATCAATGTGGCCTCGGGCCTCGCCGGCGGCAACCACCTGTACATCGTCGACAAAAAGAGCGCGCGTTACATCGACTGCAGCAAAGTGCCGCTGCCATTCGGCCCGCAGTTCGTCACGGATATCGTGAACCGTACGCAGATCGCGCAAGACCAAGAGCAAGCCTTGTTAGCCGCGGAGCTGGTGCTCAAGGCGCAGAAGATGGCGACGCGAGCGATCTTAGGCTGAGTTATCGCGCTGAATCGAGGGGGAATCATGAAGACACGCGCTCCGCTTCTGGCGGCTCTGTTCATTGGCGCTGCGGCCCTGGCCGACGAATCAGCCGGTACTGCCTACGTGCCGTACCACTCATCGGGAATCTATGCGCTCGGCGAGACCGCCGGCTGGAATGTCACGCTGCCGTGGCGCTCACCGGCGGTGACCTATGTCATTCGCAAGAACAACCTCACCGAGATCGGACGCGGCACGCTCACGCCCGGCAAGCCATCCACCATCGAGGCGAAACTCGATGAGCCAGGCATGGTGTACGTCGAGATCACCGAGAACACCTTCGGCGCCAAGCCGCGCGCGCTGGGTGCGGCGGTCGCGCCGGAAAAGATCCACGCGGCGATTCCCGCGCCCGCGGACTTCGACGAATTCTGGGCCGCGAAGATCAAGCAGCTGCGCAAGGTGAAAGCGAATCCTTCGCTGACCGACAAGCCGAGCGAACGAGACGGCGTCGATTTCGCCATCCTCAGGATGAATCACGTCGAGGGCAAACACGTGTGGGGCCAGGTCGCCAAGCCGCATGACGAAACCGGCAAGAAGAAATATCCCGGCCTGGTGATTCTGCAGTGGGCGAGCCCTCCCTACCCTTTGCAGAAGGCCTGGGTCACCGACCGCGCCGCCGAAGGCTGGCTCACGGTGAACATCGAGCCCCATGACGTGATGCCCGATCAGCCCAAGGAGTACTACGACGCGCTGCCGGCGGAGCTCAAGGCCTACAACGGCATCGAGACGCGCAATCGCGACAAGAACTACTTCTTATATATGTACCTGGCCGACATCCGCGCCGTCGACTACCTCGCCAGCCGTCCGGACTGGGACGGCAAGACGCTGGTGGTCATGGGCACCAGCATGGGCGG
>JBDTSV010000170.1:0-7003 GCA_039930985.1 Pseudomonadota bacterium
GTATTTATCGCGGAATGGGAGTGTTGCCATGAAGTCAGCCAGGATTGTTTGCGTCGCGGTTCTCGCGTTGGTGTCCGTCGTCGCCGCGAACGTGGCGGCCGCCGGGGAGCCGTTGAATGAGGCGGTCGCGGTAGTACGCCCCGCAACCTCCGCCGATCGATGCGGCGGCGAGAATTGCGTTGCCGTGGCGCGAGGTCTCATCGGTTTCCTCGACCGCCAGCTCCATGGTCTCAAGGGCAATGGGCGGTCCTGCGCCGACTGCCACATTCCGCACGACAATTTTCAGCTGTCGCCCGCGAGCGCGGAGGCGCGATTTCAGTTCCTGCAGTGGCGACGTGTCTGGAACCGGGCCGCGCAGGATCCGCTGTTCCTGCCGCTGGACGCGGATGACTTTCGCGTCAACGGCGCGGCCGCGAGCGACTTCAGCAACCTGCGCGAGAACGGGTTGATCCGGGTGACGCTGCCTTTGCCCGCCAACATTCGGCTGATCGACCCGGCCACGAATGCCGTGTCGAGTGAAACCACCGTCGACGTGTGGCGTGCAGTGCCCAGTGTTCTCAACGTGAAGCTCACCGGACCGGACAACGGGGCTCCCTGGGCTCGCGGCCCGAACGTCAATGGCGGCTATCAGCTCGACGGGCGCAAAGTGGATCTGCAGGAGCAGGCGCTTGGAGCGCTGCAGGCGCACGCGCAAATCGTGAACGTACCCTCGCAGCGGTTGCTGGACGATCTTGCCGCATTTCAGAACGTGATGTTCTCCTCGCCGCGCGTGCGAAAACTGGCCGACGCGGTTCGAAATGGCGTGAGCCCGCTGCCGGATGCCGATCCGCCGCTCACTTCACTCGAAGCCCAGGGCAAGGTCGTATTCACGCGCGCTTGTGGCCAGTGCCATGGCGGACCGGGCCAGTCGACCATCCAGGCGCCGCTGCCTTTGCGATTTCACGACATCAGTTCGCAGTGTCCGCGGCCGGTGGATACCGCGGTACCCGCGCGGTTCAATTTCGCGCCTTGCCCCGCGCGCCTCGCGCGCAATGCGCGGACTTATGAGATCACCCTGGCCAACGGCACGATGGTCAGGCGCACAACGTCCGATCCGGGCCGCGCGTTGTTGACAGGTTTTGTCGTGGCTGCGGCCAGCAGCCCCGCCGACGACTGGAGCAAATTCGATGTGACCGGCTTGCGCGGCATTGGCAAGACGGCGCCGTACTTCCACAACAACAGCGCCGACACCCTCGAGCAGGTGGTCGATCACTACATCGCGTTCTTCAAACGCGCACAGGTGAATGCGCCGCCGGGCGTAGTGCCGCCGTTCACCACGACCGATGGTGTGCACTTTGACCGCCAGCCCCTTCCTGAAGAACGCGAGGCGCTGGTCGCCTATCTACGCAAGCTCTGAAATGCAAGCTCCGACGCACGCGCATCGTCGACGGCTGAAAGGTCAGCCGTCGACGGGTGTCGAAGGGGTCGGCAGAATTTTCTGATAGAAGGCGAGGTCGAGCCAGCGCCCGAACTTGAACCCGGATTGCTTCACCGTGCCGCAGTGAGTGAACCCGAGCTGCTCGTGCAGCCGGATGCTGACGGCATTCGACGCATCGATGCCGCCCACCATGACGTGGTACTCCTGTTTGACCGCTTCGGCGACGATCGCCTCGAGAAGCGCGCGTCCGTGGCCGCGGCCGCGGAAGCGCGTATCTATATATATGGAGTGCTCGACGGTGTACTTGTAGGCCGGGCGCTCGCGAAACATCCCATAGGTGGCGAAGCCCAGCAGTTCGCCGGAATCGTTCTCCAGTCCGATGACCGGATAGCGTTTCTGCGCCTTGGCTGCAAACCAGCTCGTCATCGATTCGGGCGTGCGAAGCGCGTAGTCGTACAGCGCCGTCGAGTTGGCGATGGCGTCGTTGAAGATTGCGAGAATGCTCGTCGAATGGCGGTTCAGTTCGCAGTCCACGAGTTTCATGCCGGTACCCCTGGCATCTTCAACCCTGGATGAGCTTGACGAAATCGGCGGTGGACAGGGAATTGTCCAGATAGCCGAAGGTGCCCGATTGGCGAATCTCGCGCGCCGCCAGGGTCAGGCCGCTCATCGCCGCGCGATACAAAGATGTGGCCAAGCTGATGCGGCGCACGCCGGCTTCAGTGAGTTCCGCCACCGAGAACGACTTGCCGGGAATCGCGACCATGAAGTTCACCGGCTTACCCACCGACGAGCACACCTGCCGGATGGAGGCGAGGTCGGGCAGCCCAGGCGCGAACAACACATCGGCGCCGGCGCGTTCGTAGGCCTGCAGCCGCTTGATGGTGTCGTCGAGATCGGGTTTGCCGTGTAGATAGTTCTCGGCGCGCGCGGTGAGCGTGAACGGGAACGGAAGCCCGCGCGCCGCTTCTACGGCGGCGGCGATACGCTCGGTCGCGAAGCCGAGGTCGAAGATGGGAGATTCGTTACGGCCGGTGGCGTCTTCGATCGAACCGCCGACGAGCCCGACGCCCGCGGCGAACCGGATCGCCTTGGCGGTGTCGGCGGGCGCATCACCGAAGCCTTTTTCCAGGTCCGCCGATACCGGCAATGTCGTGACGCCGCAGATGAGCTTCGCGTTCGCCAGCGATTCGTCGAGCGAGATGCCGTGATCGAGCCGGCCGAGAACGCCGGCAGCTGCGCCGCTGGAGGTTGCGAGCGCGGGAAATCCCAGTGACGCGAGGATGCGAGCGGAGCCGCCATCCCAGCAGTTGGCAATGACGAAAGAACCGCTGGTGTGCAGCGCGCGAAAGCGCCGAGCACGTTCTGCCTGAGCTTTGTCTTCCATGCCAACCTCTGTGTTGCTCGCGCAAGTCTAGCGATTGTGCGAGCTCACGTAATCCAGGACCTCCCGGAACGTGCCGACCCAGACGTCCGGGTGATCGCGCAGGTAGGTCACCAACTGCTGGTGCGCCTGCGCGGAGACGGCAAGATAGTCGCCGCCAACGCCGTGAAACTGGAGCACGCCGAGACCGCCAGCCGCGCGCACGCGGTCGACGTAGGCGATGAGCTGCGCGCCAGTCGGTCCATCGATGGGCCCGAAACTCGGCACCTGGAAGGCGTCGAGCCTGGAAAAATCCGTGACCACCGAGTTGTATTGATCGCCGCCGGTGCGAACGTATTTCACGAGGCCCGACTTGCGCAGCGAGTCGGTGTAATTCACGCCGCCGACCATCATCTGGCTGCACGGCACGGAATACGTACGCGTGGCTGCGCCATCGATGCCGAACAGCACGTTGTTCATCGCCGCGATCTCGCCGAGCATGCGCTCGGCGTCGTAGTTCTCCGTGGCGTAATTCCGGCGATCCGGCAGCATCGCGCGCGGGCAGGGATGGAACATCGAGTGATTGCCGAGCTCGTGCCCAGCTTGCCCCACCTTGCGCCAGAGCAGCATGTCGGCGGGCGTGATGTCGCCATCGAGAAAGAAGGTGCCGTGAAAATGGGCGGCATCGAGCTGGGGCACGGCGAACTCGAGCTGCGAATGCAATGCATCGTCGTAGGTGAGCGCGATGGCGGAGGTCTTGCCCTTGGCCGGCCAGGGCATTTCGGCGTTGGCCGGCACCGCGAGCGTGGCTAACAAGGTCACGGATAGCAGAATACGCATTGCCATGAAGTTGGCTCCTAGTCGAGGCGCTTCTTGAAGCGCGCCACGGCGATCATGAGCATCACCGTGAGAAATACCGCGAGCTTGGCGAGCTGGGGCCAGACTTCGGGCAAATCCGCGCCGCGCAGCATGATGCCGCGGATGATCACGTTGAAATGGGTGAGCGGCAGCACCTGCGCGATCCACTGCGCGACGACCGGCATGCCTTCGAACGGGAACATGAACCCCGACAGCAGGATCGAGGGCAGCAGCGTCACGAACGCGAGCTGGAATGCCTGGAACTGGGTCTGCGCCAGCGTGGAGACGAACAGGCCCAGGCCCAGCGTGGCGGCGATGAACATGAGCGTGGCGGCGTACAGATTGGCGAGGTGGCCGACCACCGGCACGCTGAACAGCAACGATCCCACAATCATGATGAGCGTGGTCTGGATGAGGCCGATGGCGACGTAGGGCAGTAGTTTGCCCACCATGAGTTCGAGCCGGCCGAGCGGCGTGGCGATCAGCAGTTCGAGGTTGCCGCGCTCGCGTTCGCGCACGATGGCGCCCGAGGTGAACAACACCATGGTCATCGAGAGGATCACGCCGATGAGCGCTGGCACGATCTGTACGGCGGTGCGTTTCTCCGGGTTGTACAACGTACGAATCTCGATGCGCCGCGGCGTCATGCGTTTGCCGCCCGAATACGGGCCTTCGCCGTGGCGGGTCAACACCGGCATGGCGGCGATTCCGCCGGCGACGCCCGCGAGGCTCGGCTGCGAGCCGTCGACCAGGATCTGCACCACGGGGCGAGTGTCGGATTGCAGCCGTCGCTCGAAATCGCGCGGGATCACCACCGCCATGCTGGCGCGGCCTTCGCGCATGAGCCTGGCCAGCTCATCGGAGGAGCTGGTGGTGTAAGTCACGTGCACTACCTGCGTGGCTTTGAGCTGCGCGATGAACTCGCGCGACATGGAGGAATTCGCGTCGTCCTGCACGACGGTCGCGAGGTTGCGCACGTCGTAGTTGATGGCGTAGCCGAACAGCGTGATCTGCATGAGCGGCACGCCGACGATCATGCCGAAGGTGACCTTGTCGCGCGAAAGCTGGCGAACCTCCTTGGTGGCGACGGCGAGCAGGCGCCGCAGCGACGCGCGAAATCTATTGCTCGCCATGCTTGTCGGCCTTCGTTGCCACGACGAACACATCTTCGAGACTGGCGTCGGTGCGCTCGATCTGCGCCTCGATGCCGTTCTGCTTGAGCAAAGTGCGCAACTGCGACTCGGCGTCGCCCACGCTGCGGTCCGCGAGCACGCGCAGCCGGATGCCGAGCTGCGTGACACCGTGTACCCACGGCAGATCGCGGATCAGGCGTGGCGCCGCGCTGCCATCGGCGCCTTCGATCTCGAATATATTGGCTTCGACTCCCGCCATGAGCGCACGCGGTGTCCCTTCCGCCACCACTTTGCCTTCGGCGATGATCGCGAGACCGTGGCAGCGTTCGGCTTCGTCCATGTAGTGCGTGGACACCAGGATCGTGGCGCCCGCTTCGGCGAGCTGAAAAAGCCGCTCCCAGAAATCGCGCCGGCTTTGCGGATCCACCGCGCTCGTCGGTTCATCGAGCAGCAGCAGCTCGGGTGAATGCAAGGTGGCGGCGGCCAGCGCGAGCCGTTGCTTCTGCCCGCCGCTCATGGTGCCGGCGCGTTGACTGCGCAGGCGCTCGAGGTTGTAGGTGGCGCGTTGTTGCGCGATGCGGCCTTCGACGTCGCCTTCGAGTCCGTAGAGATCGGCGATGAAGCGCAGGTTCTCGTCGGTGGTCAGGTCTTCCCACAGCGAAAACTTCTGCGGCATGTATCCAAGGCGCCGGCGAATCGCCTCTGCATCCTTGACCACTGACAGGCCAAAAACTTCGGCGTGTCCATCGCTGGGCAGCAGCATGCCGCAGAGCATGCGCAGCGTGGTCGACTTGCCGGAGCCATTCGGCCCGAGGAAGCCATAGATGCGTCCCTGCGGAATATCGAGGTCGATGTGATCCACCGCGACCTTGTCGCCGAATTTTCGCGTGAGCTGCCGCGCGGATATTGCCGTTGCCGATTCGTCCGTGCCGGTCACGGCGCGCCCAACTCCAGCGTGACGTCCACCGGCACCCCGGAGGGAAGCGCGGCGTCCCCGGCGTCATCGAACACGATCTCGGCGAGGAACGACAGGCGCGAGCGATCGGCGGCCGTCAGCGAGTAGTAAGGCGTGAACTCGGCGTCGCTGGCGACGAAGCGCACCTGGCCCTTGAACGCGCGTTCGATACCGTCGACGCGCAGCGTGGCCGGCGTGCCGATCTTCACCTTGGCGCGGATGGTCTCGGGCACGTGTACACGAGCGAATGGCGCGGTGGATGCCAGCAGTACCGCCACGGTGGCGCCGCGCGCCGGCTTCTCGCCGAGATGAAAGGGCAGGGAGTCGATGCTGCCGGCGATGGGCGAGCGGACTTCCAGCCGCGCCGACGAGGTCTGCAGGCCGGCGAGGTTGGCGCGCGCGCTGTCGGCCGCCTGGCGCGCCTGCACCAGCTGTTCGCTGCGTGTGCCTTCCTGCAGTTCGCGCAAGTCGGCTTCGGCGCCGTGCAATGTGGCGGCGGCGGAATCGGCCGCGGCTACCTGGCGATCGGCGTCCGATTTGCTCACCAGACTGCGCGCGACGAGGCCGAGCAGGCGGTCGCGTTCGCGCACGGCATCGTCGGCTTGCGCTTTGGCAGCATCGCGGCGGGCGGCGGCGGCGCGAATGGTGGTGCTGCGCGGACCGTTCTTGAGCTCTTCGACCCGCGATTCGGCCTCGGCGAGCTGTGCGCGCGCGGCATCGAGCTCCGCGACCGAGAGCGCGCGATCCTGCACCACGACCACATCGCCCGCCTGCACCGTGGCACCCTCGGCGAGCGGCAACGAAACGATGGTCTCGTTGGCATCGGCGACCAGCTCGACACGATCGCGTTCCAGCGTGCCGGGCAGAGTGCTTCCGCCGTCGCGTGAACATGCGGCCAGGAGGCCAGCGCCTAACAAAACGAGCTGAACACGCGTTCTCATGCCGCGAACTCGAAACGCATCGACAGGTCGACTGCCTGCACGTGCTTGGTGATGGCGCCGATGGAGATGAAGTCGACGCCGGTCAGCGCGATGTCGCGCGCCGTGGCGAGCGTCACGCTGCCTGAGGCTTCGAGCTTCGCCTTCGATCCACAGGCACGATTGCGCTCCACCGCGGTGCGCATGTCGGCGAGCGAAAGCTCGTCGAGCAGGATGATGTCGGGGGCGGCGTCGAGCGCCTGCTGAAATTCTTGCAGCGATTCCACCTCGACTTCGACCGGAACTCCCGGAGAAGTTCGTCGCGCGGTGGCGATGGCAGCGCCGATCGAGCCCGCGGCA
>JBDTSV010000171.1:0-34566 GCA_039930985.1 Pseudomonadota bacterium
CCTGGGCCGTCGCGTATCGTTCGGCTGGATCGCGCCTCAGGGCCTTGTCGAGAATGGCATCCAGATCGCCACGCAGAAATTGCCGTGTGCTTTCATCGGCCAGCTCAGACGCGCGGGGAATGACTCCCGCGAGCGCCATGCGAACTTTTTCGGCTCGCGTACCGCTCGCGGGCACTGGATGCCTGCCGGTGAGCAGCACGTAGAGCAGCATGCCCAGCTGGTAGACATCGGTGGCGGTGGACGGCAGCTCACCCAGCATCTGTTCCGGCGCCGCGTATTCGGGGGTGAGCGCGGCGTCTTCCACGCGCGTCAGTTCGCCATCTCCCGGGTCGGCGCTCAGCAGCTTGGCGATGCCGAAGTCCAGTAGTTTGACCTGGCCGTCTCGCGTCACCAGCACGTTCGAAGGCTTGAGGTCGCGATGCACGATCAGGTGGCTGTGCGCGTGCGCGACCGCCGCGACGACATCGACAAACAAGCGAACCCGGGCATCGACCGGCAGGCGGGCACAGAAGCTGTCGATGCCTTCGCCGTCCACGTATTCGAGCGCAAGATAGGCGCGACCGTTGGCGGCGCCCGCATCCAGCAGCCGCGCGATGTGCGGGTGCGTGAGGCGCGCCAGCAGGTTGCCCTCGCGGCGAAAGCGCTCCGCGAGCTTGGGATGCGCCACCGAGTCGTCCAGAAATTTGACGGCGCACAAGCCATCGAAACGCCCGTCATTTCGCCGCGCAAGCCAAACCTCACCCATGCCACCACGCCCCAACGGCCGTTCAAGCGTGTATGCGCCCGCGACAGTTCCGGCGAGCGAGCCCGGCACCGGAAATGGTGATTGCGCGAGAAAACCCTTGGCATCCAGTGCGTCGCGTTCGGCCAGCAGGCCGCGCACTACCGGCGCGACGTCCGGGTGAGTGACGGTCAGAGCCGCGAGCCACGCTTCCCGCCCTTCTGCAGGCAAATCGAGCGCCACGTCGAGAAGGGGGCTGACGCGAGCCCAGGTGCCGTCATCCATGTTGGGCATTTCCATGACTACACCACCGCCGATTCGCACATCATCCGGTGCAGCAGGATGCGCGCCTTGTCCCAGTCGCGCTGCACGGTTCGCTCTGAGACGTCGCGCATCTGCGCGATATCGACGAAAGAAAATCCGCAGAAGAACTTCAGGTCGACACATTCGGCCAGGCGGCTGTCGAGCGTCGCCAGGCAATCCAGCGCATTGCTCAGGGATTCCGCCGGAAAATCCTCAAACGCCGGTTGTGGCACCTCGGCGGGCAACGAGGTGATTTCGAAGCCCGCTCCGCGCTTCTGCGCCTGGCGATTGCGCAGGTAGTCGATCAGCAGGCCGCGCATGGCGCGGGCGGCGTACGAAAAGAACCGGGCCCGGTCGGGAAACCGCAGGTCGCGCTCCGACACATTGATGAACGTCTCGTGCAGCAGCGTGGTCGGGCTCAGCGAAACCGCACTGTTGCGGCGGAGCTCGCGTTGCGCGAGGCGGTGCAGTTCCGCGTAGAGCGAGGTGAACAATCGATCCCGGGCGGCGGCATCGCCCGAGTCGGCAGCATCGAAGAGCGCGATCAACTCAGGTTGGGGCATAGCTTGATGGGCATCTTGCCGTGTCGTCTTTCGCCTGCCAATTCCGATTTCCTTGAATGGACCCCAAAGGGATTTGAAATTCAGGGAGATACAATGAATCGGCACGGCATATCCATTTCAGCAGTCTGCGCGGGATTCGGCCTGCTGCTCGGTCTATCCAGTCAGGCCAGCTTCGGCCTGGGCGGCCAATTCGGCTTCGAATTCGCGATCGACGCCCCCTGGCGCCTCGAGCCCGTGAAAGGTCCCGACGGCACCCTCACGTACGGCCCCATTCCGATCACGGTCATCTTCGACGACGCGGTATTCGAAATCGCGCGCCCCGGAGTCGGCGGTTTCGTCAACCTCGATCCGATCGACATCGGCCGATTGCGCGAAGTGCGCGTGGTCGAGTGGATTGCAGACCAGCCGCACCCGCAGCAGCCGGTCACCACGGTCAGCGCGCGCCAGTTTCGCGAAATCGAGCGCAAGGGTCCGGTATCCACGGTCACGGTCGAGCCCGACCACGACCTGTGTCATCCAGGCCCGGCGCAAAGCTGTGACGACGTGCTGAACATTTCGCGCTCACACGAGTGGCACGGCGCGTTCTGGTACACGCCGAAGGCGCCGGTGACGCCCGGCCGAAACATCCACCTGGAAGTGACGGTCATCACCGAGCTGCCGGGCGGGGTGTACACGCGCGAATGGAAAAACTATCTCGTGGTGCACGCCGGCGAGGCGCCATTGCCGCGCTTCGCCGACAACTGGCTCTACGGAGATTTCCACTACCACTCGCAGATGACTGACAACGAAGGCGAGTCCGGCTATTCCTACCGCAACGTCGCGCGCGCGCTCGGCGCCAGCGGCATGGACTTCGTGTTCGCGACCGACCACGCCTCGAACAGCGAGCAGTTCAACATCGTGAAAACGCCGCGTGAATTCTGCGCGGACAAGTCGCATGACAAATGCAGCGAAGCGCGCGACTTCAATCCGAACCGCTTCCGGGTCGCGAAAAGCCTGCTCTACGGTAACACCGGCATCAACACCGAGATCGCGCTCGAGGCGGACACGCGAGGTCTCGCGCGCCTGCGTTCGGCCAACGTGCTGCCGCAGGTTTACCTCGGCGAGGAAGTGGATAGCCAGGTCGAGATATCGCCCGGCGAATTCAACGAAGGGCTGGTGCACTACGGCGACGGACGCACCTATGCGTGGCCCGATGCCGGCCACTGTCTCGAGCACTCAAGCGCGGCCGACTGTCGCAAGAAATATTCGCACGCGGTCGATGGCGCCTACGTGATGCTCGATGAACAGGGAGTGCCGCTGCAGGAAACGGTCGAAGACAAGCTCGGCGTCGGCACGCTCAACGATGTGGTGCAACACTTCGTACCCGACGGGACGCAACCTGCACCGAGCCGTCAGCACCTGATTTATTTCCCGTCGAGCGTGAGCCAGAACTCCGACGGATTCATCGGCAGCGACACCGGGACTTTCGGCGGAGCGAGCAAGCGACTGGGCGACGTCGTCGGCGAGGTCGAACGCGGCGGCGTTGCATTCCTCGCGCATCCGCTCGACAGCGCGAAGCCGGGCGGCCCCGGGCCGGACATCATTCCGTACACCGACCGTGAACTCGACATCGCCTGGCGCTCGGCGGCGATCCTCGGCCTGCAGTTCTGGAATGAAAACGACCGCCGCGTCTCGGCGCCCGATCGCCGCAGCCCGTCGGTGATGCTGACCGGCGCGAACTCGGACAATCCGCGCGCCTATCACTTCTGGTTCAACTGGCCGTTCCAGGGAAATCGATATGGAGCCTTCCCGTGGCAGTGGGATCACACGACACCCGCCGGAAAAATGGCGACCATGCTCTATCACGGCGCTTACACCTGGGATCGCTACCTGCGCAAAGGCGTGGACGCCGCGCAGCTGCGTAGTTTGAGCTGGCTTGCCCCCGGGCAGCCCCGGCGCTGGTTCATGGCCGGCGGTTCGGACTCGCACGGCGATTTCAATTACCGCCGGTACGGACAGCCAGGCATGGATCGCTGGACCGACGTTCCCGTGGGCGACACGGCGATCGGCCAGCCGCGCAATCTGGTTTCCATGGCCTCGCCCCTCGACGGTCTGCCCCAGCTCGTGGAAACCGGCGTGCCAACTTTCTCCGGTCCGACTCGCTACACGAACCAGCAGGTCATCCAGAGTCTTCGCGCCGGACGGTTCAGCGTCACGGACGGTCCTGCAATCCGCATCGCGCTCGACCGGAATCTCAACGGCAAGATCGATGAAAGCGACACACAGATGGGCGGCGTGCTCGATTTCTACCCGGGCGACCGCATTCCTCTGCTGGTCGAATGGTGGTCGACACCGGAGTTCGGACCGATTGCGCACGTCGACGTTTATGTGGGCAACGACAAGGTCACCTTTGCGCCGCGTGATCACGGCCCTGGCATACCAGGCGGTATCGGGCAGCAAGGCCTCGGCAGTTACACATTCGGTCCATCGAGCGTGATGCAAGTGCAGCTCGCCGATGCCTATGGCCGCTTCAGCCGCGCGCCGCTGCCCGCGGACATTGCCTATCACGGCACGGCGGCTATCTACCTTGGGCCCGCGCAATTCGCCCTGGCAAGGGCCGAGGGATCCCTGTCATACGTCCGCGCCTTCGCCAGCACCATCACCGTGCAGCAGGCGGCCGACGCCGGGGTGTGTCCTTCCGGCGAGACCGCCGGCAGTCATTGCGGCAACCGCTACGCGTTCGCCAACCCGGTGTGGACGCGGTATGTGGGCACCTGCCCGGCGCCAAGCCGAAGCAGAGTCAACGCGGCGGTGCGTGCCGCCGCCGGCGTGCTGCAGAAGCCTGCGTCTTTCGTCGACCAGAACGGCAATCGCGTGCCGGATGCCTGTGAGAACACGCTGGTAAATGCCTGCCCGCCGCAGACCAATCCCACGGGCGCCGCGGGTGAGATCACAGACCGGTTCCGCCATGCCATCACGACAGCCGGCACTCACGAACTGCGTGATGCCAACGCCCCGCCCGGCCCGCCGGAGCTGGTCTCCACCGATCCGCCGCCACGCGCAATTCCCGACACTTCGTGCCAGGTGTTACCGGCACCGGCAACCTGAGAGGGGACCCCCACGGACGCCGGCTCTTCATATGTTGAAGGGCCGGCGTTCGCCTTCGTGGGACGCAGCCCCTGGCTAGTGTTCGCGGTGCTTCGAGAACGACATCTTGTCGAGCACGCCGAGCAGCACGGCGGAGAACACGAAGGTCATGTGCAGGATCACGTACCACATGATCTGATGATCGGCGAGCGCGTCCTCGCCCTTGTTGCCGACCTGCATGAAGACGCGCAACAGATGGATCGACGAAATCGCGACGATGCTGACGGCCACCTTGAGTTTCAGGGTTCCGGAATCCATCTTCCCGAGCCAGCCGAGCGTTTCCGTGCCCTTGGCATCTATCGTTGAAACGAAATTTTCGTAGCCTGAGAACATCACCATGACGATGAGGCTGCCGACCAGCGAGATGTCGATCAACGCCAGCACTTTGAGCACGAGGTCGGCTTCATCTTTCACCAGGACTTCTGCGATGAGGTGATAGGCCTCCTGGAAGAACTTGATGCCGAGCGCGAACAGGGCGAGCGAAAGTCCGAGGAAGATCGGCGCGAGAATCCAACGCGAGGCGAACAGCGCCTTTTCGGTGACTAGTTCCAGCTTCGACGTCACGGGATACTCCGAAGGTATGAGGCCGCGCGTATTGTAGCCAAAGGAATCCGCTTGGTAGGCTCCGACGCCCTCCAAGGAGAATTCCATGATCACGCGTCGAGATCTCATGGCCGCCAGCATCGCCGCCGCCCTCACCCTCGCCTGTGTCTCGATCGCCGCGGTGCCGGCAAAGGTCCTCGATTCCACCGCGTGGAACTGGAGCGATTTCACCGCCAGGAAGACGCCGGTCGGTGAACGACGCGACGTGGTCGATCAGCCGACACGCACGCTCGACAATCTCGAGATGCACATCTCCACGCTGAATCCGCATACCGCGTCCCACCCGCCGCACACGCACCCGAACGAAGAGATGGTCATCGTCCGGGAAGGCACGCTGCAGGCGCACGTCAATGGCAAGGAGATCGTGGTTGGCGCCGGTGGTGTGTTGTTCTACGCATCGCTGCAGCCACACGCGGTGCAGAACATCGGCGACACGCCTGCAACCTACTACGTGATCAACTGGGCGACGCCAGCCTCCGCGGCCGCCGGCAAGAAGATTCCGGCCAAGCCGGCGCCGGCCACCGCGCAGTAGCTAGAGCAAATGTTCGCCGCGCTTCGCGTCCGGGTTTCTTAGCCGGCGCTACTGCCGGCGTTCCTGGCGGGCCCGGCGGCGCTCCAGCATGCGCTGGCGTTCTTCCGGGGTCGCGTTCTGCCAACGCTCGCGCAGCCGACGGCGCTGCTCAGGCGTGAGCTTCTTCAGGCGATGCAGGTTGTCGCGCACCCGCGCCTGCTGTTCGGGGGGCAGATTCTTGAAGCGATGGTAGCTATCCCGCGCGCGCGCGCGTTGCTCGGGCGTCAGCTCACGCCAGCGGTCGAATCGGGCTTGCGCGTGTTGCCGCTGCTCGGGCGTCATCGCCAGCCAGCGGCGAGTTCCGCGCAGCAGCCGTTGCTGCTGGTCGGCGGGCAACGAGTTCCAGCGCTCGCCATAACGATTGAGCGCCTTTTGTTCGTCGGCGGACAATGTGGACCACGCTGTCGGTGCGGCCGCGTCCACCGGCGGTGGCGCCTCGGCGCGCGCGCGTCCTGCCGCGGCGAAATGCAGGCCGACGGCGAAAATCGCGGCCAGTGCCGCGCGGCGTGTGTGACGAGAGTTACTCACTTTTGCCTTCCTTCGCGGCGACCTTCGGTTTCTGGCCCGCGACCTTGTCGACGTCGGTATTGGCGAGGACGTCGGAAACGTCGTCTTCCTGCGATTCATCATTCACTTCATCGATGCCGCCGAGGAATTCGAGCAGTTCGCCGTCGGGCTCGGGCTCCTTCGGATCGCTCACGACTCCACCTCACCGGCGGCCCATTCGTAGAACTCCAGGTCTTCGCCGTCCGCGACGAAGTCGGCGGCTTCCGCGTCGGCGAGCAGCTCGATGTCTTCTTCCTGGCCCGATGGCGCGAGCTGCGGATTCCCGGTATTCGATCCGGACCACATCACCACCGCGAGCACCGCCACCGCGGCGGCCGCACCGGCTGGCACATAGGAAGGCCACCAGGTGCGAGCCGGCTTTTCGAGCTGCGCCAACGCCGCATGGCGCGCCCGGGTCAGGCGCGAACGCGTACGTCCGTCGAGGCGCGCGGCGCTTTCCTCGAGAACCTCCTGCGTGCGTTTTTCGAAATCCTGGGTCATGAATCTTCCTTAGAACACTTCGCCGAGCTTGGCGCGCAGGTTCTCCAGCGCGCGAAAGTAATGCGTCTTCACGCTGCCTTCCGAGCAGCCCATGGCGCTCGCCGTCTCATTGACGTCGAGCCCTTCCAGATTGCGCAGCAGGAAGGCCTGCTGTTGGCGCGGTGGCAATCCGGCCACCGCGGTTTCGAGAACTCCGATCGCTTCATCGAGCTCGAGCCGCTTCGCGGGGCCCGGGTCGTGGCTCGGCGCCTGCGCGATGGGGTCGAAATCTTCGTCGTCCTCGGAGTCACGTGCCGGGAGCCACGCCATGATGCGGCCGCGGACCGTGCGTCGCCGCTGCATATCGCGAATACGGTTCGCGAGGATCCGATAGAACAGCGGCCGCCATTCATCGGCGCTGCGCGCCGCATACGACTGCACCAGCTTCATCATCGAGTCCTGAACCGCGTCGAGCGCGTCGTCGTCGTTGCGCAGCCCGAGCTGCGCGATCTTGAATGCGCGCTTCTCGACACTGCAAAGAAACTGATCGAGGGCGCGGCTTGTCGTCATTAAATCCTGGTCCCGACTCCGCTCGACCCCGAAATCGGAGCTGATATCGGGCGTGCTATAAACGCCCGCGAGCGTAACAAACGCGGTCATAGGGGGTGTAACGCGCCCATGGGCCAATCGTTGACCGCCTCGCCCCGCACATTGCGATTCCATGAATCAGGAACTTACGAACACTCCTGAAGAACCCGTGTCACATGTGTGCAATGAGGTAAGCCGGCGAGTCGGCGGCGTTTCCATAACTGATTGTTTTGCTTGGATACGCGCGCATGTGCTCACGATTTGATCAGGGAAACGCGAAACTGCAAAAACACAGCATTTTTGTAAGTTCCAACCTACGCCATCCACAGACTTATCCACACGCATTGTGGACAACTCAAAACGTGCGCTCTTGACGAGGTCATCGATCCTGCGGGTCGCGCTCGACACACCGCTGCGGCGGTTGTTCGACTACCTCCCGCCGCACGAATGCGCCATCGCAGTGGAACCGGGAATGCGAGTGCGCGTCCCCTTCGGCCGTCAGCGGCTCATCGGCGTCGTGCACTCTCTCGCGGCGAGCTCGGAGCTGCCCAAGGAAAAGCTCAAGTCGGTGCTCGAGGTCGTCGACGCCGCGCCGGTGCTCGACGCGCAGGTGATGCAGTTGCTCGAATGGGCTGCGCAGTACTACCACCATCCGCTCGGTGAAGTGATCGCCGCGGCCCTTCCGAGGATGGCGCGCGAGGGCGCACCGTCGCGGGCGCTGACCGAAAGCTGGTTCGCCACGGACGCCGGCCGCGCCGCGCTCGACGCGAGTGCGCTCGGGCGCGCGCCACGCCAGCGGGAACTGCTCGAGTTCTTGCGCGGCGCCACCGGCGTCGACAGCGCTGCGCTGACGGAAAAATTCACCGACTGGCGCACGCCGATGCGTGCGCTGGTCGCGCGCGGGTTTGCGTCGTCCGCCGGGAACGCCGAACCGCTGGCCGCCGAGGTGACGGGCGCCGGGCTCCTGCGCGGCACCGGCCCAGCATTAAGCGACGAACAGGCCGTCGCGGTTCGCGCCATCGACGCAGCGCAGGGGCGATTCGCGCCGTTCCTGCTGTATGGAATCACCGGCAGCGGCAAGACCGAGGTCTATCTACAGACGGTGGAACACACCTTGCGGCGAAACCAACGCGCGCTGGTGCTGGTGCCGGAGATCGGCCTCACGCCGCAGCTCGTCGGCCGTTTCCGTGAGCGCTTCGCCGTACCAGTCGCGGTGCTGCATTCCGCGCTCACGGACACCGAGCGGCTGGCCGCGTGGCGGCAATGCCTGTCGGGTGAGGCGCGCGTGGTCCTCGGAACGCGCTCGGCGGTGTTCGCGCCAATCGCCGATCTCGGCCTGGTGATCGTCGACGAAGAACATGACGCCTCTTTTAAACAACACGAGAGCGGATTTCGCTATTCGGCGCGCGACCTCGCGATCCTGCGCGCACAGCGCGCGGCGGCGCCGGTGGTGCTCGGCTCGGCGACGCCATCGCTCGAGACCCTGCAGAACGTTGCCAGCGGCAAGTTTACCCGGCTGTCCTTGCCGCGACGTGCCGGCCAGGCTCTGCCACCCCGGGCCGCCGTCATCGATCTGCGCGATCACGCGGTGCGGCAGGGAATCTCAACGCCGGCGGTCGAGGCCATGCAGCGGCATCTCGCCGACGACGGTCAGGTGCTGGTGTTCATCAACCGCCGCGGTTACTCGCCGACGCTGGCCTGCACGGCCTGCGGCTGGGTTGCGCCCTGTCGCGACTGCGACGCACGGCTCACGGTGCACCTGGGCGCTGCGCGCCTTCGCTGCCATCATTGCGGCGCCGATGCGCCGCTGCCCGAGAACTGCCCGCAATGCGGTTATACCGTCAAGCACGTGGGCCAGGGAACGGAGCGCGTCGAAGAAACGCTGGCCAACCTGTTTCCGGACCTGCCCATCGTCCGCCTGGATCGCGACGTGGTGCGCAAGCGCGGCGACCTGGAGGGAGTAGTTAGCCGCATCACCAGCGGCGAGGCGCGCATCCTGGTGGGCACACAGATGGTGACCAAGGGTCACGACTTCCCGAGCGTCACGCTGGTGGTGGTGCTGAATGCCGACCAGGGGCTGTTCAGCACGGACTTCCGCGCGCCCGAACGCGTGGCCCAGACCATCATCCAGGTGGCGGGCCGCGCCGGACGCGGCAGCAAGCCCGGCGAAGTGCTGATCCAGACCGAGTATCCCGATCATCCCTTGCTGCGCAGCCTGCTCGACGAAGGCTACGACGGCTTCGCCCGCGCCGCGCTGGCCGAACGCGCGGCGGCGCACTGGCCGCCATTCGCCCATGTAGCCGCGTTGCGCGCATCGGCGACCGCGCTGGCCCCGGCGGTCGAGTTCCTGCGGGCGGCGCGCCAGCTCGCCGGACGTGTGCGCGACGTCAAGGTATTGGGGCCGGCGCCGGCGGCGATGGCGAGGCGGGCCGCGCGCTATCACGCGCAATTGCTGCTGGAGTCGCCCGAACGTGCACCACTGCATCGCCTGTTGAACGAGTGGCTGCCGCGCGTGGAAGCGCTCAAGGCTCCGCGGGATCTGCGCTGGTCGCTCGACGTCGATCCGCTCGACCTGTTCTAGCCGGCGGCTACTTCCGCTGGAGCCGCCAATCCGACAGCCGCGCAGCCTGTTCGGCCTGCGCGTCCAGAGCCGCACCGTCAGCGCGTGATTCGATGACACGCAGAATCGCCGGCGTCAGCGCCGAGCTTGCCTGCTGCAGCCCACCCTGCTCCACCGGCGATGAATCCGTGGCCGCCACTTGCCAGTCGGCGCCGACGCGGCAGGCAAGGCCCGTGGTTTGCGTGGCGCGCATCACGAAGCTGCGGCAGAAATTGCCATCGCGAGCCTTGAAGGTGAGACCGATCAGCACCGGCTCCCCGCCCTTCTGTTCGCTCGCGAGCTGGGTATCGAGTGCCCGCGCGAGCGCACCACGCGCCAGCAATGCGTCAGTGCCGGCGACCATCGGCGAGGGATCCGCGGGCGCGAGGAACCGCCCGGAAAGAAAGATGCCGAGCAGCAGGCTCGCGGCCATGGCGATCCACTCGCGCGCGCGCCACGGGCTAGCGGGCGCGCGGCCGGCGCGAGCGGGAAAATGCAGCACCTTGCCACGCCGCGAATCCGCGGCCGGCGGTATTCCCGGGCGCGCGGCATTCTCCAGGCGGGCCGGTATCGGCTCGTCGAGCACCTTCGCGAGCGCACCGGCGAGCCGCGCGCGCAGCGCACGATGTCGTTCGACACGCCTGCCGAGCTCCGCGTCTTTCTCGATCGCCGCGGCGATCTGCGCGCGCTGCGCGGCATCGAGCTCGCCGTCGGCATAGGCCATCAGAGTCTCGTCATCGTAGTTCACGGCCCGTCTCCCGCATCACTCTTCAGGGCCGCGGCGAGCGCCATGCGTCCGCGCGCGAGACGGCTGGTGAGCGTACCCATGGGAATGTCCAGCAATTCCGCCGCCTCCTTGTAAGAGAGTCCTTCGACGAGCACCAGCGCGACCGCCAGGCGCTGCTCTTCAGGTAGTTTGCCCATCGCTTCCGACACCGACCACAGGATTGTATCGGTGTCGACCGGCGAAACCGCCGGATGTTCGCCGCTGTCTTCCGGCAACGCGACTTCGCCGCGTCTGCCTCGCGCGCGTCGATTGTCGATCCAGGCGTTCTTCATGATGCCGAACATCCAGCTGGCGAGATTGCTGCCCGGCTTTCGCTGCGCGAGATGAGTCCACGCGCGCTCCACCACCGACTGCACGAGATCGTCGGCATCGTGTTGATGGCGCGACAACGAGCGCGCGAAGCGGCGCAGCCGCGGCAGCAGCTCGACGATGCGTTCACCGATTTCCTCCGACGTATCAGTCATGCTTTCATATTGGATAATACGTCTGGCGAGGCCGATTTCTTCCGTGCGCACGAAAGCATTCATTTTTGCAGGATTTCTGGCGCTGTCGGCGTCGGCACAGTTGCCGCGGGTGCAGGCGCCAACGGTGTCCGTGCCGGGTATCCAGGTGCCGGTGGTGCCCGAAACCGCGCGAGGCGTCACCGGCAGGCTGCGCGAGCTCAGCGGCGCACGCGCGCTGCGCGCCGACCGCCTGCTCAGTCAGCATCGCGCCGAACTGGAGCGCGACGCCGGCGGCGATCTGGTGATTCGCGCCGAAGTCATCGCGATAGACATCACGCCTGAAGCGCTGGTGCTCGCGCTGAAGGCGCGGTTCCAGGTGCGGCGTACGCGCGAGCTGCCCGATCTCGCCGTGAAGATCACCGTGCTGCAGACGCCGGCAGGAATGAGCGCGACGCGTGGCCTCAAGCGCCTGCGCAAGCTCGACCCGCAGGGCAGCTACGACTATAACCACCTGTACTTCGACGGTGGCGAGGTGGGTGCAAGTGCCACCGTCAAACCTGGGGTTGATGCGGTACCGAGGTTCAGCGGCGCTGGCCGCGTCGGTCTCATCGATGGCGGCGTCGACGCACAACACGAGGTTTTCCGCGGAATCAAGGTTCACCATTCCGGCTGTGAAGACCGTGTGGTTCCGAGCCCGCACGGCACCGCGGTCGCCTATCTGCTCATCAGCCACAACGGCGTCGGCGAAATTTTCGCCGCGGATGTTTATTGTGGCGAGGCCACGGGTGGGGCGATGGACGCCGTATCGGCGGCATTCGGCTGGATGGCGCACGAGCAGGTGGCCGTCATCAATGTGAGCCTGGTCGGGCCGCGCAACAAGCTCATGGAGCGCGTGGTGAAAACGCTGGTTGGGCGGGGCCACCTGATTGTCGCCGCGGTCGGCAACGACGGACCGGCCGCGCCGCCGCTGTACCCGGCTTCCTATGACGGCGTGATCGGCGTGACGGCGGTCGACGCGAAACATCAGGTGCTCATCGAAGCGTGCCGCGGCAAGCAGGTGGATTTCGCCGCGCAGGGAGCTGACGTGTCGGCGGCATCGAACGCGCCTGATGTGTTCGTGCCGGTGCGTGGCACTTCGTTCGCTTCACCGATCATCGCGGCAATGTTCGCGGCGGATCTGGAGACGCCCGACCCGGCACGAGTTCAGATGGCGATCGCAAAATGGAACGGCGTGGCGAATGACCTCGGCAAGCCAGGCCGCGACGACACCTATGGCGAAGGCGAGCTCGCCCCCCCGTCCGGGAATGCTAATAAATAGAGTGGGTTAAGTTAAATAAAAGTTTCGGTGCGGTCCGGGAAGAAATCGCCAAGGCCGGACGTAGTACCTCCTGAGAGCTGCGGATGTTCCGCGGCACGCAAACCAGCAATTCAGGAGTACGGACATGAATTTCAAATACTTGATCAAGCCGGTCGCGGTGCTCGCTTTCGTCTGCGGCGCCCCGGTACTACAGGCGCAGGTTCTGGGCGGCGGCGCGGGCGGCGGACTCGGTGGGTCGCTCGGCGGCACGCTCGGCGGCGGCATGCGTTCCATCGGGGGCATGGGCCAGGGCGGTGCCAACGGCGCGCTCGGCGGCAGCATCGATCGCACCGACGCGCTGCGTCGTCATACGAGCGGCGCTGTCGATCGCACGCGTGACTCCGCAGGTCAGGTGCGCGATCGCGTTTCGACGACGCACGATGCGGCGCACGGAGCGCTGTCCTCAGCGACTTCGTCTGCCGGTGCAACGGCTTCTGGCGCCGCCAGCGGCGCTGCCAACGGCGCGACGAATGGCATCGCCGGTGGTGCGAACAGCGCCGGCAACGCGGCGGGTTCGGCGAACGGTTCGTTGTCGAATCTCAGCGGTGCTGCCAATGGCAATGCGGCTGGCGATCTGACCGGCTCGCTCGACTCCATGAAGGACGCGGCGCCGCAGGCGCCGAGCGCGCCCACACCGAGCAGCCCTTCGGCTCCTGGTGGGTTACCGGCGCTGCCGAGTGTTCCGAATGGCGACAAACACGCCAGCGGCAACGCGGCGGGCAACCTCGCCGGAACGCTGGACTCGGCGCACGACGCCGCGCCCGAGAGCACGCCGGGCACGACGTCGACTGAGCAGAAGCCGAAGCCGCGCGCCTCGGCCAATGCTGATGGATCGGGATCGCTGACCGGCGGCCTCGATGTCACGAAGCCGACGCAGCCGGGCGATGCCAGCAGCACGACGCAGCCGCAGACCCTGCAGCCGCCGGTGAAGGCGAATGCGCAGGCGAACGGCAATGCCAATGGCGACGCTTCGGTAAGCACTCGCGACCCGCAGTAATCGTTCGGGCAAGAGAAAACGGCGGGGCCTGTCAGGTCCCGCCGTTCTCATTTTGCGCATCGAGTGCGAAGAGTCAGGTTCTCGATCAGGTCGGGGGCTGGTGGTGGCCAGGCCCGCCATGCCTGAGTTCGTCCTTGCTCAGCTGGCCGTTCTGGTCCGTGTCGACCGTGCTGAATCGCTCCGCCAGGCGCGGCATCTTCGCCTGCACTTCGTCGAGAGACAGCTGACCGTCACCATTGGTGTCGGCTTCCTTGAAGCGCTCTTCCATCTTTTCCTTCATGTCGGCGCGCATGTCTTCACGACGGGTCGCGTGCACCTGCTTGATCTCGTCGGGCGTGACATAGCCGTCCTTGTTCAGGTCGAGCTTGTCGAACCATTCGCCGGAACGCTCGGCAGCTGCGGCCGTCGCTTCGGCTCGTGACACGCGGCCGTCGCCGTCCTTGTCGGCCCGCATTTCGTCGCGTGGCGCATCGGAACGCGGCGTATCGCCGGCCATGGCAGTACCGGACAGCAGCGCGGCAAGCCCCAGGGCGGAAAACAGATTCTTCATCGGCGTCTCCTAAAGGAAAATGAGGCCTGCACCAGGATCAACGGCCTCGCCGCCATTCGGTTTACAGGTACCAGACTTGTTAAGATCGCGGCGGCTTAACCGAGTTCCAGACAGGTTCCCCCCGTGAAATCCGACCTTGAGCGCCTGCTTCGCGAGGCGCTGCGATCACTTGTTCCCGCCGTTTTGTCAGAACCGCCAGATCCCGCCCAGGTGGTGGTCGAACGCGCGCGCGATACGCAGCACGGCGACTTCCAGAGCAATATCGCCCTGCGCATCGCCAAGGCGGCGCGCAAGAGTCCGCGCGAGCTGGCGCAGGCGCTGGTAGCCGCGCTGCCGGCGAATCCGCTGATCGCGAGCGCCGAGGTCGCCGGCGCGGGCTTCATCAATTTCCGGGTGGTGAAAAATGCCTGGTTCACCGCCCTCAAGAGCGTCGCCACGCAGGGCGCCGCCTACGGGCGCAGCAACGTAGGTGCCGGACGCAAGGTGATGGTTGAGTTCGTGTCGGCCAATCCCACCGGCCCGATGCACGTGGGCCATGGCCGCGGCGCGGCCTACGGCGCAACACTCGGCAACCTGCTCGAGGCGACCGGGCACGCGACCTATCGCGAGTACTACATCAACGACGCCGGCCGGCAGATCGACATCCTCGCGGTCAGCGTCTATCTACGTTATCTCGAGCTCAACGGCGAGAACGTGGCGTTTCCCTCGAACGGCTACCGCGCGGAATACATCCTGCCGGTGGCGCGCGCATTGCACGCCATGCGAGGCGCTGCGCTGAAGCGCGCGTTCGCCGATGTGGCCCAGGGAGCGCCTGCCGACGCCCCGACCGGCGACAAGGACAAGCACATCGATGGGCTCATCGCCAACTCGCGCCGGTTGTTAGGCTCCGCGGAATTCGATTCCATCGTCGTCTTCGCGCGCGACCAGATGATGGCCGACATCCGCAACGATCTCGAAGAGTTCGGCGTGCGCTTCGATTGCTGGTATTCCGAGCGCGAGCTCAACCAGAGCGGCGCCATCGACAAGGCGCTGGCGATCCTGCGCGAATCGGGCCGCGTGTACACCAAGGACGGCGCGGAGTGGTTCAAGTCCACCGAATTCGGCGACGACGAAGACCGCGTGGTGGTGCGCGCCAACGGCGAGAAAACCTACTTTGCCTCCGACATCGCCTATCACTTCGACAAGCGGCAGCGTGGCCACGACCTGCTGATCGACGTCTGGGGCGCGGACCATCACGGCTATGTGTCGCGCGTGCGTGGCGCGCTGGTCGCGCTGGGCGCGCCCGGCGACTGCTTCGAAGTCTGCCTCATGCAGCTCGTGAGCCTGTTCCGTGGCGGCGAGAAACTGGCCATGGGCAAGCGCGAAGGCAACTTCGTCACGCTGCGCGATCTGCGCAAAGATGTCGGCAACGACGCCTGCCGGTTCTTCTACCTGCTGCGCAGCCACGACCAGGCGCTCGATTTCGACCTGGAGCTTGCCAAGTCGCGCTCCAATGAAAATCCCGTGTACTACATCCAGTACGCGCACGCGCGCGTCTCATCGGTGATGAAGCAGCTCGGGTCGAAGGGTTACGCCTACGACGCCGGCGCCGCCGACCTCGCGTTGCTGACCAACGCCTATGAGCAGGCGGTCATCACCGGCATAGCGAAATATCCGGAAATCATCGAACATGCGGCGCTGTCGCGCGCGCCGCATGCGTTGGTGCATTTCCTGCGCGACCTTGCGAACACGCTGCACACCTATTACAACGCCGAACAGTTCATCGTCGAGGAGCCCGCGTTGCGCAATGCGCGCCTGACTCTGGTGCTGGCTGTCCAGCAGGTGATCCGCAACGGTCTCGGCATCCTCGGCGTATCCGCGCCCGAGACGATGTAGGGGCACGCGTCCTGGCCGTCAAAATCACCAGCCGGGACTTCAAGCGCGCCCGCCCCGGCGGAATGCGGTTCGATGTCGGCCGGTGGCGCGAGTTCGTGGTCGGCTTGGCCGTTGGCCTGTCGCTCTCGCTGTTCGTGCTGATCTGGCAGAACTATCGCGAGAAACATCCGGCCTCGATCGCCGCGGATGTTCCCAAGCCCGAGCCGCGGACCGACAAGGTCGCCGCGGCCGGTGACGCCGATGACGGCGCCAAGAACTACGACTTCTACGACATGCTGCCCAACTTCGAAGTGGTGGTGCCGGAGAAAGACCGCGAAGTTTCGCGCGAACGCGATACCGCGCCCGCCACCATCGAGCGGCCCGGCGTGTACGTGCTGCAGGCGGGTTCCTATCGCAAGCCCGAGGAGGCCGACCGCATCCGCGCGCAACTCAAGCTGCAGGGCATCGACGCGAACGTGCAGCGCGTGTCGGTGGACGAGGACGTGTGGCATCGCGTGCGCATCGGACCGATCACCGATCTCACCGAGCTCAACCGGTTGCGCGCGCGGCTGCGCGCCGCCGACCTCGACGCGCTGGTCATCCGGGTGGGAGAGTAGTTAGATGACGGGCCCGCGGCACGCACGAATCGCGGCCGGCTCGGCGTTGCTGACACTGCTCGCGGCCTGCACGACGCAGCCAGCTCCCGCGCCCCGACCCGCAACCCCGGCGCCCGTTGCCGTGCCGCAGGGGCCGCCGGTACCGCCACCGACGCATCCGGGCCTGACGATAGCAGCCGTCGGTGACACCATGATGGGCACCGATTTCCCCGAAAACATCCTGCCCGATGACGACGGCCTGTCGTTCCTCGATGCAGTGACTCCGCTGCTATCAGCCGCCGACGTCACCTTCGGCAATCTCGAGGGCGTGCTGCAGGATGGCGGCGAGCCGGTGAAGCAGTGCAAGGACAAGCGCATCTGCTTCCTGTTCCGCACGCCCACGCGTTACGCCACCTATCTCCAGCTGGCCGGCTTCGACGTCATGAGCCTGGCTAACAACCATGCGCGCGATTTCGGCGAAGAGGGCCGGTCCTCGAGCATGGCGGCGCTCGACGCCGTCGGCATTCACCATTCCGGCCGCGAAGGCACCGCCGCGAGCTTCATCGCCAATGGCCGGCGCATTGCCATGGTCGCCTTTGCGCCCAACGTAGGTTCGAATTCGCTCAACGACCCGCAGATCGGGCTGCCCCAGGTAACGGAGCTGGCGTCGAAACACGACATCGTCATCGTCTCGTTCCACGGTGGCGCCGAGGGCAACGGCGCGGAGGTATTGCCATTCGCGCGCGAGATCTTCGCCGGCGAGGATCGCGGCAACGTGGTGGAATTCGCGCACGCCATGATCGATGCGGGCGCCGACCTGGTGCTCGGCCACGGACCGCACGTGGTGCGGCCGATGGAGATCTACCATGACCGGCTGATCGCCTACAGCCTCGGCAATTTCGCCACCTACTACGGCATCAGCGTCGAGGGCATCCGCGGCATCGCACCGATCCTCATGGTGACGCTCGACAATGAAGGAAGATTCGTCTCCGGGCGCATCGAGCCCACGATCCAGATCCGCCCGGCCGGCCCGGCGCCGGATCCCGCCAGGGGAGTGATCCCGCTTCTGCAGACACTAACTACCGCGGCATTCCCGACTGGCACGCTGGTCATCGCCGCTGACGGACGGTTGTCGGTGCGCGCGGCGCCGCAATGAACGCGACGCGACACGCGACCACCTCGTGAGCGGTGCCATCGAGAAGAAGGATTGAACGCAGACCACCGCGGTGACGGCCTCGGCTGAGGAGCTGCGCGAAGTGGCGCTCGGTTACGGAAGCGTGATCTTCAACGACGGCCCGCTGCTCGAGCTCGAGCGCCGGCAGGCCCGGCCGCTACTCCGCTTCGTCGGTTATGTTGCGGAAATCGACGCCGAGCGACCGGAGCTTCCGGTACAGGTGCGTACGTTCCATGCCGACGCGCTTGGCGAGCTGCCCCACCTTGCCATTGCACAGCAGCAGCTGCTGCTGCAGATAGGCACGCTCGAATTGCTCGCGCGCTTCGCGCAGCGGCAAGGCCAGCAGGTCCTGCTTCACGAGCGGCTCGACCGACGGCGCCTGCGCGGCGAGCTCGCGCTCGATTTCCTCGAGACGGATCTCTTCGCCGCCGCCCTGCAACAGCAAGCGCTGCACGAGGTTCTTGAGTTCGCGCACGTTGTCGGGCCAGGGATAGTTGCGCAGCCGGTTCTGCGCCGCGACGCTGAACTTGCGGAACTGCAGGCCTTCGCCATCAACCAGGCGATCGACGTAATGACGCAGCAGATCCGGCACGTCTTCGGTGTATTCGCGCAGCGGCGGTACGCGCACGATCAGCGTGTTGAGGTGCGCGAGCAGGTCGCGGCGGAACTCCTCGCTGCGGCCTTCGATGCCGGGACGCGATGACGACAGCAGCCGCGCCTTGAGCGTGACCGGCGTATTGCCGCCCACGCGCGTGAACTGGCCGCCCTCGAGCGTGCCTAACAAAGCGCGTTGCGCCTGGGCGGGAAGATCCTCGATTTCGTTGACGAACAGCGTGCCCGCACCGGTACGCTCGAGTACGCCCGGGGCAATCTGCCCGGCGGATTCCGTGCCGAACAGCACCTGCTCGGCGCCTTCGCCGCGCAGCGTGCTGGAGATGAGTGTGACGAACGGGCGCGCCGCGCGCGGGCTCGCATCGTGGATGAAACGCGCGAAAGCTTCTCGGCCGGTGCCGGTCTCGCCGACCAGCAGCACCGGGGAATCGTTGCCGGCGATCTGCGCAAGATCGGCGCGCAGCTGCTGCATGACGCGGCTGCGGCCCACAGGTACGCCCGGCGACGCGGCTAACAACTTGCCGGCGTGGCGTTTCCTTTTTCCAGCCTCTAAAGCGCGCTCGACGGTACGCAGCAGCTTCTGCAGCGACAGCGGCTTCTCGACGAAATCGAAAGCGCCGAGGCGCGTGGCCTCGACCGCGGTCTCGACGGTGCCGTGCCCGGACATCATGACCACCGGACACGAGGACTCGGCGGCGGCGGCCTGCCATTCGCGCAGCAGCGTGATGCCGTCGGTGTCGGGCATCCAGATGTCGAGCAACACCAGGTCGGGCAACTGACGCGCACGCGACGCGCGGGCCTGGCCCGCATCGCCAGCGACGTCCACGTCGTAACCTTCCTCCGAAAGAATTTCTTTCAGAAGTCCACGAATGTCTGCTTCATCGTCGACGACGAGAATGTGTGCGGCGCTCATGCTCGCTCCTTCCTGGGTTCAACGCGCCGTTCGCGCGCCACCAGCTGTCGGGATCCGTCTGCTACCGGCAAGGATACACGCACGCGCCCGCCGCCTTCCGGCCGATTGTCGGCCTCCACGCGCCCGCCGTGCTCTTCGACAATCTTTTTGACGATCGCGAGACCCAATCCGGTGCCTTTGGGCTTGCTGGTGACGTAGGGGTCGAACACGTGTCCCAACACTTCACGCGAAAAGCCCGGGCCGTTGTCGGTAACCGTGATCGTCGCGTATTCAGCCGACCCCACCGTTTCGAGACGGGTGCACGCCACCACGTGGCCATCGGTCGTGCTTTCCACCGCTTCGGCGCCGTTGACGATGAGATTGTTGAGAATCTGGCGCACGCGGCCGCGATCCGCCTCGATATTTTCGATGCGCGGGTCGAGATCGACGTCGATGCGCACTCCCGACTCCTGCACGCGATGCAGGTCAGCCACTTCGGTGACCAGCGCGTTGAGCGGGAAACGCGTCACTTTCATGTCGGGGGCGCGCGCGTATTCGCTGAAGGCATTGACCATGGCCTTCATGGCTTCGACCTGCTGCACGATGGTGTAGGTCGCGCGGTCGAGAATCTGCGCGTCCTCGCCGGTCATCTGCGAAAGATAGCGGCGGCGCATGCGTTCGGCGGACAGCTGGATCGGCGTGAGCGGATTCTTGATTTCGTGCGCCAGGCGGCGCGCCACTTCGCCCCAGGCGGCATCGCGTTGCGCCTGCAGCAGCGCGCTGATGTCATCGAACACGATCACGTACCCGCCCTGCGCCACCGGGTCGCTCTCGGCATTTTCGTCCCACGGCAGAGGTGTGCAGGCGCATACCAGCACGCGCGCGCCCGCCGCTTCGGGTTTGAGGTCCATCTGCTCGCGCCATTCCTCTTCACCACGCGCGAGCCGCAACGTGACTTCGCCGACGAAACGCGCGTAGCGCGGGTTCTCGGCGGTGAGCGCCGCCAGGGGCTGGCCAATACCCTGCTCGAGATTGGCACCAAGAATATTGCTGGCCGCCTGGTTGGCGCTGCGCAATACGAGGTCGCGTCCAATGGCGATGACGCCGGTCGACAGACGCGCCAGGATGATCGACAGGCGCTCGCGCTCACGCTCCACCGCCACCTGGCTGCGCGTGGTTTCCTCGCGCGCCCGCCGCAGGCGCTTGGTCATGTCATTGAAGGAATGCACCAGGAAGCCCATTTCGTCGCGCGACGGCAACGGCAAGCGGGTGCCGAAGTCACCCTTGCCCACGGCGCGAGTCCCGGCGATCAGGTCCTGGACCGGCCGCGTGAGTTTCTCGGCGGAGTAGATAGCTCCGTAGATTGCGGTGAGCATCGCCAACAACAGCACCAGCGTCAGGGTCATGCCGAACAGGTTCTTCACGCCCTCGCGCTGCTGGGTGAGGTTGTAGTGCTGCGAGTAGGAATGTTGCACGGCCTCGGACAGTCGCGAGAGTTGCGGTGGCACGGGGTACTGCGCCATCACGAAACGACCTTGGCTCGATCCCGGTCCGGTCGCGATAGGTGCGGCCGTATTGATCAGGTAGTCGTCTTCCGACAGCGGCTCCAGGCTCCAGTACAGACTTCCGGCAGCGATGGCGCTGGTCACTTCAGTCGAAGCGCGCGGAAGTCTCGTCGAGGTTGCGCCGGTGCTGCTGGCCGCCAGCACCTGGCCAAGCGTGCCGTACACCACGACTTCGAGGGCGCCGCTCTCGACACGTTGCGCGTCGGTGACTTCGTTCCAGTTGGCGGGCGGACTCTCGGCGAGTCGGTTGGCGAACAGCTGTGTGCTGCGTGCGTACTCGCGCATGCGCACGTCCATCGCCGACTTGGACAGGTCGAGCGCGTCGGTCAGGCCCTGCTTGATCTCGACCTTGAACCAGCTGTCGATACCCTGGTTGAGAAACTCGAGCGAGAATAGATAGACGATGATGAGCGGCGCGATGACCAGCGAGCCGAAGATGGCCACCGTGCGCGCCGTGAGGCGCGAGCCGGGCACGCCGGCACGAAACGAACGCACCAGCTCGATGAGCTTGCGCGCCAGCAGCACGCTCACCGTGATGAGCGCGATGACATTCGCCAGCAGGATCCACGCCTGCAGGCGGCTGAACTGCATCGAGTTCTGCACGGAGAGCGCCAGCAGCAGCAGCAGACCGCCCGTCACCAGCACCCAGAGGGCTATCAACCCCAGGGTGCCCAGACGTCTCAGCGCTGCAGGGACCATGAGAACCACTCGCTTTCGCGGTGCCAGTCGTCCGTCCAGAACAGCAGGACGCGCATGGTGTCGGACAGTCGGCCGCGACGCACACCGGCGCGCAAGGACACGCGGTACTGGCGGTTGGGCGACAGTTGTGGCGACAACAGGAATGGCCACGCCTCCACGGTGCCGAGTGCTTCGAGCGCTTCTTCGAGGGTGGCGTAACTGCGTTGCTCGTTGTTGCGGCCGTCGACTTCGCGCGCCACGTAGCGGTCGCTCACCGCGTGATAAAGGAGTTCGCGTCGCAGCGTATATTCGGCGACGGTTTCGTCGAGCCAGAAGCGGCGCTCGCGCGAGACCACCACATCCAGATCGAAGTTGAGCATGAGGCCGTCTTTGAGCGCCGCACGAATGTCCTCGTTGACCGGATAAGCCACGCGCGCGAACAGCTGGAACACCCCCTGCTCGACGTTCACATAGGCGGAGCGCACTTCGAGGACACCATCGAGAACATCGGCACGCGCCGCAGCGCTCGTGCCTGCGGCAAACATTGCCGCAAGCAGCAGAGACAACAGGTTATTCGCGCGCCGGAACTGCATTCGTTCCTCTAGGTTTTGATGAGGCAAGCATAGTAGAAGCCATCGGTACCCGCGTCCCCGCCCGGCAACAACTGCCAGCCAACGGACCGTTCGAGCAAACCGGGTGGCCGCAGGAGGGATTCGGGCCAGCATCCAGCGGCGGCCCGCGGTTGATCACGCAGGAAGGCCGCAACCACCGCCTCGTTTTCCGCCGGAATGACCGAACAGGTGCAGTAGATGAGACGTCCGCCGGCCTTGAGTAGTTCGAATGCGGTGGCGAGAATCTTGCGCTGGATGGCGGCGAAAGGCGCGATGTCGCTCGCCCGTCGCAGCAGCTTGATGTCGGGGTGGCGGCGAATGACTCCGGTGGCCGAACACGGCGCATCCACGAGCACGCGATCGAACGACGCGGGCTCGAGCGATAGCGGCAGGCTGCGCAGATCCGCATTCATCAACACCGCCTGGCAACCCGCACGCTGCAGATTTTCACGGACGCGTGACAGCCGCGATGGATCGTCATCGACGGCAACCAGTTCACCGAGTCCCGGCGTGCGCTGCGCGATGTGCAGCGTCTTGCCGCCCGGCGCGGCGCAGGCATCGAGCACGCGCATTCCGGGTTCCGCACCGAGCAGCGGCGCGGCGAGCTGAGCGCCGCCATCCTGCACCGACACCGCGCCGCTCTCGAAGCCGGGCAGAGTCTGCACGGCCACCGGCCGTTCGAGCACCACGGCGTCGGCATTCCACGCGACCGCATGCGCTTCGCGGCCAAGCGCCCGCCATGAACGCAGGAAATCCTCGGCGTGAAGCTGCACGGGATCGACTCGCAGCGCCATTGGTGGATGCTGGTTGTTGGCGGCCAGGATCTCCGTGGCGAGTTCCCCCCACGCGGCGGTCAGTGCGTCGACCAGCCAGCGCGGATGCGCATGTCGCTGCGCAAGATCGGCGTCGGCGATGGCTAACAACTCCGCGCGCTGCGCCACGAACCGGCGCAGCACGGCGTTCACCACCCCGCTGGCGCGCCCCTCGCCGAGCACGCGGCTCGCGTCCACGGCCAGGTGCACCTGCGCCTCGGCCGCGCCGCGCGAATATTCGACCTGGTGCGCGGCGGTGACCAGCAACGCGGCGAGGCGCGGCGAGAGTTCGTCGAACGGCCGGCTGAGCAACGGCACGAGCGCCGGCTTGAGCCGCAGATACCAGCGCAAGGTTCCGAGCGCGATCGCGCGGATTGCCGCCCGATCGATGCGCTCGTGTGAAACCTCGAGCGCCGCGTCGGCCGAACGGCCGTCGTGGATCACGTCGTGCACTGCGAGCGCCGCCGCCGCCAGCGTTTCGGCGCCGGGTGCGTGGCGCGTGCGGCGCGGCTGCGGCGGTGGATTGCGGCGTATTTTGGCGGGTTTCATGGTCCGAACCTCGTGCCGGCGAGACGCACGGCGTTGGCGAAATCGCGCGCCGCCACCGGCCGCTTGCCCGCGCGCTGCAGCTCGCGCACCGCGAGCACACCTTCGCCGCAGGCCACGTGCAGACCGTCGTCGGCGATACCTAACAATGTGCCCGGCGCCGCGTCGGCGCTCGCCTGTGCGGCGACCCGCGCCCGCAACACGCGGAGCGTCTCGCCGGCGAAACTCGTCTCGGCGACCGGCCAGGGGTTGAATGCGCGCACCTGGCGGTCGAGCTGAATGGCGCTTGCCGCCCAGTCGAGCGGTGCCTCGGACTTTTCGATCTTGGCCGCGTAGCACACGCCTTCCGCCGGTTGCGCGCGCGACTTGAGCGTGCCGGCCGCGAGTCCGTCGATCGCCTCGAGCAGCGCCGCGGCGCCGAGCTCGGCCAAGGCGTCGTGCAAGTCACCGGCGGTGTCGTGCGCGCCGATGGGCCGCCGACGCTCGAGCAGCATGGGTCCGGTGTCGAGTCCGGCATCGAGTTGCATGATGGTCACTCCAGTCTCGGCATCACCGGCCAGCAGCGCGCGCTGGATCGGCGCGGCGCCGCGCCAGCGTGGCAGCAGCGAGCCGTGAATGTTGAGACAGCCGAGCCGCGGCAAGGCCAGCACCGCTGGCGGAAGGATGAGGCCATAGGCCACGACCACGAGAATATCCGGGGCCCAGCGCGTGAGATCCACGCGGCTCTCCTCGGTTTTCAAGGTGGCCGGCTGCGCCAGCGGCCGATGCGAGCCCAGTGCGAGTAGTTTGACGGGCGAGGCCCGTAGCTGCTGGCCACGTCCCGCCGGCCGGTCGGGCTGCGTGAGCACGCCGATCACGTCGTGCCGCGACGCGAGCAATCCGCGAAGAGCGGGCAGCGCGAATTGCGGCGTGCCCGCGAAGGCGATTCGTAACGAGGTCATGGGCGCGCCCGAAGGCTGGATGGATCGTGCAGGAGTCAGTACGCGCGCGCGGAACTGGTTTCGCGCGCTTTGCTGGCGCGTTCTTTGCGATCCTTGTCCAGCTTCTTGCGAATGCGTTCGCGTTTGAGATCGGACAGATAATCGACGAAGAGTTTCCCCTCGAGGTGGTCCATCTCGTGCTGAAGACACACGGCCGCCAGCCCCTCGAGATCGATTTCGAATGTCTTGCCGGAAACGTCCTGCGCGCGCGCCCGAACGGTGACGGCGCGTTCCACCTCGTCGAAAATGCCGGGCACGGACAGGCAGCCTTCTTCCGTGATGCCGAGGCCATCCTCAGCAAGAACCTCGGGATTGCAGAACACCCGCGGTTCAGTCTTTCCCTCGGAAACATCCATGACGATCAAGCGCTTATGCACATCGACCTGGGTGGCTGCGAGGCCGACGCCGGGAGCGGCGTACATGGTCTCCAGCATCGCTTCCGCAAGCTGGGCGAGCGCCGCGTCGAACACCTCGACGGGCTTTGCCTTGGTGCGAAGACGAGGGTCGGGGTATTCAAGAATTTGCAGGCGCGCCATGATGTTCCGCTCGATTGCTGCTAATGTTTGGGCGATCCGACCGTGGACAAGGAATGCATGGAGCGGCGCGGGTGTTAGACCCGTGATCCAGCGCACAAACTTGACAATAGATCGTATGCCCTCGTGTCGCGGCGGATTATAACAGTGGGGTCCGCTTGCCCCACCCAGGATTGAGGAGTGGAGGATGTCTTTCAATCAACAACTTAGGGAGCCGCGCGTGCTCGCATTCCTGACCCCGCGTCTCTTCGTGCTCATGGCCTTCATTGCCGCCACCGTCGTGGTTGCGGGGTGCAAGTCGGCGCCGCCTGTGGTGGAAACCCGTCCGCCCCAGCAAATCGCGCCCGTTGATACCGCCAACACCACCGATGACCTGACGGCTACCGAGGCCGCCATCGCCGGAATGAACGACGCCCCGGCCGCCGAATCGGCTGCGCCCACGGCGCAACTCATTCGCCCCGATGCGCCCATGAACTACACCGTCAAGCGTGGTGACACGCTGTGGGATATCGCCGCGGTATTTCTCAAGGACCCGTGGTTCTGGCCAGAAATCTGGCAGATCAATCCGCAGGTCGAGAATCCGCACCTTATATATCCCGGTGACGTGCTGTCGCTTGCCTATGGCGCCAACGGCGATGCACGCGTCAGCGTCTCGCAATACAGCGGCGCACGCCTGCAGCCGCGGCTGCGCAGCGATGCGCTCGACGGCCCAATCGACACGATTCCGTTCTCGGCAATTGCCGCGTTCCTGACCAAACCCAGCATCCTCACCAAGGAGCAGGCGCTGGCCGCTCCGCACATTCTCGCGTTCCGCGATCGCCACATGATTGGCGGCAACGGGCACGAGATCTACGTGAAGGATCTGAACGGCGCGCTCAACCAGAGCTATGTGGTCATGCACGTCGGTGAGCCGATTCGCGATATCGGCTCCAAGGAAATCGTCGGCTACCAGGCCGCATACGTTGCCACGGCCGTCGTGAAGGTTCCGGGCGAGGTTTCCAAGGCCGTTCTCACCGAGGGTGCGCGTGAGGCTCTCGAGGGTGATCGACTGATTTCGCAGCAGGGTGAATCGTCGCTGAACTTCGCACCGCACGCGCCGACCACGGCGATTGACGGGCAGATCATCGCGGTCGCCGACGGCGCCGAACAGATCGGCCAGTTCCAGGTCGTGGTGCTCAATCGCGGCTCGAACGAGGGGCTCACACCCGGCACGGTGCTGGCCGTCGATCAGCAGGGTGCGCTGGTGGAGGACAAGTACAAGAAGCGTCCCTGGGGCAAGGCCAATTTTGGCGACAAGATTCGGCTGCCGTACGAACGTGCCGGCACACTCATCGTATTCAAGGTTTTCGATCGCCTGAGCTACGGGCTGGTGATCGGTGCGCGTGGACCGATGCAAGTGGCTGATCGCGTCTACAACCCATAGCGCATTTCTCTTCAATGAGACGAGTTAGGGCCAGCCATCGTGCTGGCCCTTTCGTTTTAGGCTGTGGCGATGGAATCAGATACCGCCATTCGCCGGCGGCTGGCGATCGCGGCGCGTGCCCCGTCCCTGAGCGTCGCGCAATTTGCGCTGCTCGCGGCCGATAGCGCCGATTTCGCCGCTCTCGAGCGCCCCGACCGCACCCGGCTGGCGCAGCTCGGCCTAACTACCCGCGCGATCGCCTGGCTGGCCGCCCCCGATCAGGATCTGGTCAGTCGCGATCTGCACTGGCTCGATCAGTCCGGAACCCGGCTGCTGCCGGCAACCTCGCCGGCCTATCCGCACATGTTGCGTGAATCCCCGGACGCGCCGGCGCTGCTCTATGTGCGTGGCGACATCCGGGCCCTGAGCGAACCGCAGCTCGCCATGGTCGGCAGCCGCAATCCCACCGCGGGCGGCAAATCGACGGCGCGCGAGTTCGCCAGCTGGTTCGCACGCGCCGGCCTCACCATCACCAGCGGTCTCGCGCTGGGCATCGATGCGGCTTGCCACGAGGGCGCGCTCGCCGGCGGCGGGCTTACGGTCGCGGTTCTCGGCTGCGGGCTCGACCGGATCTATCCGCGCGAACACCAGTCGCTCGCGGAACGCATCGTCGAAAGCGGTGTGCTGGTCGCCGAATTTCCGCCCGGCACGGACCCTTTGCCAGCCTGCTTTCCCCAGCGCAATCGCATCATCGCGGGCTTGAGCCACGGCACGCTGGTCATCGAAGCGGCACAGCGCTCGGGGTCGCTGATCACCGCGCGGCTGGCCGGAGTGGCCGGGCGCGAGGTCTTCGCCATCCCCGGATCCATCCACAATCCGCTCGCCCGCGGGTGCCATCAGCTCATCCGGCAAGGCGCCAAGCTGGTCGAACAGCCTGAGGACGTTCTCTGCGAGCTCAAGATTTCCCTTTCCAGCCAATTGGTTGCAAGTGCCCCAATGGCGCCCGGGGCGGGACCCACGTTGGACAAGGAATACAAAATCCTGTTAGATGCGCTCGCCTTTGAGCCAGCAAGCGTCGATAGCTTGATCGAACGCACGGGTATGAAGAGCGAATCGATCGCTTCGATGCTGCTGATTCTGGAGCTCGACGGGCACGTGGCGCCGCATCCCGGCGGCCGTTACAGCCGCATGGCGGGACAATGAAGCCAACAACAACCGGCGACAGCATGACCGGAAGTGTTTTAGACATTCTTATTTACGTGTTCGACCAGTACATGCTGGCTGAAGCCCCGGAAGTACCCGAACGCGAAACACTCGCCGCCGATCTCGAACGCGCCGGATTCGGCCGTCACAACGTTGAGCGCGCCCTCGACCGGCTCGCCGACCTCGCCGGCGAGCGCTCGCGGCCCGACATCGGCACCCATCAGCGCGCGCTGCGGGTGTTTTCCAGCGACGAGCTCGAGCGCATTTCCACGAGCTGCCGCGGTTACCTGCTGCAGCTCGAGCAGGAAGGCATCCTGTCGCCCCTGCAGCGCGAGATCGTCATCGATCGGCTCGTGGCACTCGACGGCGACGATGTGGATATCGACCGGCTCAAGTGGCTGGTCCTCATGGTGCTGTCGAGTCAGCCCGGCCAGGAACAAGCCTGCGCGCGCATGGAAGACCTGCTGTTCGATGCCGAAGACTCGCTGCCCAACTGATGGCTGAAAACCTGGTCATCGTCGAATCACCGGCGAAAGCAAAAACCATCAAGAAGTACCTCGGCAAGGATTTCGAGGTGCTGGCCAGTTACGGTCACGTCCGCGATCTCATCCCGAAAGAAGGCGCGGTCGATCCCGACAACAAGTTCGCGATGAGCTACCGCTCCATCGAGCGCAACGAGAAACACGTCGACGCCATCTCGCGTGCCTTGAAGAAGTCCAAGAACCTCTATCTGGCAACCGACCCGGATCGCGAAGGCGAAGCGATTTCCTGGCATCTGCGTGAGTTGCTCCAAGAGCGCGGCGAGCTCAAGGACAAGACGGTCAAGCGCGTCGTGTTCTACGAAATCACCAAGGGCGAAGTGCAACGCGCCGTCGCCGAGCCGCGCGACCTGTCGCTCGACCTCGTGAACGCGCAGCAGGCGCGCCGCGCGCTCGACTACCTCGTCGGGTTCAATCTGTCGCCACTGCTCTGGAAGAAAGTGCGCCGCGGTCTTTCCGCGGGACGCGTACAAAGCCCGGCGCTGCGCATGATCTGCGAGCGCGAAGACGAAATCGGCAAGTTCGTGCCGCAGGAATACTGGACGCTCGAAGCCGAGGGCGAACACAGCGCGCAGACTTTTCCGCTGAAGCTGGTCGAGTTCGACGGGCAGAAGGTCGAGCAGTTCAGCTTCACGAACGAGGACGCCGCGCGCGGCGTCGAAAAGTCGATCAACGATGCATCGCAGGGTTTCCTGCACGTGCTCTCCATCGACAAGAAGCAGCGCCGCCGCAATCCATCGCCGCCATTCAGCACGTCAACGTTGCAGCAGGAAGCCGCGCGCAAACTCGGCTATTCCGCCCAGCGCACCATGCGCCTCGCCCAGCAGCTATATGAAGGTGTGGATTTCGGCGAAGGCAGCATCGGACTCATCACGTATATGCGTACCGACTCGCTGAGCCTGGCGGTCGATGCCGTGCGCGAGATGCGCGAAGTCATCGCCAAAGAATACGGCGCCGAAGCCGTGGCCGAAGAGCCGCGCATCTACAAGACCAAGTCGCGCAATGCGCAGGAAGCGCACGAAGCCATCCGTCCCACTTCCGCCGCCATCCTGCCCTCGAAGCTCGAAGGCAAGGTCGATCCGGACCAGTACAAGCTCTACGCACTCATCTGGAAGCGCGCCATCGCCTCGCAGATGGCGCACGCGCTGTTCGACACGGTGGCGGTCGACATGATTCCGAGCAAGCACGCCGAGTCGAACGGCGCAGGCACAGGCCGCCACGTGCTGCGAGCCAATGGCTCGACGCTGGTGAAGCCGGGCTACATGGCCGTCTACCAGGAAGACGTCGACGACGGGAAACCGGAAAACGAAAACGACCGCATCCTGCCAGCCATGAAAGATGGCGACGCGGTCACGCTGCTCAAAGTGCATGGCGACCAGCACTTCACCGAGCCACCGCCGCGCTTCTCGGAAGCCTCGCTGGTCAAGTCGCTCGAAGAGCACGGCATCGGCCGCCCGTCGACTTACGCCACCATCATCTCGACGCTCAAAGATCGCGAATACGTCGATATGGACAACCGACGGTTCATTCCAACGGACATCGGCAAGATCGTTGGCAGTTTCCTGTCCAAGCATTTCCACAAATACGTGGAATACGGCTTCACCGCCTCGCTCGAAGACGAGCTCGACGCGGTGTCGCGCGGCGAAGAAGACTGGACCCTGCCGCTCGAGAAATTCTGGAAGCCGTTCATCACGCAGGTCGAGCACATCGAGAAAAACGTCTCGCGCGAAGAAGTCGCGCAGGCACGTGAGCTCGGCAAACATCCGGAGAGCGGCAAGCCCATCACCGTGCGCATGGGCCGCTATGGCCCGTTCGTGCAGGTCGGCACCAAGGACGACGAGGAAAAACCGAAGTTCGCGGGCTTACGCCCCGGCCAGAAGATGGATCTCATCAAGCTGCCCGAGGCGCTCGAGCTGTTCAAACTACCCGTCAGCCTGGGCAACACCGCCGAAGGCGAGCCGGTTCAGTCCAACATTGGCCGCTTCGGTCCGTACATCAAGTTCGGCGCCAAGTACGTGTCGCTCAAGCCACCTGACGATCCGTATACTGTCACCCTGGAACGCGCGCTCGAAGTCATCCGTCTCAAGAAAGAAGCGGACGCCAACCGCATCATCCAGGACTTCGGCGTCGACGATATCCAGGTGTTGAACGGCCGCTACGGCCCGTACATCACCGACGGCAAGCGCAACGCCCGCATCCCCAAGGACACCGATCCGAAAGCAGTCACGCTCGAGCTGTGTCGCGAACTGCTCGCCGTAGCGCCGTTGCGGGGCAGCCGTTTCGGCCGCAAGAAAGGCGCGCCCGCCAAGAAGAACGCGCCCCCGGGTGATGACGCAGCAGCAGCGGCTGCCGCCGCGGACGCCAAGCCCGCGAAGAAAACCGCCAAGGCGGCAAAGAAGGCGGAGACCGCCGAGGCCGCGCCCAAAAAAGCCGCGGCGCCGAAAAAGAAAGCCGCCGCAAACGCCGAGAAGCCGAAGGGCTCGGCCGCCGCTCCGAAGAAGGCTGCGCCGAAGCGCAAGAAGGCCTGAGTTCCGCGGAGCGGTATCCAGTTGACCGCCGCGCTCTCGCGCGATTTACTGCCGCGATGGTAGTTAGCAACAATCGATTCTCGCGCCGTGCGCTGCTGCGCGCTTCGGCGCTCGTCGGCGGCACCTGCATCGCCGGCGGTGTGGTTTTCCCGGGTCTGGCGAACGCCGCGAGCAAACCGCTGTTCAGCGCCGTGGGCATCACTGCGAAGATCGAACGCGCCGCTGAGCTGCGGGCACTCGGCGCGGATTTCATCGTCGAGAGCGTCGCCGATTTCCTGATTCCCTTCGCGAGCGAGGCCGACTTCGCGCCGAACCGGCAGCGCGCGCTCGCGGCACCTCTGCGCGTTCGCGGCTGCAACAGCTTCTTGCGCGATCCGAGTCTCGTCTGCGTGGGTCCCCACGCCGATCCTCAGCGTGTGCTGGCCTATGCCGCGACGGCGTTCGCGCGCCTGCGGTCCCTGGGCGGTGAATACATCGTGTTCGGCAGCAACAGCGCACGGCAGATTCCCGACGGCTGGACCAGGACGCAGGCCGACGAACAATTCATCGCGCTGCTCGGCGCGATGGCGCCGCTCGCGAAGAGGCATGGCATCACCATCGGGGTCGAGATGCAGCGCGCGCAGGAGTGCAACTACCTCAATCGCATCGACGAGGTCGTGAACGTCGTGGCGGCGGTAAATCATCACAACATTCGCGTGCTCGCGGACCTGTACCACATGCGCGTCATGGGCGACACGCCCGGCCAACTGGCGGCGGCAATGCGCTGGGTCGGCGTCGTCGAAATGGCCGAACGTGAACAACGCACGCTGCCCGGTGTCGCCGGTGATGATTTCCGCCCGTATCTCGAAGCGCTGGCGCGCGGCAACTATCGCGGGCTCGTCGACATCGAAGGCGACGGCTCGGCCGCGCAATTGAAAAACGCTTTCGACACAGTCAGGACACAGGCAGCCGATGCGTTGCGCGCCGCCCGCGCTCGCTGAAGCCGCTCAATCGACGCGATCGATTCGCGCGATGTAGCAGCCGGCCTGCGCGTGACGCACGTGCACCCACTGCGCGCACAGGTCTTCGAACAGCACCTTGAGCTGCGCTTCGGCCGGCGCATCGTCGCGCACGAGCAGTTCGGGAACACGTGATCCGCTGGCGCGCGCTTCGAATGCCAGCGCGACGCCACGCAACTCGTCCGGAAAACCATCGCCGACATACGCATCGCAATGTTCGGCGTGAATGAACACGGGTCCCGGCGCCATGAGGCTCGCGCCATCGCCGGAGGGACGGTAGGTGAAGAGCAGTCGCTGCTCCCGACCCGGAACGAACGGACGAAGGCAGCAGCGACACGGCCCGGTACCACGCGCAACCTCGAGGTGCGCGGGATGGCCATAGCCTGGTGACAGGCGCGTTCGGCGCACCTCCTCGGCAATTTCCTGGGGAATTCCGCGAACCTTGAAGCGCATGACGATCTCCTGTGAGAGGCGTCAGCATCGCTCGGGTCCTTTCGGGGGGCGACCCGAAACCTGCGCTTGTCAGCCTGCCGCTGGTGCGCAGACCAGCACCTTGCCGCGCGAATCCGTGTGGTACAGGAACTCGCCTTCGACGGTTCTCGCGACGACGCGAAATCCGGGTACCACAGATTGCGTATACATCTGCCCGGGCTCGGGGCACCCAAGCGAACCGTCGCTCCACGTCATCTGCTCCGCGTGAACCAGCACCACCGCGCTTTCCGCGACCCGAAAGCGGCGCGCCGCATCGGACACCACAGCTCGGCGCACTTCACGCGGAATTGTCGATGTCGAAACCCTCGTTCCCGACTGCACGACGAGGGACGGGACGTAGGGAATGCGCGTTGGGGGCGCAATGCCTTGCGGCTGCGCCGGCGCCTCGGCGGCGAGCAGCGGCCACGAAGCCAGCCCCGCAATGAACGATATACGCAGAATTTTGAGCATGATCCTCACGTCGCCTGACAGTGTATAAACGCGAGCGGTCCAGCGCCGGGGTTCAATGAAATATCGCCATCAGTATCACGCCGGCAACTTCGCCGACGTCCACAAGCACGTGCTGCTGCTCGAGGTTCTGCGCGCGCTGACGCGCAAGGACAAGGGCCTGTTGTTCGTCGACACGCACGCCGGCCGTGGCGAGTATGACCTCCATCCCGGCGATACCGCGCATCCGGCGGAGTGGCAGGCCGGCATCGCAAAATTGCTCGCGGCCGCGCCGCGTCATGCCGCGCTTGTCCAGTATCGCGAGCAAATTGCGGCCGGCATGCACGGTGGCAGCCTGCGCTATCCCGGCTCGCCGCTGCTGGCGCTGCACGCGCTGCGCGCCGCGGACCGGCTCGTGTTCTTCGAGACGCAACGCGAAGAGGCCAGCCACCTGCGCAAGGTGTTGCCCGAGCGCGAACGCGTGCGCGTGGAGACCGCCGACGGATTTTCGGGCTTGCGCGCTCTGTTGCCGCCGCCGGAGCGGCGCGGCTGCGTGCTCATCGACCCGCCTTTCGAAGAACGCGAAGACCACACCCGCCTGCTCAACGCGGTCAGCGACTCCTTGCAGCGCTTCGCGAGCGCGGCGCTGGTCCTCTGGGTTCCAGTCAAGCTGCGCAGCGACTTCGACGCCTGGTTCTCCATGTTGCACAAGGCCGCCGGCCAGCCCGTGCTGGCTTCGTTGTTGTGGATGCATCCCTGCGACTCGCGCGCGGCTCTCAATGGTTCGGCGCTGATGCTGGTGAATGCGCCCTATCTAGTTGAAGAGGGCATGCGCGAATGGCTGCCGGAACTGCAGCGGCTGCTGGGCGGACCGCAATCGGGCTGCGAAGTGCTGACTACCAGCGAACGCCGCTGACCACGTCCGCGGCGATCGCCTCCGGCACCTTGCCATGCTGCATCAGCACGGCGACGCCGCCCTCGCCCGCCGGCAACAACACGCCTTCGAGTCCCTCGGACGCGAATTCCTGACGCGCGGACACCTTCTCGTGGGCCAGCAGCATCACCGTCATGGGACCATTCGCGGTCTGTACCACGAGATGTGGTACGAGATGACCGTGAAACGGACAGGCCATGGCATAAACCACCGGCAATGAACTGTCGAACTGCACGCCTGCTTCCTTGAGGACTGCCGCGACTTCCGCGGGAGTGAGCACTACCTGCTCTCCCCAACTACCGCCCTCGTGCATGACATGATCGACGACCTCGCCGGCGAGCGCCGAGCGTGGCGCCAACAGCCAGAATCCACCACCGATGAGCGTGGCCAGCACGACCGAAGCCGCCAGCGCGAAGCGGCGCGCCGGCGGCGCAGCCCGGCGAAAACGGTTGACCGGCAGCTGCAGGGCGTCGCGCACACCCAGATCGAGCGTCAGCGTATCTTGCGCATAGCGGCTGCAATCCACACAGGTCAAAAGGTGCGCTTTCACCTCGGGCGAGAGGTTGTGCGGATCGCCGCCGACCGCGACGCGTACGTGCTGGCATTCGCTGGAGGAGTTCATTCCGCGTCCTCCGCGGGCTCGAGCCCGTAAATGACGCGCAACCGGTTGCGCGCGCGAAACAGCCGGGTGAGCACCGCGGGCTGCGTGAGCTTGAGCTCCGCGGCGATCTCCGTTGTGCTCAACCCGCCTAACACCTGCATCACCAGTGGTTCCCGGTATTCATCCGGCAACTGCAGGATGGCGCGGCGAAGGTCATCGAGCCGGGCGTCGCCGTCGCTGGCCAGCGCCGGATCAGCCAGGACGGAGGCTTCGTCCACGTCGACGGTAGGCAGTCGTTTGCGTTCGTACAGGCGTGCGTGCTCGCGGCGCCCGATGGTGAACAACCACGGGCGCGC
>JBDTSV010000172.1:0-64072 GCA_039930985.1 Pseudomonadota bacterium
CCGCCAGGGCGAGTTCGGCTTCAGCCAAACCGCAAAAGTCTCGGCGAAGTCCTCACAGGGGTGTGCCTGCGCGTACCACTCACCGAGATGCTGCACGTAGCGCCGGCTGCCAGGACGCGCTCGGTAAGTATCAGGATACGGCAGTGAAGCCGGGCCGAAGATTTCGCGCCAGCGCTTGCGGCGCCGCAGCCGATACGCCGTGTCGATCGCGTGTCCCGCTTCATGACGCAGGATGCGCATGGCGCTTTCCGCGCTGCCGCCTTCGACGTTGCGCATCATGCGGCGCTCGAGGCGCTCGAGGCGCGGATGCGCCAGATAGAACGGCACGGCGATGCCCGGCACACCGTCGGGAGAAAACCATTCTTCGGACAGCCAGACATGCGGACGAAAGCCGATTTGCCGCTTGTCGAGCTCGCGATAGAGGCGGCGCACGCGTTTGGCCACTGGTGAGCGTTCGATCTTGAGTTTCAGATCGCAGAAACGCATGCCGAGCAATTGTTCGTCGGACAGGCGCGTCCACGAGCGCTTGGCAGGATTGGCGCGGGAAGGACGCGTGGACGACATGGCCTGCACTTTAAGCGAGACGAACCAGTTGCGGAATCACGTTCCGAGTGCCACGAGCGCGTGAGTGAGAAGCCGGTCCGCACTGTCGATTATCACTTCTTGCCTGATCAGGCTGTTACGCCAGATTCCGGGAATCGCACTCACTCCGTGATACGCGCCGGCCACCTGGCCGTAGGCCGCAGCGACCACATCCGAGTCACGCCCCAGATTCGCGGCAAGCAAGGCGCCCTGGCGGAAGGTCTCACTGTTTTGGAATGCCCAGAGCGCCGCCTCGAGCGCCTGCAAGATGCCGCCGCCACCGGTGATTTCCGGCGGCTGGCGGTTGTTGTACGACCCGTCGTAAACGGCCAGCAGCTCGGGACGCGTGCTCGCGGTGAGCCACAGCGCGCGCGATGGCCGCAGAACTTCCGATTTGTCCCGGCCCGATAGCGCCACGTGGACCATCGCCGCGAGCATCCGCACACAGTCGAGCACCAACGGCGCCTGCGCGGTAATACGGGCGGCCTCGGCAGCCTTTGCCACCGCCGTGGAGACATCGGCAAAAAAATACATGACGGCCGGGGCGACGCGTGACAACGGGTCCTTGTCGAGTTGCTCCGGATCGTGCGAGCCCGCGAAGGGCTGGCGTTTGTATTGCGCGGTGGCGAGCGCCCGCGCGACGTTGGCGGAGATGCCGACACACTGGCCCGTGGCGCTTCCGTATCCCTCGCGTTGCCAGCGCGCGTAGCGTTGCACTTGATCGTGCGCGTCGAATCCTTCGCGCTCGAGCAGGCTTTCCGCCAGCAACAGTGCCATGGCGGTATCGTCGGTCCAGGCGCCACGCGGCTGGTCGAACGGCCCGCCTCCGAGCAGGTCTCCGACCGCGGCGAACGTACCTGGCTTGCGGAACTGCGTATGTGCAGCGAGCGCATCGCCCACGGCGAGGCCGACCAGGGCGCCCTGGAATCTTTCGCGCAGCGTGCGCGCCGCATCCATGACCTCCGGCGCCTGCATGGGATCGCTGTGCGGCGACCACGCGAGGATGTAATCGCGCTGTTCATCCGTCTCGGGAACATCGGGCCAGGTTGCGGAGCGCTCGTTGTCCTGCCACAGCTCATTGAGCCGGATGAGCGCCGCGTCCGGGGGCATGCCCTGCTTGACGAGATGGCAGGCCACCGCGATGCCCGTGCGGCCAATTCCCGCACGGCAATGCACGTACACGCGCCCTCCGCGCTTGAGCGCCGTGTCGATCTCGGCCTGGATTTCGGCCATGTGCTCGGGGAAGGTCGGTACCCCATGGTCGGGGATGGGTTTGCGCGTGTAGCGAACGGTCGCGGGTAGATAGATGTCGTAAGGTGGAAGCTCACCCGCTACGGTCAGATCGATGAAAGTGTCGAAGCCCGCTTCGAGCAGCGCTCCGACGCGGCGCTCCGCCTCCTTCGGCGTCTTGCCGCCAGGATATTTGCCAGCCAGCAGTCGACCGGGAATGACCCAGTACGATTCCGCCAGCGGTTTACTGATCGGTGTTGGGACGATCGCCATCCAGGCCCGTGAAATCGAAAATTTTCGTATCGGCCAGGTGCGCGGTCTCGACATTGCGCAATGCCGAGAAAATGGATTCGGTGCGTCCCGGGTATTGCCGCTCCCATTCGGCCAGCATGCGTTTGACTTCCTTGCGCTGCGCGTTGTCCTGGGAACCGCACAACTTGCAGGGAATGATCGGGAAATTTCTGGCGCGAGCGTAACGTTCGATCTGCGACTCGGCCACGTAGGCGAGCGGGCGGATCACGATGTTCCGGCCGTCGTCGGATTTGAGCTTGGGCGCCATCGCCTTGAGCCGGCCGCCATGGAACATATTGAGGAACAATGTCTCGACAATGTCGTCACGGTGGTGGCCAAGCGCAATCTTGTTGATGCCGTTTTCGGCGGCGTAACGGTATAGCGCACCGCGCCGCAGTCGTGAGCACAGGCCGCACATGGTCTTGCCTTCCGGGATGACGCGCTTGACCACGCTGTAGGTGTCCTGCTCGATCACGTGGAATGGCACGCCAATCTCGCGCAGGTAGTTGGGCAGCACCTCGGCTGGAAAGTCCGGCTGCTTCTGGTCGAGATTGACGGCGATAAGCGTGAAATCGATGGGCGCCGACCGCTGCAACGACAACAGCACGTCCAGCAGCGTGTATGAGTCTTTGCCGCCCGACAGGCACACCATGACCCGATCGCCGTCGGCGATCATCCGGTAGTCCTCGATGGCCTTGCCGACGAGCCCGCGCAAATGCGCACCGAGCTTCTTCGCGGTCTGCGAAGGCCACTCGGGCGAGGTTTCGAGCAGGGTTTCGGGCGTGGCGTTCATTGCGCCGGGATTCTAACTGGCTCGCGCAGCCGCAGTTGCCGGACGACGGCAAACACCGCGAATGCCGCCAGCACGTGCTTGATCGTGTGACCGCTCAGTGTCCCGCCCAGAAGCCGAAAGACCCGAAGGTCGAAGGTCTCGAAGACCTTGGCAATTCCGTACCAGCCGGCCGCCCACGCCAGCAAGCGGCCATGGCTGTAACGCCGCGCCGGATAAAGCAGCAACAACATGATGATGACGACGATGGACCAGCCCTGGTAGGCCGCGTAGGGAATGATATTGCCGGCATGGGCTCGCTCGGTGCCGTACCAATAGAGCACCGTGATCACTCCCAGCGCGAGCAGCGGCCACAGTGACCCGAGGCCGACCTTGAGGTCTACGCGCTCCACGAGGGAAGCGGCCACCAGGCCGGAGAACCCAAGGGTCATTGGCAGCCGATCCCACACCAGCCGGGGGTTGTCAGGTGCCGCGTGGTAGTACGCCGAGCCGAAACAGGTGAGCAACGCACCCAGAAAGAACACCAGGTAAGGCAACTGTTCGCGCGGATCGACGAATTGCCCGCCACCTTTCCAGATCAGATGCAGACCGAGCGCACCGCCGGCCAGAAATGGCAGGTTCGACACCACGTTGAAGAAGTTGGGGACGGCCCAGAAACTGCGGCAGTCCGCGAACGCGTGATAAGACTGTGGCTGGGGCATCGCCGGAACCACGAGAGCGGCAACCGCGAGCGCCGCAGTGAGCCCAATCATCAGCCAGCTGCGCCAATCCTGCACCAGGCGGCCATCGCCGCCGGTCATGCCGCGGCGCTACCGACGACTGATTCGGGTTCGAGGTATTTCGCTTCGAGATAGCGCAATGCGGCCGTGGCGGACAGCGGCTTGCCGGTGGATAGCTTGAGCAATTCCTGCGTGCTGACACGCGCGCCATGCCCGTGCACGTGCTCGCGCAGCCAGCCGATGAGCCCGGCGAATTCGCCGCGCGCAACCTGTGCTTCCACGCCCGGCAATGATTCGCGCAGCGAATCATAGAACTGCGCCGCCATGACCGCGCCGAGCGCATACGACGGGAAATAGCCGAACGAGCCGACCGCCCAGTGCACATCCTGCAATACGCCTTCAAGATCAGTCTGCGGCTTCACGCCGAGCCGCTGTTCCATGCTGGAATTCCAGGCGTCGCGCAGATTGCGTACCGCGAGTTCGCCCGACAACAACTGGTTCTCGAGCTCGTAACGCAGCTGAATGTGCAACGTGTAGGTGAGCTCATCGGCGTCGACACGAATCGGGCCGCGTTTGACGCGCGTCAGATGCGCATAGAGGTTTTCTTCCGACCATTCCGGACCGGACACGCCGAAATGTTTCTCGAGCAGCGGCTTCAGGTAGGTCACGAAGCCCCGACTGCGGCACACCATCATTTCCATGAGCAACGACTGACTCTCTTCGAGTGCCATGCCGCGATCGCGCCCCACCGGCTGATCGGCATATTCCGCGGGCAGACCCACGTCATACATCGCGTGACCAGTCTCGTGCAGGGCACCTAACAAACCGGAGAACGGCTCGGTGGTGTCGAAGCGCGTGGTCACGCGCACGTCTCCCGGAACGCCTTCGGTGAATGGATGCTCGCTCTCGTCGAGACGGCCGCGATCGAACGGGAACCCCACTGCCTTCATGACTTCCACCGCCAGCGCGCGCTGCTTCGCGGCGCTGAATTTGCCGACGATCGGCAGCACCGGATGTTGTTCCTGGCGCGCGAGCACCTCGCGGATGAGCCCTGGCAGCCTGCGCCCCAGGGCCTTGAACATGGCATCAATTTCGCCCGACGTGAGTCCGGGGCTGAACTCATCGATGAGCGCGTCGTAGGGCGCAAGATTGCGCGCTTGCCCGAGCAGCTGCGCCTTGTCGCGCACCAGGTGGACGACTTCTTCGAGGTGCGGCGCGAAGTCTTCGAACTTGCCGGTCTCGCGCGCGTAGAGCCACTTGGCCTCGGCCTTTGAAGCCGCCTTGGCCAGGCGCGCAACGAGAGCCACTGGTGTCGCTATGGCGAAGTCGCGTTGCCGGCGCATTTCGCGAAGATTGGAAATCTGCCAATCCACGAGCCCGCCCGTGTTGGCCTGGGCGCGATCCAACAGTCGCGTGATCCTCGGTGCGGTGACCAGCGCGTGATATTCGGTTTCAAGCGCCGCGAGCTGCTCACCGCGAACGTCGGCACTTCCGCGCGGCATCATCACCGCCGCGTCCCAACGAAGGATGGCCATGGCGCCACGGAATGCGTGCAGGCGTTTCCATTCCTGTTCGAGCTGTTTGTACGGGGGCTGGGCCATTGAGAAGGTCGCGAGGCAGGGGAAACGTGTCGGGCGCCAGTCTACCAGCGACCCTCCTCGCGACCGCTCAGCCGGGCCCTAAATTACAATAGGATCAAGGTCTTAAGGAGACAGGTTGCGATTGACAGCAGGGCGCGATTGTTACGCCCGAACGGGCACTTATGTAAAAAACTCGTTGTGGCGAATTAGCCCGGATGACGATCTGGTGACGAGCCGCCCGGGGATTCAGTAGTTGCATGCAGACCACGCTCGGCGGGTGGCTTGCCGAGCAGCCCGTCGATGAGTCGCGACATGTATTCGGGAGAGCGCGTGTTACGCGCGATCAGGAGGTACAGGGCGGGTACCACGTAGAGCGTCATGCCAAGTGACACCACGGTGCCGAAAAACACGGTGGCGCCGATGGATTCGCGGCTCTCGGCGCCGGCGCCATGGGCCAGCATGAGCGGCACCGCGCCGAATGCCGTGCACAAGCTGGTCATGAGTACCGGTCGCAGACGCGTGGCCGCCGATTGAATGACCGCGTCCACGAACTCGACGCCGCGATCGCGGAGCTGATTGGCGAACTCGACGATGAGGATGCCGTTCTTGCAGGCGATGCCGATCAGCATGATGCAGCCGATCTGGCTGAAGATGTTGATGGTCGAATTGAACAGCCACAGTCCGAGAATGGCGCCCGTGATCGCGAGTGGTACGGTCACGAGAATGACGATGGGGTGCACGAAGCTCTCGAACTGCGCCGCGAGCACGAGGTACACCACCAGCAGCGCAAACGCGAAGGTGATCCACAGCGCATCGCCGGACTGCTTCAGCTGATAGGTCTCGCCGTTGTAGATGATCTGCGCCTCGGGCGCTTCTTCGTGGATGACCTTTTCCATGTACGACACGGCATCGCCGAGCGCGTAACCCGGCGCCAAAGAACCAGCGAGCTCTATGGCGCGCATGCGATTCGTTCGCCGCAACTCCGTGGGCCCGGCACGCTCTTCGATGCGCACCAGCGCGGAGAGCGGAATGAGCTCGTTGTTCTTGTCGGAGCGCACGTAAAGATTGTCGAGGTCGCCGACCGAGGCGCGCTGCGTGTCGCGCGCCTGCAGGATGACGTCGTACTCCTCGCCGGTGCGTTCGAACGTGGTGACGATCCGCGAACCCATCATGGTCTCGAGCGTGCGGCCGACGGTCTGCAGCGAGACGCCGAGATCGGCGGCCTTGTTGCGGTCGATCTGCACGATCACGCGCGGCTGGCGTTCGAGATAGTCGGATTCGAGATTGAGGATGCGCGGGTTTTCGGCGCTCACGCGCTCCATGACCTTGTCGCGCCACTTCACGATTTCCGAGTAGTCGCCGCCGCCGAGTGCGATGGCCAGTGGCCGCGTGCTGTTGCGCGTGAGTGGACTGCCTGCCTGATTCACGTTGATGCGCGCACCGGAAATTCCCTGCGTGCGCTGGCGAAGGCGGTTGGCTATTGCGGAGGCGCTCTCCGCACGCTTGTCCCACAGCGACAGCGGCAGGATCACCATCCCGGTATTCACGTCGGCCGCACGCCCGAAGCCACCAGTCCGCACGTTGACGCGCAGCGCGTTGCCACGATGCACTTCGTCCATGGCGATGGCCTCAACCTGGCGCATCTGCCGGTCGAGATACTGGATGCTCGAACCTTCGGGGGCTGATATGAAAATGCGGATGAACGCGCGGTCTTCCTCGGGCGCGAGTTCCGCGGGCAATCTCAGGCCCGGGAACGGAGAACCGACGATGAAGAGGAGCACCAGCGCGCCGAACAGCGTCAGCGACCCACCGACTATCCACAGCGGCCGCTTGCCAGACATTGCGCGGCGTAACCCTTGGGCGTAACGGTCATCGAGGTTGTGGAAGACACGATCGACGCCGCCGGCCATGCGCGATCGGGGCATGCCGTTGGCGAACAGCTTGGAGCACATCATCGGCGTCATGGTGAGCGCGACGAACGCCGAGAACCCCACCGCCGCCGCGACGGTGACGCCGAATTCGCCAAACAAGCGCCCTGTATCGCCGCTCATGAACGACACCGGTATGAAAACCGCCATCAGCACCAGCGTGGTGGCGATGACAGCGAAGCCGATTTCCTTGGACCCGTTGATCGACGCGAGCACGGCGGGTTCGCCGGCATCGACCCGCCGCACGATGTTTTCGAGCACCACGATGGCGTCATCGACCACCAGGCCAATGGCCAGCACCGCCGCTAACAAGGTGAGCGTATTGATGGAATAGTCCAGCGTCAGCATGACGATGGCGGCGGCGACGATGGACACCGGGATCGTGACCGCGGGAATGAGCGTGGCCCGCAACGTTCCCAGGAACAGGAAAATGACGACCAGCACCAGGATCAGTGTTTCACTGAGCGCGAACACCACGTTCTTGAGCGAGGCGGCGATGAACACGCCGTTGTCAATGTTGATCTCGACGGAGATGTCTTTCGGCAGGATGCCCTGGATTTCCGCGAGACGCTTTTTCACCGCGTTCGATGTCGCAAGCACGTTCGCTTTGGATTGCGGAATGATCGCCATCGACAGGCTGATGGCGCCATTGGAGCGCGAAATGCTCCGATCGTCGTCCGCGGCCAGGCGCACCTCGGCCACTTCGCCGAGCCGCACGAGATAGCCGTCCACACCGCGCCCGACGACGAGATTGCGGAAGTCTTCCTCGGAGCGAAGATTGGTGTCGGTGCGCAGCGTGAACTCACGTTCGGTGGATTCCAGCCGGCCCGCCGGCAACTCGACGTTTTCGCGCAGCAGCGAATTCTCCACGTCGCCGACCGTGAGCTGACGCGACGCCAGGTTTTCTCGCGACAGCCATACGCGCATGGCATAGCGCCGGGCACCGTTCATGCGCACGTTCGCCACGCCATCGAGCGTCGAGAACTGGTCGACCAGGTAACGCTGCATGTAGTCGGTGAGTTCGAGCACGCTGCGCTGCGTACTCGCGACGTTCAGGAAGATGATGGGATCGGTGCCGCTATCTACCTTGGTGATCTGCGAAGGATCGGCTTCGAGCGGCAGGCGTCCGGCCACGCGCGAGAGGCGCTCGCGTACGTCGTTGGCGGCCGCGTCGAGATCGCGATCCAGCGAAAACTCGACATTGATCTGCGAACGCTCGTCGCGGCTCGAAGAGTTCAGCCGTTCGACGCCCTCGATGCCCGAGATCTCGTTCTCGATGACCTGGGTGATGCGCGTTTCGACTACGTCAGACGAGGCGCCGCGATAGCGGGTCTCGATGTTGACCACGGGACGATCGACGTCGGGAAACTCGCGCAGCGAGAGTCGCATGACGGCGCCCACGCCGAGGATGAGCAACAGCAGCGACATCACCGTCGCGAAAACCGGACGACGCACCGAGAGGTCGGAAATCATCATTGCGCGATGCTCGCGGGACTCGCGCTGGCTTCGTGGGACTTGTTACCGTTGTCTGAGCGCAGCACTTCCGCATCACGCTCGGTTCCGAGCACCTGCGCACCGTCGCGGATTTTCTGCGTACCTTCGACCACCACGCGCTCTCCGGCACTCAGGCCAGCGAGCACCTCGACGCTCCCGGGGGTGCGCGTACCGATGCGCACTTCGCGACGCTGCGCCTTGCCGTCCGCCACGACGAACACGTACTGCCGCTCGGCTTCGGGAGTCAGCGCTTCCTCAGGTATCAGCAGCGCTTCGCGTTCGTCGTTCGCGAGCTGCACGTTGAGGAACATGCCCGGCTTGAGCGCGCCGTCTTCATTGGCCAGCAAGGCACGCACCGTGACCGAACGCGTGTTCATGTCGACCCGCGAATCGATGCTGGCGACGGTACCGGCGAACGAACGCCCGGGATACGCCGGTGCGCGGGCGCGAATTGACAGGCCCTCGCGCAAGCTGGCGAGAAAATTTTCCGGAACCGAGAAGTCGAGCTTGATGACGCTGGTGTCATCGAGCGTGGTGATGACCGCGCCCGGGCTTATGAGCGTGCCGACGCTGACGCGCCGCAGTCCCACGCGGCCGGAAAATGGCGCGCGTATCACGGTGTCTTCGAGGCGAGCAGTTGCCGCGCCGAGGCGTGCCCGATTGGCCTTGAGCGTGGCTTCGAGCTGATCGAAGCTCGACTTGGACAATGCCTGCGTGTTCAGGAGTTCACGACTGCGGTTGTAGATGCTGTCGCTCTCGGTTACTGCCGCCTGCGCTGCGGCGACGTCGGCACGTGCCTGCGCATCGTCGAGCTGCACCAGCACCTGGCCGCGCTTCACGCGCTCGCCGTCGCGAAACCTCACCGCGGTAACGATGTTGGAAATCTTGGTGCTGATGTCGACGGATTCGTTGGCGCGCGCGTTGCCGAGCGCCTCGAGCTTCTGGCTGACGCGCTCGGCGCGCACCAGCGCGAGTGTTACCGCCGCGGGTGCGGTGTTGCGCGCGCCGCCGCCAGGCGTCGCGGCTGCCGTCCGCGCGCCCTGGTGTTGCGTCGCGTAGATAGCCCACGCTGCGCACAGCACCGCCACGGCGACGCTGATGGGGGTAACGAGGCTGCGCTTTTCTGACATCGTGTGCGGTTCTGAACTGGAAGTTGGCGGGAGACAAGTATGGCACCGCGAACTTCCCGACACACGAGGGGAATCATAATGTTATGAGACCCGAGTACGCCTTTCTTCCCAGCGGCGAATCATCTGTTTGCGGGCCACTCCCCAGCGATAACCGCCAAGTTGTCCGCCCGCTCGCAGCACGCGATGACACGGTATGACCCAGGCAATCGGGTTGGCGCCCACCGCGTTGCCAACGGCGCGCGCGCCATTCGATTGACCCAGCCTTCGTGCCAGCGCGCTGTATGTGACCGTCTCACCGGCATCTAGTTCGAGCAGCGCGCGCCAAACCTGTATCTGAAAATTGGTGCCGCATACCGCGAGCGGCAGCGCTGCGGTTCTGTGACCCCAGATGGTGTCGACCAAAGTCGTAGCACGCGCGTCGTCGCGCACGAATTTGGCCTTAGGCCACGCAGCGCGCAGGTCCTTCAATTCCGCGGCGCCGCTGACACCGTCGAAGAACGCGAGGCGACACAAACCGCGGGCGGTCTCGGCAACGAACGCCGACCCGAAAGGAGTGTCCGCAATGCCATGGTGAATAGTCACGCCTTCACCGCCGGCGCGAATCTCGCCGGGCGTCATGGCCTCCAGAGTCACGGTCAAATCGTGCAGTCGCCCACCACCAGAAAGTCCGACCGAGTGAGCGGCATCCAGCACCGATGGTTCTGCACGCAGAGCGGTCCCCGCAGCGCGGCCGGTGACTTCCGCAAGATATTGTTTGGGCGTGAGCCCGGTCCAACGGCGGAACAGGCGGTTGAAATGGAATTCCGAGAGGCCGACATGTCTCGCAATTTCAGCCAGCCGCGGCTGGCGTTGAAATTCATGCTCGATGAATTCGATCGCACGCGTCATGCGCGTGAATTCGCGGCTGTCGAGAAATCCGTCGACTGTCGAACTGACTTTCATATCCATGGCCACATTCTGATTGCCACTGCGATTGGCAACGACCCGATACTTGCGCACCTTCTAACGGCCGGGGGGCGTTTCCATGCCTTTCAGCAGCCATTCGGGCAGTTCCGCGGCGCTGCTTCCGCCTGGATTCGCGATATTCAGAATCGCGAGCTGGCGCTGCGGGATGACCCAGAAAGCGCTGCCATTGTCGTCGGTCACGCCGAGCGCGTCATCGTGGCCGATGGTCAACCGCGACACCTGCATGCCCGTTTCGGCGTTCACGCGCGAGGCGCGCGCCATATCCTGCACCCAGCCCGCTGGCAGCACCGCGCGTCGCTCGTACACACCGTCGGTACCGAGCAATCCGAGCACGCGCAGCATGTCGCGCGCCGTCGCGCGCCAGCAGCAGTGCGCCGCGGGCATGCCGGCGCGGCGATCGAGCTGCAGTTGCGCGGTGCCCGCGCCCACGGCTCGCCAAAGCCGTTCGTCGACGAAGTCTTCGAACGGCTTACCGGTGACGCGCTCGACGATGACCGCGGCAAGCTGCGTGTTGGCCGGCGACAGGTTGTAGAAACCGCCGGGTTCATGATCCAGCCTGAAGCCGAGCGCGCTCGACTCAAAGTCATTGCCTAACAACATGCGTACGCCGCGAGAGGTGGCGAAGGCCGGCAACCGCGCCGGATCGTCCCAGGGCGAGCGATATAACAACCCGCGAATGTCCCCGCCGGTCTCGAGGCCGCTGGTCTCCTCGAGCAGCTGGCGCAGCGTGATGCGGCCGCGCGCCTCGTCGTCCCATTCATGCAGGTAGTGCGCGACCGGCGTGTCGAGCGAGGCTATGCGACGGTCCGCGATCGCAATGCCGACCGCCATGGCCACGAGCGGGCGCGCCACCAGTGCCGCCGGCAACAACGTCGCTGCGTCGTCGGCCAGGAAATACCGCTCGACCTGCAATTGACCGCGATACGTGACCAACAGTGCGCGCGAGCCGGCAGCGCGTGCACGGTTGACAGTCTCTTCGACCACCAGCGCATCGATGACCGGCGCCACCGGCGGAGTGTGGTTGGCGGGCTGCGCTACCGGCGCGCCGATCGTGGCCACGGGTAGGTAGGTTCCGTCCGTCGACCGAGGCAATTGCAGGGCACGCCGCCAGAATGGCAGGTCAGCCGTGAACGCACCGATGCCGAGCGACACCAGCAGCAGCAGAGCTGCAGTGAGAAAAGTGAGTAGTCGACGCATGAATAGGAGACCTGCCGCAATGCTACCAGCGCGCGCGAGACGCTAGAATGCCCACCGTCGTGAAACTCTCGATCTGCGCCATTGCATCCGAAGTGGTACCGCTCGCCAAGAGCGGCGGTCTTGCCGACGTCGCCAGTGCCCTGTCGCGCCAACTCACGGCCGCCGGCCATGACGTGCGGCTGTTCATGCCGTTTTACTCGCAGATCAAGCGCGGTCAGCTCGACGCGACGCGCGTCGAGACCCTGCAGGGGCTGAGCATTCTCACGGGCAGCCATGAATACAGCGTCGACATCTGGCGCGCCACCCTGCCCGGGTCGGCTACCCCGGTCTACCTGGTGGAATCCGAGGTGCTGTACGCGCGCCCGACGCTCTATACCGGCGACCCGGATGAACACCGCCGCTTTCTGGTGCTGACTCGCGCCGCGCTTGAGTGTTGCCGGCGTATGAACTTCCGGCCGCACATCGTGCATTCGCACGATTGGCACACAGCGTTCGCGCCCCTGTGGCTACGCTCGAGTTACCAGCACGACCCGGTCTTCGCCGCCACGAAATCGGTGCTGACGATCCACAACATCGGCTACCAGGGTGAATTCAGCGCCACGAATCTCGCCGACCTCGATCTCGGTACCCACACCTATCTACTGCACCAGGATGATCTCAAGGCGGGACGCATCAACGCGCTCAAGCACGGCATCCTGCACGCCGATGCGGTCACCACCGTGAGCCCGACCTACGCGCGCGAAATCACGACGCCGCAATACGGCATGGGCATGGAGCAGGCTCTGGCGGCGCGCGGCAACGCGGTGCGTGGCATCCTGAATGGCGTCGACTACGAAGAATGGGATCCGCGCCGCGACCGATATCTGCCCATTCACTTCGGACCCGGCGAAAGCCCGCGCAAGGCCGAATTGAAGCGCAATTTTCTGTTGCGCCAGGGCATGAAGCCCACTCAGGGGCGCGCGCCGCTGTTCGGCATCGTCAGCCGGCTAGCCTCGCAGAAAGGCTTCGATCTGCTCACCGACACGTTGCCGAAGCTGCTCACGGATCACGACGTGCGTCTTGCCGTGGTCGGCACCGGCGATCCCCGCTATGAGAAGTTTTTTACCGGGCTCGCCGAGAAATTCCGCGGTCGCGCGTGGTTCTTCGGCGGCTATGACGAAGCGCTGGCGCACTGGATAGAAGGCGCCAGCGACGCTTTCCTGATGCCTTCGCAATACGAGCCGTGCGGTCTCAACCAGATGTACAGCCTGCGCTACGGCACGATCCCGGTCGTGCGCCGTACGGGCGGCCTCGCCGACTCTGTAACGCATTTCGATCCGGCCACCGGCGTCGGCACCGGCATCGTGTTCAACGATTTCGACTCGATCGCCATGGGCTGGGCCCTGGACACGGCCATGAAATGGTACCGCGAGCCCGCGCTCTGGGAACGCATCGTGCTCAATGCCATGCGCTGCGATTTCTCCTGGGAAACGCAATGCAACGAATACCTGAAGCTTTTTGCCGGGTTGCTAGAGCTTGACGTTGCCGCGCTGGTCGAACGGGATGCGCCGCAAAAAGCCGCTGGCTAGATTGACGTCACCGACCAGCCGGTAGGCGAGCGTGGAAGAGTCGCGTCGCGTCAGCAGTTTCGCAAGCGCGCCCGCCAGATTCGCCGTGATCTGCATGTCGAATTCCACCTCGCCCATGGCCGGCACCGTGAACGGCGCGGCCGTGCTGCCATTGCCAAGCTCGGCGTCGTTGACCTCGATGCGATAGGTGATGCCCGAGATGGGAAGGCCGCGCGAATTCGGATTGAAGACTCGCATGCGCACCTGCAGGCGCTGCGAAAAGATATCGCCGCCTTGCATCTTCAGGGACACCACCGACAGCTTCGGCGATTCGAACTTCGGCAGCATCGCGCACCCGGCGAGCCACGGGGCACACGCCAGACCCAAAACCACCAAACGCCGCGCGCGGAAAAAATTACGCATGCGACAACATGTCCGCCGTGACCAGCACGACGCCCTTCTCGGTAACCAGGAAACGTTTCGCATCCTCGGCCTGGTCGAAACCAATGCTCGTCCCGCTCGCGATTTCACAGCCGGCATCGATGATGGCGTTGCGCACCTGGCAGTTCTGACCGATGCGCACGTCCGGCAGGATCACCGAGCGTTCGACGATCGAACGCTCCTCGACACGCACGCCGGAGAACAGCAGTGATTCACGCACGGTGGCGCCCGAGATGATGGCGCCACCGGAGACGAGCGAATTGATCGCAACGCCGCGCCGACCATCTTCATCGAGCACGAATTTGGCCGGCGGTGTTTGCGCCTGGTAGGTCCATATCGGCCAGTCTTCGTCATAGATATTGAGTTCGGGGTTGACCCACACGAGCTCGAGGTTGGCCTCATAAAAGGCGTCGATTGTTCCAACATCGCGCCAATAGGACTGAGCTCGGGTCTTAACGTCCCGAAAAGGATAGGCAAACACCTGAAGCTTCTCAATTGCTTTGGGGATGATGTCCTTACCGAAATCATGTTTGGATTTCTCATCCGCCGCGTCTTCGAGCAACAGCCTCTCGAGCAGTTCCGGGTTGAACACATAGATGCCCATCGAAGCCAGCGCAACGTCAGTGCGACCGGGCATCGGATCCGGTGTCGGCGATTTCTCGACGAAGCGCGTGACGCGATTCCATTCGGTGACCGTCAGTACACCGAAATCCTTCGCCTCGACGATCGGGACCTCGACTACACCCACGGTAATGTCGGCGCCCTTTTCCACGTGGTAGGCGATCATCGGACCGTAATCCATCTTGTAGATGTGATCACCGGCGAGCACCAGCACGTGCTTCGGACGATGCGAGTGCATGACGTCGATGTTCTGATACACCGCGTCAGCCGTACCGCGATACCAGTGATTGCCGATTTTCTGCTGGGCCGGGATGACCTCGACGAACTCGCCGAACTCGCCGCGCATGTAACCCCAGCCACGATGAATGTGCTGGATCAGCGACTGCGCCTTGTATTGCGTCAGCACGGTGATCTGCCGAATGCCCGAGTTCACGCAGTTCGACAGAACGAAATCGATGATGCGGAACTTGCCGCCGAACGGGGTCGCGGGCTTGGCGCGATGCTCGGTGAGGCCCTTGAGGCGTTCGCCGCGGCCACCGGCCATGATGACCGCGAGTGTTCCACTCGTGAGCCGGCTGACGTAACGACCGGAAGTTGCGCGTGCTGGGCGTTTGGCCATTGGGTCCCTCGGTTTTTTTGCAGTATAGGGCTCGTGCTACCGTAGACGCATGCCTCATCGCGCCTCTGGCGCGGCATGTGTAGCTGCGCTTGGCGCGGCGCTTGCTCATGTCGCCTCCGCCGCCCCTCCTACAGGTGCAGCCGCCGTTCCCGACGCAAAGAGCGGCTGCTTTGTCGCTGGCGACGGATATCTGCGCGCGCGCATGCGCGGCGCGCTCGACCTGGACCTCGATTGGAAAGACGCTCAAATGCAGTGCGACGGCGGTCCGCGGCCGTCAGGCAACGGTGTGCGCGTGAGTATCGGCGGCCCGCTTCGCGGAGAAGGCCGCCGCATCCGCCTCGTATTCGGTATCGGTCGCATCGCCGAAGGAGCCGGCGGTGAGACCTTGCCGACCAACGTCACAATTCTCTTCGAGGGCGAGAAGCGCATTTTTGCCACCAAGGGCGACGACAAGTGCACCGTCGATTCCCTTACGCAGCAACGCGTCGAATCGCTGGCCGCCGACCGCGCTATCTATCGGGTCGAGGCCCGGGGCTTCTGCCTGGGGCCCGCCACCAGCCTGACGCGCGGTGAACGGGTATTCCTGACCAGCTTCGATTTTGCAGGCCGCGTCGAATTCGAGGACGATGATCGCCATGACCTCAAATCTCCAGAAACCACACCCGCAAGCAAACCGGCACGCCCCTGATCTGCTGCGACGTGCGGCAATCGTGCTCGCCGCGGCGGCCGCCCTGCTCGGCAGCGTGGCAGCGCCTGCGCAGATGGGCCCGCTCGAAGATCTCGCGGCATTTCCGCGCGGCAAACTCGAGATCGCCGACGGCAGGAAGACCAGACACACGTTCGAAGTCTGGCTGGCCGACACCCCGAGCCGCCAGGCACAAGGACTCATGTTCGTCCGCGCACTGCCCTCCTTGCACGGCATGCTGTTCGTGCACGAAAGCCTTAAGCCGATGAGCATGTGGATGAAGAACACCTACATTCCGCTCGACATGGTGTTCATCGACGCGCACGGGCGCATCCAGCAGATCGTCGCGCGGACCGTTCCGCACTCGCTCGACATCATCAGCAGCACGGATCCTGCGCTCGCGGTCCTTGAAATTGGCGGGGGCGAAGCCAAGCGGCTGGGGCTGCATCCGGGACAGCGGGTGATTCACCCTGCGCTCGCGCGCCATTGATGGTTAACCGCCGCCAGCAGGCCTCGGATATCATCGCCGCCACTTGCTAGGGCCAATCTGCGCAGGAGAGAACTCATGAAAAGAATCAACACTTGCGTGCTCGCGGCTGTCACCGCTGCGTTCGCATCAGTATTCACGGCCGGATCGGCATTCGCTGGCGCTGCAGAAGGCAGTTGGTACATCGCACCGCAGGTCAATGCGGTGTGGCTCGACGATAGTCGCGTCGCCGACGATGACGCCGGCGTCACCCTGGCTTTCGGCCGCACGCTCAGCACCAACTGGGATGCGCAACTGAGCCTGTTCGGCTCCAAGCATCAACGCGTTGGCGACTCTGCGCTATCCCTGCACGGTTTCGGCTTTTCGGCCAATCGCGTGTTCTACCGCGAAGGGCGTGTCAATCCTTTCCTGAGTCTCGGCCTCGCTCACGTGAAAAGCGTCGTCAATCAAGGCCCGAACCAGTCGAACCTGAGTGCGCTCTATGGAGTAGGTCTGCTGATCGACATTGGCGCGGCACGCGACGACGGCAGCGCCATGCAGCTGCGTGGCGACCTCGGCGCACGACGAGCTCTGACGAGCGCGCAGAACGAGCCGAAGCCGACCGACTACGTCGCGGGCCTGGGATTTCAATATTCGTGGGGCGGCACGCCGGCGCGCCGCGTGCTGGACACCGATGGGGATGGCGTTACCGACGACATGGACAAGTGCCCCGGAACGCCGGCCGGCACCGCCGTGGATTCTAGTGGTTGCCCGCTTCCGCAGGATGATGACGGCGACGGCGTTACGAACGACATCGACAAATGCCCCGGTACACCAGCTGGCGCCAAGGTCGACGCCAGTGGCTGCGAGCTCGACACTGATGGCGACGGCGTCGGCGATAGCCGCGACCAGTGCCCAAACACGCCTGCGGGCGCCAAAGTCGACGAGAAGGGCTGCGAGTTCGACACTGATGGCGACGGAGTGGTGGATAGCGCCGACAAGTGCCCGGACACGCCCAAAGGCGACCGAGTGGACGCCATCGGCTGCTCGTTCAAGGAAGAGATCAAACTACCCGGAGTCGTATTCGAGACCGGCAAGGCCGACCTCAAGCCCGAGAGCCTGCCCGTGCTCGACGGCGCGATCGCGACGCTCAAGCGCTATCCCGACCTCAGCATTGAGGTTGCGGGTCACACCGACAGTCGCGGTTCGGATGCGTTGAACCTCGACCTTTCGACCCGGCGTGCGGCGACAGTGCTCAAGTACCTGCGCGATGGTGGCGTCGCCAACGCGCTGACCTCACGCGGCTATGGCGAACGCCAGCCCGTCGCCAACAACAACAACGACGAAGGCCGGCAGCAAAACCGGCGCGTCGTGTTGCGTGTCCTGAACTGACGCAGTCGTTCGCGGGGCGTGCCGCCGCAGATCATTGCGGTCTGCGCGGCGCGTCCTGGCCCGACGCCTCGAGCGCCAGGAGCGACGCTGCTCCCCAGGGCCGCGTTCCAGGTCGTTGCACCTGCGCCACTCGCCGCTGATCTCCTGCGTTCGACTCATCGCCGTGCCGGGCGGCAGCTACCTGCAATACCGCGTCTTCGACGGTCCAGGCTTCGCGGCTGTCGTGCGGGCCGCGATGGTTGTGCCACTGCGGGCGATGCAACTGGAATAACACCGGTCAAAAAAAAGGGCGGCTCCCGAAGGAGCCGCCCCAGTTTCCTGCAAGGTCGGTTTCGTTAGAGGTCGATCTTCGCGCCGAGACGGAAGTAACGTCCCAAAGCGTTCGGACCGGCCCATGACGGGTTGAAGTAGAACAAGCTGTAAGCCGCCGACGGCTCGAACGGTGCGCTGATGTCGAACACGTTCAAGATGTCCGCAAACACGGTGTACTTGTCGTTGAACTTGTAGCGCATCGTCAGATCCGCGTTCCAGGTCGGCTTGGCATTGCACAGCACCGGTGATCCATCGACATATGCCTGTGTCGAGGAAGCGATGTCAGCATTGCCCTGGCAATCGCCCTTTACGCCGCCGAAGTCGATCGAGGCCGTGTCGTAGCCACTGGTGTAGTAACCAGTGAGGGACACCATCGCCTTGCCGAACTCAAACGTGTTCTGCCACGAGCCACGCCATTTCGGAGCGCCCGAGCAGGAGGTGATGTTGCAGGGGCTCAGCGTGCCATCGTAGCGCAGCGTGTCGCCACCATCGGTCTGCAACTCGAACTTCTGGAGGTACGAAGCATCGAGGCTGGTGTGCAAGGTCACCGTGTCGCCCAGGGCCACCGTGTAGTTGGCGCCGAAGTCGACACCGCTGACATTCTGCTGATCCTGGTTGACGAAGGACGACTCGATGAAGCCCAGCGCCGGCAGCGCGTTCGGGAACGCCGGATCGGGAACGCCCGGGATCACATTGAGGCCCGGCAGATTCACGACGCCATTTCCCGAGTAATAGGCAGATTCAGCCGCTGACGTGTCGGTCACACCGGTGATCAGGTTCTTCACCTCGATGTTCCAGTAGTCGATCGTGAAGCTGAGATTGGTCATCGGCTCGATGACCAGGCCGGTGGTGAAGGAAGTCGACTTTTCCGGGTCGAGCGCCGTATTGCCGGTCTGCGTGAGACCCACGTTGTATGCGCCCGTTGCATAGGCATTGCCGCCGTGCGCAGCGCAGTACGCCGCGAACGTCGCGCAGTTCACCTGCCGGGTCACGTAACCCGTGGTCGGCAGACCGAAGGATTCATTGAAGCTCGGAATGCGGAAGCCCTTCGAGTAGGTGCCGCGAATCGCGATTTGTTCAATGGGCGTGAACTTGAAGCCGACCTTCGGTGAGAAGTTCGACTGGCCAGTGGAGTAATCGTCAAACCGACCCGACGCCATCAGCTCGAGCTGCTTTAAGACAGGAGCGCTGAGTTCGAAGAAGGCCGACTTCACGTCGCGGCTGCCGGCAGTACCGACGGCGTTGATCGAGTAGTAGCGGGTGTAGGGCGCCGAATCGTTGGAAGGATTGGCGCTCGGCGCGTCGATCGATTCCTGACGATATGAAGCACCAAGCGCGGCCTGCAGAGCGCCGCCCGGCAGATCGACGATGTCTTTGGCAATGGTGCCCTGCACCTGCCACAGGCGCGACGGCGAATACTCGCTGCTGTTCGGAGCGATGTAGTCCCAGACTTCCTTCGAGTTCGCGTACGGATCCGAGAAGTTGAACGTGCCACGGGCGACGACGTCCATGATTCGCTGCGGGATGAGGTAGTTGCCTTCGTCACGACGCAAACCGATTTCGGAGGTCGTGAAGTTGGCCGAATAGCGCCAGTCTTCCGCGAAGCTGCCATCGACACCGACCACGGCGCGTACCGCGCGCGAGCTCGTCTCGACGTTGCGGCCGTACGGCGAACGCAGCAGGACCTGAGCGGTCTGGCCAGCACCGGCGAACGGATTGTTCGGATTCAACGTGCCATTGGCGGCCGTGCAACCCGTGTTGACGCCGTTCGGCGTGCCAACGCCGGCCGAGCAGACGTACACCGGGAGGATGACGTTGTATGCGGCAAGCGTTGCCGGACGCGGCGGCGGCGGCGTGCCGTTGAAGCCCAGCGGCGTGAACGACGCGTCAGTGTTCGTCTTGTAGAAGTTGGCCATGGCGTAGAACTGCGCGTTCTCACCGAGGTTGGCCGTGAAGCGCATCGACAGGCCGGTGCGCTCGATCTCAGGCGAAAGCTGGATGTAGGCGCCCTGGAAATTCACTTCGCAGGTATTGAGGGGCGAGGTGCCCGACTGTGCGGCCGTGATGGTGATCGGCGACCACTCGCGGCAGCCCGCAGCCGGATTCAGGAACTGGTAGCGACCCGCGCCGGTCGCGGAATTCGCGACGGTGACCGGACGAACCAGTGAAACGCCAGGAATGCTGAACAGTCCGTTGAACGAACCATCTTCCGCGGTCACGCCATTCCAGTTGAGATTGGCCATGCAGCTGCCGGAGGCGCCGCACTTGCGCTGGAGGTCACCATTGTTCAGCGGGTAATCACGATCGCGCGCCTGCAGCGCGTCGGTCTTCATGTACTCGCCACTGATGTAGAAATTGAAACCCTGACTCTCGAGGCTGCCGAAGCCCCAGGTCAGGTCGACGCGGTTTTCGTCGCCACCACCTTGCTCGGAAAGGGCGCTCGAACCGTCGATGTGCAAGCCCTGGATTTCTTTCTTGGTAATGACGTTGACCACGCCGGCGATGGCGTCGGCGCCGTACGTCGACGACGCACCGTCACGCAGCACTTCGATGCGGTCGATGATGCCGCTCGGAATCGTGTTCAGGTCGACGAAGTTGCGCTGACCGTCATCGGCGAGCGGATACGGAGCCAAGCGCAGGCCGTCGACGACGGAGAGCGTGTCCTGGACTGTTAGGCCGCGCAGCGCCGGGGCGGTGGCGCCGCTGGCGAAGTTGAAGCCGGTGTTCCAGCCCGCGGTGATCGTGCCGGCATTGTTGGCAGTCAGACGCTGAACCGCTTCCGAAACGGTGTTGATTCCGCGCTGCTCCAGCTCTTCGGAGCTGATTACGGTTACCGGCGAGGGTGTTTCCGCGTCGGTGCGACGAAGGATTGAACCCGTGACGATGACTTCTTCAAGCGGTTCGTCATCCGCGACGGCCAGAGTGGGCAGAGTGCTGGCAGCCACGGCCGCAGCAAACAGCGCACGCCGAACCGCGTCACTGACCGTGCGATTACGTGCGTAACCTGATTTCAGTTTCATTGTTTTCGTCCCCAAAATTGTGTTGCGTTCCCGATGCGCACCGCGCATCGAGTTACAAGAGGGAGTAGGTGTTGGTACCGCCGATCACGAGCACGGAATGGCTCACGCAGTCCCTGATGGAACGGGACGTACGCATCGGCACCCTAGAAACCCGACAAACTCCTGCAATGGCGACGAGCCTATCACGAGTGTGGTTTGCAACAACACCGGCGCTTTTGTGTGGATGGTTATCTTTTTTAGGCCCAGAGTTCATAAAATTCATGTGGTTACGTCAAAGTTGGCGTTCTTTCAGGGTTGTTTTGTTTGCCTATGTCGCGTACCCACCACGGGTTCTTCAGGGTATGCACGAAATTTGCGCATAGCTCCTACGCGCCCGCGAGCGCAAAACGCGCTGCCGCTCTGCCGCCACCGCTATTTGGGACCACTAACGAGGTGCTTTTCGCTGCACCATCTTCGTCCAAAAGCCAATGAAGCGGCGCGGCATACCCTCATAAGAAAGAGGTGTACCTGCTGCGCGTGCGCCCTGGTACCGGCGTGCCGCGGTTTCCCGCGACCTAATTCGGGACGGCCGCCCGCCAAGTAGTTAGCCCAGGAACCGCGCGGTTCCGGTCAGGGCGGCAGGCGGGGCGGAATGGCGGGCTTGCGCGTTCGCACGGTGTTCTCTTCGCCCGGCGGCAACAGCCGCACCTCTTCGCGCCGATAGTCGATCATCATCGCGCGCGCGGTTCCGAGAACGTCCATGCCGAGTACGATCGCCGGCGCGTTCTCCACGTCCCACATACGGAACACGTCGAAGTCGCCGAACACCACGCGCAGATTGTCGATATCGGAGTGGCCGATTCGAAGCGTTGAAGTCGCGACTATGTTGCCGAAAACCTCGTCCGCGGTAGCAGCGAAGATTTGCCGGCGCGAGGCTGGATCCTGGGCTTGCGCCTGCAGCCCAAGCGCCGTCAACAACGCCTGATTGCCAAGCGAGCGCTCGGCGCCGGTGTCGATGATCGCGGTTACGCTGACTCCGCCAACTCGCGCCTTCACCATGGCCAAACCGCCGAATCGCAGCCGCGCATGCACGACCTCCCAATTGGCGTCGACGCGCGGACACGAAGTCCGCAGGATCGAGACCTGCGATTTGGCGAAGTTCACGTACAGGCAACCGCGGGCGAAAGCGTCAGCGCCGAAGATGCCATCGGCATCGGCGAACACGCGCGCCTCGACAACCGGAATCTCCAGTTGCGGCAGCGTGATCTCCCCGGCGGTGATCTTCTGCACGGCCACCGTCGAAACCACCTCCGATCCGGTGATGCCGCGCAGCAGTTTCGCCCGCTTCGGATCCGCGACGAGATTCAATCGGCTGACGAGACGTGGCGACATGACGCTGCTCGAGGCGCCAGTGTCGACCACAAACGCAAATGGACCGGTGCCATTCACGTAGACCGGAGCCATGACACGACCGATGCGATCGGCAGTCGTTGCGGCTACGTAGACGAAATCTTCCGGCTTTATTTCCGCCGGCGCCTGAATCTCGTTGATAGGCGTCGCGACCGACTCATCGGCTGCGTTTATCTGCAGCACCGGGAATGCTGCGAGGGAGACCATTGTGATGACGGCGCACTGCATGCGCGGACGGTACCGCATGCGCCCGCAACGATGAAACCCTGGGACGCATCGCCGGCCGCGCCGCCATACGACCCGGGTGCCAGCGGCACCACTGGTTTGGCGACGGGGTCGGTACTGCTTTCCCGGCGTAACGACCCCGCTCCAGTGCGTTTTCTACCGACACGACAGGAACTGAACGATGTTTGGCGTCTTGAACACGTAAGCTTATGCAGCCGGTGAGTTACCAAACCTTGCGGTTTGCGATACTGGTTAAGGCTGACAACTCTGTGCCAGAAGCACTACACATTTCCGCAATCGGGGTGCACCTGGTCTGCGCCGTTTTGGTTACGAGCGAGGTGAGGCAGATGACTGGGTATCGTGTGCCGACCGTCTTCCCGAAGCACTACCCATAGAATTGCCGCCGTACCATGGTCGCGCAAACGCCAGCAGAAGCCTGTGTCATCTCCGACCTGACGGTTGAGCCGGATGCGCGCCTGCGCGCGCTTACCGAACACGCGCTGGAAATCATCACGATCCAGACCGCCGACGGGACGTTTTCCTACGCCAATGAAGCGGTGGTGCGCTACCTCGGCTATTCCGTCGCCGAGTTGTTAGGCCGGAACGCGGCCGAGTTCCTGCATCCCGACGACGTGGAGGCGATGCGCGAGCGATTTCGCGGATTCCTGGGCTCGAGTGAGGCGCAGCCCGAGCTCGGCCGGTTCGAATACCGCTTCCGTCATCGCGACGGCAGCTGGTGCTGGCTCGAGAGCGTGGCGGTGAACGCGCTCGCCAATCCGGCCGTGCACGGTATCATCGCGCACTCGCGCGACATCAACCGCCGCAAGGCGAATGAGCGCAGCCTGTCACTGAACTACGCGCGCTATCGCACGGTCGCCGATCTGTCCGCAGGCGCCGTCTATGAGTACCTCATGAACGCGCAGGGTATGTACGAGCTCGAATGGACGCTCGGTGCGGAGCGCGTGTACGGCTGCAGCGAAGAAGAGTATCGACAGCGCGGCTGGCAAAGTTTCGTGGTGGGCGACGGCTGGCACGAACAGAGTCTCGCGCGCACCGAGCGCTACTTGCGCGGCGAAACCGTCGAGTTCACCGCCCAGATCCGCCGCTGCGACGGAATGTTGCGCTGGATCGAAGTGAAGAATCGCCCCATCGTGGATCCGGCCACCGGAAAGTTCACCCGACTGGTTGGCGTCGCCATCGACATCACGGAGCGAAAGCAGTCCGCGGACGCCTTGCGCGAAAGCGAATTTCGCTATCGCACGGTGGCCGAACTCACCTCCGGGTTCGTCTATGAATCCACGGTCGACGAACTGGGCGAAGCGCAGATTGTCTGGGCCAGCCCGGGCTGGTCGCAGTTCTTCGGCGGTCCTTTCGAAGAGATCAATCGTCTTGGATGGCGCCACGTGTTTTTCACCGCCGATCACGCCGGCGCTGTCCTGCGTCGGCTGAGATTACGCCGCGGCGAGCGCACCGAAACGGAAATGGCACTGAAGACCATGCGCGGGGAAACGCGCTGGGTTCATCTCGCGAACCAGCCGCTGATTTCCGCTGATGGCAGCGTGCGCCGCTTCATAGGCGTGGTGCACGACATCACCGATCGCAAGGCGAACGAGGAAGTGTTGCGCAGCCAGGCGCTGGCCATCGAAGTGATGCATGAAGGCGTGGTGCTGTCGGATAGCGGCGGCATCATCCGCATGACCAATCCGGCATTCGACCGCATGTTCCGCATCGAACACGGCGCGCTCATCGGCAAACACCTGGTGCAGCTGCCCTGCGATCCGCCGCTCGACCGGCGGATCGCCGAATCCGCGGACGAAGCCGCGGCGCGCTCTGGCGCGCCGCTGGTCAGCGAACTCACGGTGCGTGGCGCGCACGATGGCGGCAGTGTGCTGTTCGTCGAAGCTGCCATCACCTCGCTGGTACTGCGCGGCGAGCGGTTCTGGCTCACCATGATCCAGGATGCGACCGCGCGCCGGCAGCTCGAACGCGAGGTGCTCGAAGTGAGTAACCGCGAACAGCAACGCATCGGCAACGATCTGCACGACGGTCTCGGCCAGGAACTGACGGGAATCGCCTTGCTGCTGCGCGGCCTCGAGAATCGGGCCGAGCGCGAAGCTCCGGCTTTGTCACCGTCGATAGAGGAAGTGGCGTTGCTGGTCAATGACGCCATCTTCACGACGCGCGCACTGGCGCGCGGGTTGTCGCCGGTTACCTTCGATCGCGGCGGCCTCGCCCTGGCGCTCGAGGAACTGGCACGCCGCCTGTCGGCCATGTTTCACATCGACGTACGCTGCCAGGCCGACGACACGCTCGATCAGGGACTGGAATCCGTGAATGCGCTGCACCTGTACCGTATCGCGCAAGAAGCGGTGACGAACGCGGCGCAGCACGGCCAGGCAGGCAAGGTAAAGATTTATCTGCGCTGCGATGGCGACCGGGGACTACTGCGCATCGAGGACAATGGCAGCGGATTCAATCCGGCAGTTCATCAGTCGAAAGGGCTTGGCCTGCGCATCATGCATTACCGCGCGCAGATGATGGCCGGCAGCTTGCGCATCGAGAGCGCGCGGGCGCGCGGAACCACCGTGAGCTGCTGGTTCCCGCGTGGCGGCCCGCACGGGCTGCCCGAAGGTAGTTAGGAAATGGGGACAGTCCCCATTTCCTCCCATTTCCTCATTTCCCGGCAAAAGGGGACGCACCTCAGCCAGGTATCACCCCACTTGCGCGGACACGGGCAATGTCCCCGGCGGCGATCTTCTGGCTCCACTCCGCGGGCCCAGTCTGGTGGACCGAGGTGCCGTTCGCATCAACCGCCACGGTGACCGGCATGTCTTCCACCGTGAATTCGTAGATGGCCTCCATGCCGAGATCCTCGAATGCGACCACGCGCGACGCCTTGATGGCCTTCGACACCAGGTAGGCGGCACCGCCAACCGCCATGAGGTAGGCCGCGCGATGCCGGCGAATCGCCTCGATGCCCACTGGCCCACGCTCGGCTTTACCCACCATGGCGATGAGGCCGGTCTTCTCCAGCATCATCTCGGTAAACTTGTCCATTCGCGTCGCCGTCGTCGGTCCCGCGGGCCCAACTACCTCGCCGCGCACCGGATCGACCGGCCCGACGTAGTAGATGACGCGATTGCGGAAATCCACGCCTGGCGGCAGGGCTTCGCCCTTGGCGAAGAGGTCGGCGATTCGCTTGTGAGCGGCATCGCGGCCGGTGAGCATCCTGCCATTGAGCAGCAGCGCCTCACCCGGCTTCCAGCTCGCGACTTCCGCCGGAGTCAACGTGTCGAGATTCACGCGGCGCGCGCCGGCGGCCGGCGCCCAGTTCACCTGAGGCCAGTCGGAGAGCTTCGGCGGCACGAGCTTCGCGGGCCCGCTGCCGTCGAGCGTGAAATGCACGTGGCGCGTGGCCGCACAGTTCGGAATCATGGCCACTGGCTTCGAGGCGGCGTGCGTCGGGTACTGGAAAATCTTGACATCGAGCACGGTAGATAGCCCGCCGAGCCCCTGCGCACCAATGCCGAGCGCGTTCACTTTCTCGTAGAGCTCGATGCGCAACTCTTCGGTCTGATTCGCCGGGCCCCGCGCCTTGAGCTCTGTCATGTCGATGGGCTCCATGAGTGCTTCCTTGGCGAGCAGCATGGCCTTCTCGGCCGTGCCGCCGATGCCGATGCCCAGCATGCCCGGCGGGCACCAGCCCGCACCCATGAGCGGCACGGTCTTGAGCACCCACTCGGTGAGCGAATCCGATGGATTCAGCATCACGAATTTCGATTTGTTCTCCGAGCCGCCACCCTTGGCCGCAACCGTGATCTCGACCTCATCGCCCGGCACGAGCGTGGTGTGAATGACGGCCGGCGTATTGTCCTTGGTGTTCTTGCGGGAAAAATTCGGGTCGGAGACGATCGAGGCGCGCAGCTTGTTGTCCGGGTGTAGATAGGCGCGGCGCACGCCTTCGTTGATCATGTCGTCGAAACTCAGTGATGCTTTCCAGCGCACGTTCATGCCGACTTTGGCGAACACCATGACGATGCCGGTGTCCTGGCAGATGGGGCGGCGTCCCTCGGCGCACATGCGCGAGTTGCTGAGGATCTGGGCGATGGCATCGCGCGCCGCCGGCGACTGCTCGAGCTCGTAGGCCCGGCCCAGCGCGCGTATGTAGTCCGGCGGATGGAAGTACGAGATGTACTGAAGCGCGTCGGCGACGCTGTCGATGAGATCCTGCTGGTCGATCGTTTTCATGGTGCTTTCAAGATCAATTGGCGCAAGGCCTGAAACATTTTAGCGCGGCGCAAGCGCGGCGTTTCGGTTAAGTTTTCCATCTATGAAGGAAACAAAGAGAGTCGTCGTCATCGGCGGTGGATTCGCCGGACTGTGGGCAGTTCGCAAGCTGGCGCGAGCGCCCGTGGAAATCACGCTGATCGATCGTCGCAATCACCATCTATTCCAGCCGCTGCTGTATCAGGTGGCCACGGCGGGCCTTGCGGCGCCTTCGATCGCCGCGCCGCTGCGCCACATACTGCGCGATCAGCGCAATGTCACCGTGCACATGGGGGAGGTGATTGGCATCGATACGGCCGCACGCCAGGTGTCATTGCCGGATCGGCAGTTTCCCTATGACTACCTTCTGGTGGCAAGCGGCGCCACGCACGCGTATTTCGGCCATGACGAGTGGGAGAGCTTCGCTCCCGGACTCAAGACGCTCGACGACGCATTCCTCATCAGGCGTCGCGTATTGTCTGCGTTCGAACAGGCTGAAGCAGCGACCAGTGCCACGGAGCGGGACACCTGCCTCACGTTCGCCGTGATCGGTGCGGGACCTACCGGCGCCGAACTCGCGGGCACGCTCGCGGAGATTGCACGTCATACGCTGACGCGCGACTTCCGCCACATCGATACGCGCAAGGCCCGCATCCTGCTCATCGAGGCGGGACCCCGCGTGCTCGCCAGTTTCGCCGAAGAGCTGGCTAGCAAGGCGCGCCAGCAACTCACGCGGCTCGGTGTCGAAGTACACACCGGCGCGCCGGTCACCGAGATCGGCGCGGACTTCCTGCGTTTCGGCGAGCAGCGCATCGCCGCGCGCACCATTCTCTGGGCGGCCGGGGTCGCGGCGTCGTCGCTCGGTAAGCAACTTCATGCCGAGCTCGACCGCGCGGGGCGTGTGCGCGTGCAGGCAGACTTGAGCCTCGCGTCGCATCCGGAGATTTTCGTCGCCGGCGATCTCGCCAGCGTCCAGCAGGACGGCAGGCCCGTGCCAGGGGTAGCGCCGGCGGCGAAACAGATGGGCGCACGCGTGGCGCAGAACATCCTCGCGCGCATCGATGGGCGCGCGACCACCGCCTTCCACTACACGGACTTCGGCGCACTCGCGACCATCGGCCGGCACTCGGCCATCGCGCAACTGCCGAAACTGCGCTTCTCCGGCCTGCTGGCCTGGTGGTTCTGGCTCGCGCTCCACATATATTTCCTGATCGGCTTCCGCAGCCGGCTCATCGTGCTCATCAACTGGGCCTGGGCTTATTTCACCTACGCGCGCGGAGCGCGCATCATCCTCGGCAACGAGAGCAAGAGAGATCCGCATGGCCGCCAAGAAGAAAGCTCCAGCTAAGAAGAAGGCCAGACGTGCGTCGAAGCTCGCGCCTAACGCGGTCGCGCGCGGGCTCTCCGCGGCCGAGGTGGCGCTGCCGCTCGAACACGAAGACATTGCCGCAGTGGTCGATCTGGTGCGCAAGGCTGGTGGTGCGCCGCTCGGCGCGTATCGCGAACCACTGGGCGGCCGTCCACTGCTACTGGCATCACTGCCGTTCGGCGCCGTGCAACCGACGCCGTTTCAACGCGACCTCTCACCCACGCACGCCAAGCGTCTCGCAGGCGCCATCGAAGCGACGGCCGCGTTTCTCGATCCGCTCATCGTGGTACGCGGCCAGGACGGGCGCTTCTGGACGCCGAACGGCCGTCATCGACTGGCGGCAGCCAAGATGCTGGGCCTGAAACAGCTCACGGTGCTCATTTCGCCCGACGAAACTCTGTCGTACCGCATCCTCGCGCTGAACACCGAGAAGGCGCACAACCTCAAGGACAAGAGTCTCGAGGTCGTGCGCATGGCGCGTAATCTCGCCAAACGCGAGCCGACACGAACCGAAGCCTCGCTCGCCGCCGAGTTCGAGGCGGCGGAACTGCTCACGCTCGGCCTCGTCTACGAACAAAACCTTCGCTTCGGTGGCGGCGCCTACAGCCCGGTGCTCAAGAAGGTAGATAGGTTGACAACCAGGGCGCTGCCGGTGGCGCTGCGCGAACGCTCGGCCTTTGCGGCGCGCCTCCAGGAGATAGACGCCGAAGTGAAGCGGATCGTCGCCGAGTTGCAGGCGCGCGGCATGAAATCGCCCTACCTGCGCAGCTACGTGGTGGCGCGCATAAACCCGGTTCGTTTCCACAAGATGAAGGCCGGGGACAAGAAACCGGTCATGCCCATCGCGCAAGCACTGCTGCGCATGTTGGCGGCCGCGAAGAAGTTCGATCTCGGCAAGGTCAACATGAGCGATCTCGCTTTCGTGGCCGCGGGCGCCGAATCCGCCGAATAGTTCGGTCGGTTTAAACCTTTTCCGAAGTGTCCGCTGCGGACACTTTCTGCTCGGCGCAGGCGGCCAACGCCCCGCCGCAACTTCGTAATTGTCATTGCAACCGTTTCACTTCCTCGCGCGTCTATATCAGCGTCCTGATTGACACGTTTCGAACTCGCCTCTCACGCCGGCAAGCGAAGAGTCGACGCGTCATCGGCTGTTTGTCCGCTCTATATAACCGGAGGATTCGCCATGACTCACCCCAATTCCACCTTAGTGCTGCGCCGCGCATCCGAGCGTCTTTCGGCGGGCGCCGCCGCGCTCGCGGTCACCGTTCTCATGCTGCTCACCGTCAGTGTGCGCGCTTCCGAACCGGAAGCCGCCCCATCGAGCGTTGCCGTGCACTACTCGGCCACGGCGTTCAGCACCACGGCGGGTGCCGCCAATGTCTATCGCAAGCTGAAATTTGCGGCGCGCGAAGTCTGCGGCCTGAGCTTTGGCGTCACGCCAGTGTTCAAACGCCGCGTCGCCGCCGAGGCATGTTTCAAGAGTGCGCTGCAGGACGCCGTACGCCGCCTCGATCGTCCGATGCTGACGTCGCTGCACGCCGCTGCCACGCGCGACCTCGGATGAACGGCGGTAACAGGGACATTCCGCGGAAATCAGGAATGTCCCTGTCAGCGGTATAGAAGGATGTCAGCGCGCTGTTCTTCCCAGGCGGATTCGTCCCGCCCGGCGATGCGATCGAGGTCGGCTGGTGTGGCCGCCGGATCATCGACCCACTCGCGCAGCATCTCGCTGCCGTTGATGAGATCGATGGCGAGCCGCGTGCGCTCGTATTCATAAGGAAAGTCGCGCCACAGCGGATATTCACCGCGCAGGCGCCGGATGCACTTGAAGGCGCCGGCCACCAGGCGCCACGGACGGAATTCGCCGTGATGATAGGCCCCGTCTTCGACGTGGATCTGGAACCCCGCGCACAACTTGCCGGAGTGTTTCTGGAACGTCGGCTCGAACCAGCATGGCCGAAGCCGGCAGCCGCGCAGCCATCCCGGCATGATGCGCTGCATGGCCGTGAGCAGCGACCGCGGCTCGAGGCCGGGCGCGCCTAACAACTCGAGCGGCCGCGTGGTACCACGCCCTTCCGACAGCGTCGTCCCCTCGAGCATCACCGTGCCAGCGTAGGCACGCGTCATCGACAGGTTCGCCGCATTGGGACTCGGGTTCACCCAGTTGCGTTCGCCGAGGGGCCAGCCGAAGCCCGGACCTTCATCCGGTTTCCAGCCGCGCATTGGAATCACGCGGTAATCGACCGCCAGATGAAAGTGACTCACGAACCAGATGCCGAGCTCGCCGAGCGTGAGGCCATGGCGCATCGGCATCGGGCCGGCGCCCACGAAACTTTCCCAGCCCTTGCGTAGCGTCAAACCCTCGACGGGTCGGCCGGCAGGATTGGGCCGGTCGAGCACCCACACCGTCTTGCCATGCTGCGCGGCCGCTTCCAGTACATATAGAAGAGTGGTGATGAACGTGTAGATGCGGCAGCCGACGTCCTGAAGATCCACGAGTAGCACGTCGAAGTGCGCCAGCATTTCATCGGTGGGCCGGCGTACTTCGCCGTACAGACTGAACACCGGAATGCCGTGCACCGGATCGCGAAAGTCCCCCGACTCGACCATGTTGTCTTGCTTGTCGCCGCGAAGTCCGTGCTGTGGACCAAAAGCCGCGGTGATGTCGAGGCCGCGCACCGCGCGCAATGCGTCGAGTGAATGCTCGAAGTCGGCCGTCATGGACGCCGGGTGGGCCAGTAGCGCCACACGGCGGCCCTCGAGTTCACCGAGCAGTTTGCGGTCGCCTAACAGGCGATCGATACCGAACTGGATCACGGGCCTACCTTGGCCAACAGGAACTGGGCCGACAAGAGACGCTGGTCAATCGAGCTCGACCACAAAGCTGTCTGCGTGGTGGAAATCGGGTTTCTCCGCGGGATGCTTGAGCGCCCAGTATGACAGCACGCGCGCTTTGTCTTCGATGACAGCCGCCAGACCGAGACGCAGTCCCACTCCCGCCGACGACCGCCCCAGCCAGGAAAGATCGAGCACCACGGAAACCTCGACGGTGTCGCTGCCGACGCTGCTCGAAACCATGGGTGAAGATCCCTTCAGGTGCGGCGCCATGCCTTCGCGATGAGCGGAAAAGTGATACGCGGCCCAGGCGCCCGACGGCGAAAAGTTGTATTCCCAGTAATCGCTTGCGCCGGCATGACCGATGAACGCCTCGAAGCAGCTGTGACGCCACAGTCCGTCGGTGCGCATCGCGGGCCGTGGCTCGGGGAGCTGCAGCGCGGCGAGGTCGCCCGACAGACGATAGGTGAGTTTGAGTTGATCCGCGCTGGTGCGCGCGACCGCCACCGACAGCTCGTGCACCAGGTCTGGCGACGCGCCCGGTTCGGAAACCGGGTGGGGCAACAGGAGGTGGCGGCCGAAAGTTGAGTCCAGGGGCATGCTGGCGAACAAGCATACGCCCGTTTCGCAACCTTGTTTGGAGTCTAGGAGTCGTCGGTCAGGGAAAGGAGGAATTCCCGCAGGTCGTCGCGTTCGCCGGTAGTTAGTGGGGTGCGCCGCAGGCGGACGTCGGCAGCGGGATCGGTGGCCAGTTGTTCGTAGTGATCGAGCACGGAATCGAGCGCCAGGAATCGGCCATCGTGCATGTACGGTGCCGTGATGACGAGGTTGCGCAGCGTCGGCACGCGTATGGCTTCACCAGTGCCGGTATCGGCGAACGAAGGCTTGGCTTCCGGGTGCTCGCGATCCACCCAGGCGCCGTTGAAGTTGATGCCCGAGTGGCATTGCGAACAGCCGGCGCGCGCGGAAAAGAAGAGCGCCATTCCGCTTTTTTGCCGATCGCTGAGTGCGCGATGGTCGCCCCCGAATACGTATCGGTCGAAGGCCGAGTTGCCGGCGAAGAGCGTGCGCTCGTAGGCGGCAATGGCACGGATCACATTGTCCAGCGTCACGGGCGTTTGGGCGTCGGGGAACGCGGACTCGAATTCGGCCGCCAGCGCCGGATCCGCCGACAGCGCCTGCATGACGGCACCCTCGCTGCCCGCAAGCCCGAGCTCGCGCGGATGCTCGTTGAACAGCGGACCGCGCATCTGCTGTTCCAGCGTGCGCAGCGTTGGGTCGCGCCAGCCGAGCGACGCGTTGTAGGCGACATTGAACAACGTGGGACTGTTGAGCGGCAGCGCCTCACCCAACGCGCCGTTGGCAACCGGGAGTCCGTCGGTGAATCCGCGGTCCGGCAGATGGCAGCTCTGGCAGGAATGCTCGCCCGTGATCGAAAGCCGTCGGTCGGAAAACAACTTCGCACCCAGCGCGACCTTGGTGGCGCTCATGGGGTTTTCGGCTGGGACCGCGGGTTCGGGAAACCCCCTGGGCAGTTGCCAATGGAATTCATTGGAGCCAGCCCGCGACAACGCCGCCAGCAGGGTGCCGACGACGACGACGATGACGCGCAGTCGCACCGCCATGAATCTCAATGCCAGGCGGAGGCAGCACCCTCACGCGTGAGTCCGACTGTCTGGCCGGCGATCGTGCTGCGTTCATTCACCCAGGAGGCGAACGATTCGAGCATGGGGCCGTCGATTCCGGCCGCGTTCGTGCGATGCGAGCCCACCCACTGCTGCATGGCCGTCAGCAGCGTGGCCGCAAGCTTGCGATTGCCGGAGTACAGCGTGAGATACGCCTGCTTCGCTTCGCTGAGCCGATCGAGGCCGAGGTACGCGTGTCCTCGATATTCAATAGCTTCCGGATATCCGGGCTTCAGCGACAGCGCCCTGTCGTAGGCGGTGAGCGCGTCCTGGTAGTGACCGAGCTTGCGCTGGGCATAGCCCGTGTAGTTCCAGGCTTCGTACATCGCGGGCTGCATTTCGAGGACCTGCACGAACTTGCGCAGCGCCGCGCCGTAGGCCTGCTGCGCCTTGTCCTGCGCCTTCTTCTGCTTGCGCGCGTCAGTTTGGCGCGCCGCATCAGCGAGCAGGTCGTCGCCCTTTTCCACCAAATGCACCGCACTGTTGTAGATCTGGCGGGCCTCGAGCTCCGGGGACCGGGCCGCGAATTTCTGGTCCGACGGCGTCGGCATCGATCCGCCGCCCGCCCCGAACGCGGTACAGGAAATCGCGAGCAGCAGAGCGACGGCAAGTGGTCTGATCAACGTACGCATGGGACCCCCGATGTTTGACTTCTCGTTCGCCAGAATGAGTACCCGGCGCGCCGGACGAGGTTCCTTTCCGCGCCCAGGCGTTCGCATAATGCACCCAAGGAGAAACCCATGAAAACACTGTTGATCAGCGCCCTGCTCGTCCTCGCCGCGCCCGCTTTTCCGGCCGATCCCACCGCCATCGAGGCGTCGGTCGCCGAACCTTCGCGCACCGACAAGGATCGCGAACGCGACGCGCGCGATAAACCCGCCGAGGTCATGGCCTTCGCAGGGGTCAAACCGGGCATGACGGTGGTCGACATGTTTGCCGGCGGTGGTTACTACACTGAGTTGTTAGCCGGCGCCGTCGGCCCCACGGGCAAGGTTCTCTCGGTCAACAATGTCCCATACGCGCAGTACGGCAAGGACGGAATCAAGGCACGCTTCACCGAGGGCCGCCTGAAGAACGTCGACCAGCGGCTCGTCGAAATGAGCTACATCAATTTCCCGCCGAAGAGCGTCGACCTGATCGTCATCTGCATGTCTTATCACGACGCTTTCTGGGTCGATGAAAAGGAAGGCTGGCCGGAAATCAACACCGCGGGCTTCATCGATTCCATGCGGCGCATGCTCAAGCCCGGCGGCAAACTGCTCATCATCGACCACAACGCGCCTGCCGGCACCGGCACCGAGATGGTCGCCAAGGCGCACCGGCTCAACGAAGACTTCGTGAAGAAGAGCCTCACCTCGCGCGGCTTCGCGCTGGAAAAGACCTACGACGGCCTGCGCAATAAGGACGATCAGCTCGACAAGCTGGTGTTCGATCCAGCGGTCCGCGGCAAGACCGATCGCTACGTGCACCTTTACAAGGTGAAATGAGCATGGCGCGCATCACGGGCGGTCGGCTCGTCCTGACCGGCATCGTCGCGCTCGGCGCCGCGTGGCTGGCCGTCGCCGCCGCACCGGCAAGCGACATCGCCACGCTCACGCACCTCTCGGACGCGTGGGACAAGGCCATCGTGCGCAAGGACGAAAAGGCCATCGCCGACAACATGGCGGAAGATTTCCGCATGATCGACGGCCGCGGAGACGTGTCGGCCAAAAAGGCTTTCGTCACGGATCTCATGGATCCGAAGCTCACCATCGATCCGTATACCGTCGAGGAATTCACCGTGCGTCTGTATGGCGACACAGCATTGCTGAGTGGGCGCACGCACATGACCGGGCTGTTCGATGGCAAGCCGTTCGAATCGAACTACCGCTACATCGACATCTACGTTCGCAAGGGCGGCAGCTGGAAAATCGTCAGCGTGCAGATCACGAAATTTCCACCAGCCAAGCCGGAGTAGTGGCGCTCAGGGAAGGCTGGAGCGTGCGGCGGCGACTTCCGCGGCGGTAACCGCGGAGGCGCCGTTGCCGAATTTCTGGCGGACGTAGGTCAGTATCTCGGCCAGATCCGCGTCGGGCAGCTGCCGGAACGCCGGCATGACATTGCCCATGTCACTGTCCTTGCGCGAAGCGGAATCGAAACCCCCCGACATCACGAACAGCGCCAGCGCGCGCGCATCACCCTGCACCCAGGCGCCACCGGCGATGGCCGGTTGCATGTTTGGCACGCCGCGGCCATTGGCTTGGTGGCAGCTGAGGCAGTGCGCGGCGTAGAGGCGCTGCCCGGCCGGGCGAGAATCGGTTGCCGGACCCGCCGCCGCGGGCGCCGGCGTTTCACCCGCGCTCACGCAGGCGGCGGCGATGCCCGCGCCGATCGCGATCGTCAGGTTGCGCAGCTCCCGCGCGGTCATTTTTTGGCGTACGCGATGCGCCAGACGCGACCTTTCTGCGAGTCAGACACATACAGCGAACCGTCTGGTCCGACCGCGAGGCCCACGGGCCGGTACCGCGCATCATCCGGGCTGTTGTCTTTCATTTCACCGGCGAAGCCATCGGCAAACACTTCGTATTTTCCGGTCGGCTTGCCATCTTTCATGGGCTGGAATACCACCTTGTATCCGGCCTGCGGCTCGGGGGCACGGTTCCAGCTGCCGTGGAACGCAATGAAGGCGCCGTCCTGGTATTTCGCCGGGAAGCTTTTACCCGAATAGAACAGCAGGTCGTTTGGCGCCCAGTGCGCGGGGAAAGCGACCAGCGGGGTGGCGTACTTTCCTGCCTCGGGCTCTTTCTTCGCGTCGCCGCCGTATTCCGGCGCGACCACCCGATGGCCGAGCTTGGTGTCGAAGAAGGTATACGGCCAGCCATAATTGCCGCCGTCGACGATCTGGTGGAATTCCTCCGCCTGGCGCGTGGCGTTGTCTTCCGCGTTGTAGAGCGCGGGGAACAGCGTATCGATCGAATCGCGACCATGGATCACGGCAAACAATGCGTTCTGCGCGGTGTTCCATTCAATGGCCACCGCGTTGCGCATGCCGGTCGCGAAACGCCGGCCGCTGGCGGGAGTCTGGTTCAGCCTGGTTCCGTCGAACACCCACACGCCGCCGTACTTCTCGAGAATCGGGCAGGGATTCTTGCCGCGCGAACCTTCCTCGCGATCCTTTTGCTGACAGGAATTGGAAGGCGCACCCACATTTATATAGAGAGTGCCCTTTCCATCGAGAGCAAAAGTTTTATCCGCGTGCTGACGTTCTTTGGGAAACTCCGACACCACGGTTTCGCGCGCACCCTTGGGTACGAGTTCGCCCGTCTTGAGCGGGTAGCGATACACGCCGACGTCGTCGGACACGTACAGCCAGTTCCTGAAGATTCGCACCTCGGTGCCGCTGACATCGCCGAAGGGCGTCACGACATCGGCCTTGCCGTCACCATTGGTGTCACGCAACGCGGAGAGTCCCTTGCGGCTGGCAAGATAGATGTCGCCATTGGCGGCCACGTCGAGGTGCCGGGCGGCGCCCTGACCTTCGTGCACCACCACCGCGGAAAAGCCCGCTGGCAGCGTGAGTCCGTCATTGTCGGCGGCCATCGCCGGAGCAACCGACGCGGCCAGCGAGATACTAACTACTCGAGCGAGATACGAAGTGCGCATGTTCGTCAGTTCCTTGCGTTCAAGATATTGGCCCGGGCCAAAGCAGTCGACGAAAGTCGAATGCGCGAATCGATTCCTTTCACTCGGGCGGCCGAATAGTGCGGGCGAAATCGAGGCAACGCAACGGCCAGCGGGCAACCCGGCGCCGCGCACGGAATGTCGGACTTTTCCTGCCGCGCAGGCGGTTAGCACGGCCCGCATGATCGCGCCAGTGGCACCCGGGGACGACGCGAAATAACCGTCGCTCAGTGTGATCGGGCCCGTCGTTGGTGGTACAAACCCCGGCGATCCGCCCGATGGAATTTGCCCGGTCGAGACCTAGCAAGAATTTTGCGTGTCACATTTTTCGATGTCGTGACTTAAGGGTCGTAGGACTCGCCAAGCCGCGGGCAACCATGCACTATGCGCACCCTCGAACCCTCGGGCGAATCGTGACGGTCAGCGCATGCATCTAGTCGATCCGGTCATCGAACGCGTGCTCGCGGACTTCGAGCGCCGCGCAGACGAAGAACAACGCCGAACCGCGGCTCCCGGCTCCGCCGGCACGAACCTCGACGATCTGCTGTTGTCGGTGGGGCGTGAAGCCGGCATGCTTCTCTATCTACTCGCCACGGGCGCGCAGTCGCGGCGCATCCTCGAGTTGGGCACCTCGTATGGGTACTCCACCGTGTGGCTGGCCGCCGCCGCGCGCACCACCGGCGGCAAGGTCACCTCGCTCGAGCTCAAGGAATTCAAGATCGAACACGCGCGCCAGGCCCTGACTCGCGCCGGCCTCTCGACGCGCGTGGAATTCCACGCCGGTGACTGCCTCGACACGCTGAAGACGCTGCCGGGTCCGTTCGACTTTGTGCTGCTCGACGTGTGGAAGGACCTCTATCTTCCCTGCCTCGAGCTGGTCCATCCCAAGCTCAGCGTCGGCGGCATCATCGCGGCCGACAACATGCTGCTTCCCGAATACGTGCGCCCGCAGGCGGAAGCCTATCGGGCACAGGTCCGCAAGCTCGGGGACATGGATTCCGTACTGCTCGACGTCGGTAACGGCATCGAGATCAGCCGGAAACGCTGAGCGCCCGCCCTGCTAGATGAACGAACGTGCGACCAGCGTGACGAAAAATCCATAGAACAGCGCCATGCCGACGAGCGCGGCGCGGCGCCAGAACGGTGGGCGCAGCGCCACCGGCAACACGCGCGTATTGAGATACAGCAGATGCAGCGAGGCGATCACGAAAATCGCGCCGGCGATATTGGCGCCGATCTGCAGCAGCATCACGGGCGCCGCGAGCTTGAGCGCGATGATTCCCCAGATCACCACCACGGCCAGCACGGCGTAGTACACCGCCCGCACGTCGCCGCCGCGCCACGCGCGGACCCGCGCGCTGCCGGTCCACAGGATGTCGGTGATCGAGCGGGTCATTCCCTCGACGCAGTCGAGCTGCGTCTTGAAGAGGATCCACGCACCGAGCACCGCCACGACCACGCCCAGCCACGGACCGGCGGCGGCACCGATCGATTGCGCCAATACGGCGCTGATCGCCAGGCCCTTGATGTCGGTGCCGGGCGCGACGAAGGTGACGTACAGCAGTGCTGGCAGCATCATGCCTAGCAAGGCGCCGACGAAGAAGATGCCCCATTGGTCGACGCGCACGATGCGCCACCAGCCGCGCCAGCGCGCCTGGTTCGCGGCGTCGGCTTCGAACATGAATCCGGTGACGGCGAGCCGCACCTTTTCACCGCCGACGGCACCGGCGATGTGCCCGACGCGACTGCCCATGCCATAGCCCTTGTCGCGCGCCCAGTTCGACAGCGTCAGGTTGAGTACGCCGCCGCCGCCGGAGTATCCGACCAGCGCGCCGAGCAGCAGGATGTCCAGATTGTCGGGCAGGAAATTGAAGGCCCCAAGCGCGGTATCGAAGCCGGCGAAGCCCGCCAGCGCCGAAAACCAGGTAACCGTCGGCACATAAATGATCCCGAGCACCAGGAAGCTGCCGAGGATGCAGACCACCAGCGCCCAGTTGAGCAGCTCGAGCGTGCGCGCGATGCGCCTGCCGAGCAGTAGCACGCCGACACAGACGAGAAACGTGGCGATACCGACCAGGTAGATAGTGAGCGAATCGTTGACCGGCGTGGCCAACCGACCGGCGAACAGAAAGAAGACTGCCCCGGCCGCGGTCGCCGCCCACGCCGGCCAGCCGATCTGCAGGAAATAGAGCACCGCGTAGAACCAGGCCCAGAAGGTCTTGCCCGGCCGCGTGCGCATGAATCCCGTGACCACCGGTTCGCCGGTGGCCACCGTGTAGCGCATGAGTTCGGTGTTGAAGACGGTCTGGAAGAACACCGCGACCAGCGTGACCCAGAGCAGCGACAACCCATGCTTGACGAAGGTGGCCGGGCCTAACAGGAACTCGCCGCTGCCGATCGATACACCGAGCACGATGATGCCGGGGCCGCAGACGCCTATCCACGACAGGCCGCGCGGCCTGGGTGGCTCGGGCAAGTCCGCCTTTTCCCACGGAGCCAGTTCGTTGCGGTTCTTGTTCTGCATGCACCCCTCCGACGCCAGAGCATACACTCTCGCCCCATGATCGAATTTCAGCAGCTCACCCGCACCTACGGCGATTTCACCGCCGTTCAACCGCTCTCTCTCGACGTACAGCGCGGCGAAGTGTTCGGCTTCCTGGGGCCGAACGGCGCCGGCAAGACCACCACCATTCGCATGATGATGGGCATTCTCGTGCCGAGCGGTGGCCGCGCACTGATCAGCGGCCTCGACTGCCATGCGCAGCGCGCCGAGGTACAGCGCCACGTCGGCTACCTACCGGACAATCCGATCTACTACGACTTCCTGCGCGGGCGGGAGATCCTGCAATTCGTGGCCGAGATGCACGGCATGGAACGAAAGGAGGCCGGCGAGCGCGCGCTGCGCATGCTCGCGGAGTTCGGACTCGAAGAAGTGGTGCACGAGTTCGCCGTCAACTATTCAATGGGCATGAAGAAGAAGCTCGGGCTCGCCTGCGCTCTGATCCACGATCCGGAAGTGTTGATTCTCGACGAGCCCATCAACGGCCTGGATCCGCGCGCGGCACGTGACGTGCAGGAGCGCCTGAAGCAGGCCGCCGCCGCCGGCAAGACAATATTCATGTCCACGCATCTGCTCGACATGGCGGAAAAGGTGTGCACGCGCGTCGGCATCATCCATCGCGGCGAACTGGTGGCCACCGGTACGCTCGCGGAGCTGCGCGAGCGCGTCGATCAGAATGCCTCGCTCGAAGAAGTGTTCCTCAAGGTCACCGACGAAAACGCCGGGCAGGCCCCGGTTCTGTGAGCGCTGCAATGCGTGCCGGCGCCGCGCCGCTGCTGCGCAGTACCTGGCTGCTGATTCGCCTGCGCCTGAGGCGGCTCGGCAATCAGCTCACCGCCGCGTCCCGGACCAAGAAGCCCACGGGCGACCAGACGCGCACCGGCAACGCCGGCAAGAAGAGCAGCAAGATCGTGCTGTATCTCGCCTGGCCACTCATGTTGTTTGTCTTCGGCACGATCTCGGTGATGTCAGTCATCAATCTGCACGAAGCGCTCGACACCACGGACACATTCTGGCTCACGGTGGAATTCAGCCCGGCGCTCATCGTTGGCGTCGCCTTCCTGGTGCTGCTGCTGTGGACCTCTTCGCTGCTGATCACCGTAGGTTCCGGGGAGCTCGCCAAGGCCGACTGGGACCTGGAGTGGCTCATCACGCTGCCGATCCGTTCCGACACCTTGCTGTGGGCGCGCATCTTCGAGCGCAGCGTGGTGAATCCGTCCGGCGTGCTGGCGCTGCTGACGGTATGCACGGTCATCGCCTGGTTCTCGGGATTTCGCTGGATGGCTCCGTTGGTGGGCGCGTTGGCTGCGTGGCCGCTGCTGCTGCTCGCGGCGCTGGCACGCACGCTGATCGACACCGGCCTGCGGCTGGTCATGCGCCCCGGTCAGCTGCGCAATCTGCACGCCGTCATTTCAGTACTGTCGATCATCGTCATGTACCTGTCGTTTTCGTTCGGCATGAAGGGCAAGGCGTACTTCATGCTGAAGGTCGCCGGTTCGATGCCGGACTGGCTCGCGTATACCCCCATGGGGCTCACGGTGCGGGCCATCAACGAACGCACTTTCGCCGACGCGGCGATCCTCTCGATCGAACTACTCGCGCAGGTGGGCATCATCATGTGGCTTGGTGTGCGGTTGCTGCGCCACCAGCTGCGCCACGGCGTGGTGGCCGGTGGCGCCCGCGAAGCCGCGCGCGAACCGCGGCAGGCGATCGCGCCGCAGGCGTATTCCCGGAGCGCAATTCCGCTCAGCCCCGTGCAGCGGCGTGAACTCACGCTGCTGTCGCGCGACCGCAATTTTCTCGTGCAGAGCCTGGTCCTGCCGCTGCTCATCGTCGGTGGCCAGCTGCTGCTCGGCTCGTCGGGAGTCGCCACCACGATGTGGCGCGATCCGAATGTGCTGGCCTCGGTAGCCTTCGGCCTGGCCGCCTATTCACTCAGCATGTCGGCATTCCAGACGTTGAACACCGAAGGGCACGCCCTGTGGCTGCTGTACACGTTTCCGCGTTCCATCGAAGACGTACTCAAGGACAAGGCGAAACTCTGGGGCGTCATCACGCTCGCCTATCCACTGGTGCTGTTCGGCATCGGCGCCGTGATTGCGCCAACGATCGGCTGGAAATTCGTGGGCGCGATGCTGGTCGCCATCCTCGGCATCCCCATCTACGCGTTCATCGCGGTGGCGCTCGGCGTATTCGGCAGCAACCCGCTCGAGCAACAACAGAATCAGAAGGTAAAGCCCGCCTACGTGTATCTCTACATGTCGCTGGCCGCGCTCTACGTGTATGCCATCGTCGCACCCAATCCTGGACAGCGGCTCATCTTCCTGGTGCTGACGCTGCTGCTGGCCTTCGCGCTCTGGCAGAAGGCCCGGGATCAGCTCGGCTACCTGCTCGACCCGGACGCCTCACCACCACCGCGCGTCTCGACCTCCGACGGATTGATCGCGGTCATGGTGTTTTTCGTCGCGCAGGCGGTGGCCGCCGCGGTGATCATCGGCCGCGGACGTGTCACCGGCGGTGCGGTGCTCATCGCCTTCTCGATCGCCGGCGCGGTCACCTACGCGCTCATGCGCTCGGTCTACGCGAAGGCGAACACGACGGGTGTGCCGCGTGTGCTCGGCGACAGCAACCGTCCCATGCTGGGCGTCGGCGGCGGCCTGGTCGCCGCCGCGATTGCGCTGATCTATCTGTTTGCACTCGACGCGACCGCAATGCTGGAGAGCGCCAAACGGGACGGCAGCTCGTACGCGTCGCTCGGCCTGTGGATGGTGCCGTTGGCCGTGATCGCCGCGCCCATCTTCGAAGAATTCATTTTCCGTGGACTGATCTTCGGCGGCCTGCGCCGCAGTTTTGGCGTTTGGCCGGCGGTTCTCGCCAGTGCCGCGGTGTTTGCCATCGTGCATCCGGTCTTCTCCATCGTGCCGGTGTTCGCCATGGGCGTGTGCGCCGCGCTGGTATACGAACGCACTCGCAGCCTGCTCGCACCGATGCTGGTACACGCGGTGTACAACGCCACCGTGATCGCCGCGCAGTCGTTTCTTTTCTGAGCATTGCCCATATTCGTGTCGGCATTTGTCCGACGTCTTCGGACCCCGACCCGCAAGTGATTGTTTCTAGTTAGACCGACGCGCGGTGTCGCGGATCGCCGTCGCCCGCTGATCCGATTGTCGGGTCACGGCGACCCGCCCATCCCGCTATTGCCCATGCACGCGTTGCGTTGCTGGATTTAGGGTTGGCACGTGGATTGCAAACTCTCCAGCGTGGCGCGACGCCGAAAACCCTTCGGGCGTCGCCGCCGCTCAACTCTTCCATCGAGCTCAAGGAGACATCATGAAGACATCGAAGACACTGATTGCGCTGAGCGCCGCGGCGCTGCTGCCGCTCGGCATGGCGGTGGCCGCCGAAGGCCAGTACGCCAAGGACAAGGCGGGCACCATGGAGCCCAGCTTCGACAAGCTCGACACCAATCGCGACGGAAAGATTTCCCAGGCGGAAGCGAGTGCGGACACGAATCTCGTGTTCTCGAGCGCGGACGCCAATGGCGACGGTTATGTCGACAAGAGCGAATGGAAGAACCGCCAGAAGGGTTCGACCAGCCCGGCACCACAGTCATTGCCTGATCCGTCCACCGATCCGGTAGCACCGCAGTCGAGTGAGCCTGCGCCTGCCGATACCGAAACTCCGCGGCAATAATCGACCGCCGGAGTGATCGAATCCGCGCGACTCCCGAACGGGTCGCGCGGATTTTTTTGGCAACCGGCCAGGGTCTATCTATCGCGCACAACGTGATCAAGAGTCACGGCAGCGCGCTGGATTTCGTCACCGAGATCGGCAAAGGCACGACGTTCTACGTGCGCCTGCCGTTGTCCGCCGAGGAAGGCGAAGCCGCGCGCCGGATTCAAGTAATACGCGAAAAGCCGCCGCCGGAATTACCGCTGCCGGACTGGCCGCCGCCCTGCGAGCCGCCGTTGCCGCGTCCACCGCTACCGCCGCTCGAACGGGCACCGCGAGCGAAACCACCGCGGTTACCACCGCCGCGTGAACCACCGCTGCCACTTTTGTGACGGGCGCCGCCACCGCCGCTGCCACCGCTAGGCCCGCGGCCCCGACCACCACCACCGTGATGACCGCCGCCATGGCTGCCCTCGGGGCGCGTTTGCGGCTGCGCGTCGCCGCGCGGCGCAGCGGACGGCTGCCCGTCGGCGCGCGGCGCGTCGGCCTGCATGTACGCGCCATGATCGGCGCGGCCAGCGCCGCGGTCGCCAGCGCGATGATTTCCGCCACCGCCGCCGTGGTTGTTAGGCCGACCTCGGCCGCCTCCGCCTCCGCCCCCGCCACTTCGGCGGTGCTCGGGACGGCGCCGCGGATCCTGGTGCGGCTGGTGTTCGGCAGTCCCGTTCTGCGGGGTATGGGTGCCCTCTTTGATCTCGAACTTCGGCGGCTCGACGAAATCGATTTTTCGCTTGAGCAGCTTCTCGATGTCGCGCAGATAGCTGAGCTCATCCGGCGACACCAGCGAGATCGCGGCGCCGGTCGAACCCGCGCGCGCGGTGCGGCCGATACGGTGCACGTAATCCTCGGGCACGTTCGGCAGCTCGTAGTTCACGACATGCGGCAGCTCCTTGATATCGAGACCGCGCGCCGCGACTTCGGTGGCGACCAACGCCGTAATGCGGTTTTCCTTGAAGTCCTGCAGCGCCTTGATGCGCGCGTTCTGGCTCTTGTTGCCGTGTATGGCCATGGCGTTGATGCCGCAGCGCTCGAGCTGCTGCGTGAGCCGGTTGGCGCCATGCTTGGTGCGCGTGAAGATCAGCACCTGGTGCCAGTTGCCCTCGATGATGAGGTGGGCCAGCAGGTGACGCTTGTGATCCTTGGGAACGCGATAGGCACTCTGCTCGACCTTGTCGGCGGTCGCATTGCTGGGCGTGACCTGCAGGAAAGTCGGTTTGCGCAGGAACCCGCCCGCGAGCTGCCGGATATCGTCCGAGTAGGTGGCCGAGAACATGAGGTTCTGACGCTGCTGCGGCAACATCTTGAGGATGCGCTTGATGTCGCGGATGAAACCCATGTCGAGCATGCGGTCCGCTTCATCGAGAATGAAGATCTGGACTTCGGCGAGCGACACCGCCCGCTGCTCGCACAGGTCCAGCAAGCGGCCCGGAGTGGCGACGAGAATGTCGCAGCCGTGGCGGGCCTTGTCGATCTGCGGCTTCTCGGACACACCCCCGAAGATCACCTGGGTGCGCAGGTCGCCGTACTTGCCGTAGTCCATGATGCTCTGCGCGACCTGCGCGGCGAGTTCGCGCGTCGGCGTCAGCACCAGCGCGCGCGGATTGCGTCCGCCGCGGGCGCCGAGCTTCTGCAGCAGCGGCAGAGTGAAGCCGGCAGTCTTACCGGTGCCGGTTTGCGCGCCCGCGAGCACGTCGCCGCCGGCGAGCACGGCCGGAATGGCCTGAAGTTGAATGGGAGTGGGAACCGTATAGCCCTTGTCGGCCACGGCACGGAGCAACTCGGGCTTGAGCCCGAGAGTTTCGAATGACATTTAAATGAATACCTTGGAAATGCTGAAGAGACTCGCAGTTCAAAACGCCATTGGCGTCTGAAGCGGTCATTAGCGAGAGAGTTTTTGCGAATCGTCAAAGAGTCGACTTGCGTGCTTTAGGGGGCGATGACCGCGCGACCCTGGATAAGCGGGCGCGAATATACAGAGGTGACTCCTGGTTTGCCAGGAATCAGTCGAAATCGATCTTGCGCGGCCCCGCCTGACCGAAAGCGGCGCGCGAAAGATACGGATTCACGCCACCAGGTTGCGCGCGCCGCCGGGCGTGTCCGACGGCAGGCACGCTTCCTAACTACTACGTAGTCCCGTGCTGACGATGCACGGAAATGTTTTCGCGCTCGCCTCGGGATTCCTGTCTGCATTAGCCGACGAGTCTTGCTCGTAGTCTTCCGGCGAACGGACTCACTTCGCACAGACAGAGGGAATTTATGACTACGAATCGCGTTGGCCGCGACCTACTCTCGGCTGGTCTCATTCTTGCGGCGATGACAGGTTGCGGCGGCGGTGGAGGTGGCGGAGGGGCCGGCGGAAATGCGCCGCCTCCCGCACCCGCACCCGCGCCCGCACCGGCGCCCGCGCCCGCGCCCGCGCCCGCGCCCGCCCCGGCCCCGGCCCCGGCCCCGGTTCCCGCTCCTGGTGCCGGCGTGACTTCCGGCGACACCTTCGGTGTGACCAGTACTGGCCGCCTCGTCACGTTCGATCGCGCCGATCCGGCACTCGACACCGCCATAGCGATCACCGGCCTTGCCGCCGGCGAAACCGTGGTCGGTATCGACACTCGAGCGGGTGGCGCGACACCTGGCGAGCTGTACGCACTCGGGAGCAGTGGAAAGCTCTACATCATCAACGCCACCACCGGTGTAGCCACGCTCAAGTCAACGCTCGCCGCAGACGCAGGCGACACCACGGACGCCTTCACCGCATTGAGCGGCGCGGAATTCGGCATCGACTTCGATCCGGTCACGGACCGCTTGCGCGTGGTCAGCGACACAGGCCAGAACCTGACTGTCGACGCCGACAGCGGCGCGACCGTCACGAATACGGCGCTCACGAGCGGCGGAACCACGCGCGCCGGAATCAACGGCGCGGCGTATTCCAACGCATTCGCGGCCGCCTGCCGCACCACGCTCTATTACATCGACGCCACCACCGATCAGCTGCTGACCACCACCGACCCCAACGGCGGCGCGGTCACGGTAGTTGGGGCTCTCGGAGTGGACACCACGGCGGTCGGCGACTTCGAGATCGCGACCGCGGCCGATGGCACGAACAACGGCTACGCGGTGCTGGTGGTCAGCGGCGTGCCGACTTCCTACCAGATCGATCTCGCGAGCGGTGCGGCGACCTCCGCCGGTGCGGTCACGCGGCTCGACACCGACGAGCTGGTGCGCGATACCGCCATCGCCGCGCCGACGACCGCGCCAACGCAAGCCGCCGGCGATGTGTTCGCGCTCACCGAGACCAACAAGCTGGTGTCGTTCAACGCGGCGCAGCCGCAGAAAGTGTGCACCAGCGCCACGCTCACCGGGCAGCAAGGCGGCGAAAACATCGTCGGCATCGACGTGCGGCCCGCCGACTCCGCGCTTTACGCGCTCGGCAGCACCGGGCGGCTGTACACCGTCGACACCACGAGCGGCTCGTTGACGCTGAAGTCCACGCTGGTGGCCGCGATCGGCGACGTCACGACGCCCTACGCGGGACTGGTCGGCAACGAGTTCGGTGTCGACTTCAATCCCGGCAACGACGTGTTGCGAGTAGTCAGCGACATGGGGCAGAACTTCCGCGCCGACGTCGACAACGGTGTCACCACCACCGACGTCGCCGTGAATCCGGTGGGCCCGGTGATTGCCGAAGGCGCTTACAGCAACAGCTTCGTTGGCGCGGGCACCGCGTTCTTCTACACCATCGATTCAGCGGGCGACGGCCTGCAGGTGCTGGGACGGCCATCGGGCAACGCCATCAACGGTGACCTGCAGACGGTGGGCGCGCTCGGCGTCGGCGATGTGTCGGCGGCGGCGGGCTTCGACATCTTTGGCACTAACAACCAGGGACTGGCGGCGCTCAACATCGGCGGCGCGGCCACTTCTGAACTGTTCACCATCGATCTGACCACCGGCGCCGCAACCCGCGTCAATGCCGTGGGCGGCGGCGAAAAGGTCCGTGGCCTGGCTTACGCACACCTGCCGGTGGCGACGGTGTTCGCGCTTACCGCGGACAATCACCTCGTCAGCTTCAAGCCGCTGACGCCCGGAACCTTCGACAGCGACAAGGCGATCACCGGCCTGTCCGGCAGCGAGGCCATCGTCGGTCTGGACATTCGCCCGTCGAACGGCGTGCTCTATGCGCTTACCGATGGCGGCCACGTGTACACGATCGACGCCGCCACCGGCGCCGCGAGCGGTGCGGTGACACTCGCCGCCGATCCGCTCGACACCACCGCGGCGTTCACGGCCTTGTCCGGCACGCGCTTCGGTGTGGACTTCAGTCCAATGGATGGCCAGCTGCGGGTCCAGGGCGACACCGGCCAGAATCTGCGCGTGAATGTGGACACGGGCACGGTGATCACCGACGGCAATCTGAATCCGGGTACGCCGCAGGTGGTCGGGACCGCGTTCTCGAACAACTACGCGGGCGCGACATCGACCACGCACTACGCGCTGGACGTCGCGGCGGGCACGCTGGTGCGCCAGACCTCGATCAGCGGCGCGCTGACCACGGTCGGCGCCTTCAACGCGGGAACCGCGTTCGCGCTCGAAGGCGGCTTCGACATCGCCGGCGGCGAGAATGGTCTGCCCATCGCGGCACTGCAGCCGAGCGGCAGCTCGCAGTCGTCGCTGTACCGCGTGAATCTGGGCAACGGCGCGCTGACCTCGATCGGCTTGTTAGGCTCCGCCGGCACGGTGATCAAGGCGCTGACCGTGCGGCTGCAGTAGACAGCAGGCATGTGTCCCGGGGCGGCGGCTGCTAGGCTGCCGCCCCGTGACCCCCGCCACCACCAGGATCCTCGCGCTGTGCGGCAGCCTGCGCAAAGCCTCGATGAATGCCGCGCTCTTGCGCGCCACGGCATGTCTCGCACCCGCGGGCGTCACCGTTGAAATCTTCGGCGACATGGCCGGGCTGCCATTGTTCAATCCGGACCTCGAAGCCGACCTGCCGGCGCCGGTGCGGCGCCTGCACGATGCCCTGTGTGCGGCCGACGCGCTGCTCATCGCCAGCCCCGAATATGCTCATGGCGTCACCGCCGTCATCAAGAACGCGCTCGACTGGCTGGTGAGCTTTCCGCCGTTCGTCGACCGGCCAGTCGCGATCTTCAACGCCTCGCCCCGCTCGGTGCACGCCGACGCCAGCCTGCGAGAAACCCTAACTACCATGTCGGCCCGGCTCATGACCGACGCCTGCCTGGCTTTGCCACTGCGCAGCACCGGGATCACCGAACAGGGTATTCTCGACTCGGAGCATGCCGCGGCGATTCGCCGGGCGCTCACCCTGCTGGCATCGGGAGCGGCGCGCGCTTGAAATGGATAGTCATCATCCTGGTCATCATCGTCGCCGGCGCGATCGGGTCCTTCTGGTATGACGGCTACAGCGCCGAGTCCGCGCTCCTCAAACAGTCGGTATACCGCGTGCTCAAGGCGCACGAGCCGGCGGTCTATGAAAATCTGGTTTCCGAGTACAAGGTGTACGCGCGCGATGAAACGCGCCGCGAGAATTTCGTCAATCTCGCCAACGCCGAGATCAGCCTCACGGCCACGCGCAATCTGGCGCACGCTTCGCAGGATTCGGTGATCGCGCTCATGAAAGACATGATTGCCACCGCCAGGCGGCTGCAGAAGGAACCGGGCGACGCCTGTTTCCGCTACTGGTTTCCGCAGGTCTCGGGCCCGCCGGACATCGCCAAGTACCTCGACTCCGCCGCCCAGGCCCACACGCTCGACCTCATGGGCGAAGTCATTCGCAGCGCCGCCGAGAGCCCGACGCCGTTGCCGGCGGCCGAAGCGGTCAAAGACAATCTAGCCAGCGTCATCAATGGCACCTATGAACAATACGGCGCAGATGCGCAGATGATCTCGCACGCCGAAGATCCGCGCGTCGACCGCGCCAAGGTCTGCACCATCACCATCGCCGTGTACGAGCGCATCATGTCCCTGCCGCCGGCCGATGGCAGTGCGTTGCTGCGCGCGATGACCCAGATCCGCTAGCTCGTTCCTTAAGTAATCGTAAGCGCGGCGCGGCGCGGCTCCGTGCTAACTTTCCGACCCTGATGCACCTGCTGCTGATCGAGGACGACACTGAAGCCGCCCGGTTCCTGGCGAAGGGACTGCGCGAGAGCGGCTACGTGGTCGACATCGCCGCCGACGGGCGCGAAGGCCTGTTTCGCGCGACGGAAGGCACCTACGACCTCATCATCGCCGACCGCCAGCTGCCGCATTTCGACGGCCTGTCCATCGTCTCCATGCTGCGCAAGAACGGCAAGCACACGCCGGTGCTGGTGCTGTCGGCGCTCGGTTCGGTGGACGATCGCATCGAAGGCCTGCGCGCCGGTGGCGACGACTATCTGGCCAAGCCTTTCGCGTTCGACGAACTGCTGGCGCGCATCGAAGCGCTGCTTCGGCGCGGCAACCTTCCCGAGGTCACCACGCGCATCCGCATCGCCGATCTCGAGCTCGACCTGCTGGGGCGGAAGGTCACGCGCGCCGGCACGCCGATCGACGTCACGTCCAAGGAATTCCAGCTGCTCGAATTCCTCGCGCGGCGTGCCGGCCAGGTTGTGACCCGCACCATGCTGCTCGAAGCGGTCTGGGACCTGCACTTCGATCCGCAGACCAACGTCATCGACGTCCACATCAGCCGGCTGCGCGCGGCCATCGACAAGGGTTTCGAGCGCCCGCTGCTGCACACGGTGCGCGGCGCGGGCTACGTACTGCGCGATGGCGGTTGACGCGCCGCTCAAAGGCGCGGCCATGCGCCTGTCGTCGGCGCGCCTGGCGCTGCTGTACGCCGCGCTCGTTACGGTGTTCACCAGCGTCCTGCTGCTCTCGGTCTATCTACTGACGCGCACTGCGCTCGAGCGCGAGATCTCCGCGGTGGTGCGCGCCGAGGTCGACGATCTCGCCGACGATCTGCGCCTCGGCGGCGTGGCGCAGGTGGCCGCCACGCTGCGCCTGCGCGCCGATAGCTGGGGCCGCACCGGCGCGGTGTTCCTGCTCGCCGACCAGCACTTTCACCCGGTGGCCGGCAACCTCACCGCGTGGCCCGAGATCGCGACGCACGGGACTCCGCCCGAGTCGGCGAAGGTGCAATTCGACATTGTCGCGCACGAACGCGGCGAGTCGGTGCGCCATCCGGTCGAGGCTCGCGTCGAACACCTGGTCAACGGTTACTGGCTGCTGGTGGGCGCCGACACCAGCGAGCGTATGAATGTGTTGCGCCGGTTCGGCCTGGCCACCGGCTGGGGCATCGCGCTGACCGCGTTGTGCGTGTGGTTGTTAGGCGCGGCCTACGCGCGCCGCACTGCGCGGCGCGTGCGCGCCTATGCCACCACCTGCGAAACCATCATGCAGGGCGATCTCACGCAGCGGCTGGCGCTCGATGGCTCACGCGATGAGTTCGACGCGCTGGCGGTGGCGGTCAACGCCATGCTCGATCGCATCGAGCAGCAGACCGGCACGCTGCGCACGGCATTCGACAGCATCGCGCACGACTTGCGCACGCCGCTGTATCGCCTGCGCGTCCGCCTGGAAGAAGCCCAGCTGCGTTCCGGGCTGCCGAAGGAAGCCTACGAACTGGTCGGGCCGGCGCTCGAGGAACTCGACCGCGTGCAGCGCACGCTGGCAACACTGCTGCAGATCGCGCGCACCGAGGCGGGCGGAGTGACCACGCACGGCGATCACGTGGACCTGGCCGCGCTCGCCGGCAACATGGTCGAGCTGTATGCGCCGGGAATGCGCGCCGCCGGGCTCAACGTTGCGCTCGACGCGCCCGAAGCGGCGCCGCTCGTCGGCAATCGCCAGCTGCTGGCCCAGCTCATCACCAATCTGCTGGAAAACGCACTGAAGTACGTACCCGCGGGCGGTCACGTACGTGTCGGCGTGCGCAATACAAAAGTTGGAGTCGAACTGCGCGTCGCCGACGACGGGCCGGGCATTTCCGCCGCGGAACGCGCTGCGGCGCTGCGTCCGTTCGTACGCGTTGGCAATGCCGCGGCAACCGCCAGCGGCAGCGGTCTTGGTTTGAGCCTGGCGGCGGCGGTGGCGCGCCTGCATCGCGCGCACCTCATGCTCGACGACAACCTGCCTGGACTCCTCGTGCATTGCGAATTTCCTGCCACGGCCCGGCGCGAAGCGCCGGATGGCGCCGCACAGGTCTCTTGAGGCGCCATCCCGATGGGGTAACGGGGCTCTCCGCGCCGGGCGCAGCATTGAAACTCGCGTAGCTAGTTAGTTGGCCTTCTTGTCTTCCTTGCATTCCTTGACGAACTTCTTCTCCTCGTCACCCGTCAGCTTCTTCTCGCGTGCCTGCTTCTCGCAGTGCATGCCGCCCTCGTGCTTGACCGCGGGAGTCGCGGCCGCGGCGGGCGTGGCGGTTGGCGTGGTGGCCGCAAAGGCGCTGCCGCCGGTCATGAGGGCGGCGATGGTCAGGGTCGATAGCAATTTCATGGGCGTGTCCGGAAGAGTTGCTGCCGATTGCAGCGCCGGAGAGTGTGGATTCACGCCCGTGAGCCACCGATGGCGGCCAAATTAAGAAAAAGACAGGGGGTTGGCACCGGTGTCATGAAACCTTCACCCGTCGCCGGTGCAATGCGGCGAAACGCGCGCCAATGACGAACAATCTGACAGCACGTCAAAGGTGCCGATCGAATAAGAACATGCACTTACGTCATTTCCGCCCATGGCACGCAGCTTGCTTTACTCCGGGCATCGCAGCTTTTTCGCTGAGTCCTCGGGTGATCCAATGGAATGCGTACCCCTTCACTGAAGGCCATCAAGACCTTTCAGATCGCCGCCAAACATTCGAGCTTCGCGGTCGCGGCCGATGAGCTTTGCATCACGCCGTCGGCGGTGAGCCACCAGATCAAGACGTTGGAAACGCAGCTCGGCCTGCCGCTGTTTTCACGTAGTGCACGGGCTCTCGCGCTCACCGACGCCGGTTCGCGATATCTCGAGCAGATAGACGATCTGTTCATGCGGCTGGATTCTGTCACCGAACAACTGCGCGCGCGTTATGGCCGCAGCAGCGTTCGACTGCACGTGCCGGCATATTTCGCCAACGAGATGCTGCTGCCGCGCCTGTCGGAATTCTCGAAGCGCAACGACGGCATCGATCTGCGCATCGAGACGCAGGGTGCGCATGGCCGCACCCACGCGGCGGAAGCCGACATCTCGGTGGTCGTCGGTTCCGGTCCCTGGAACAACTCGCTGATCGCGCACCCGCTGTTCGCGCAGACCATGGTGCCGGCGTGTTCGCCCGAACTTTTCCTGGAGCGCCCCGTGCGACGCTACGAGGATCTGAACTCGCACACCTTGCTGGTGCACGAGGCGCGCCGCGACGACTGGGATCGCTGGGCGACCACGGTCGGCATGAAAGCGTTGCAGCCCGCGCAGATCGTGCGCATCGACTCGATGTCGGCGGCCACGCGCGCCGCCGAGAAGAGCATCGGCATCGCGCTCCTGCCCGCCGAGCTCTCGCGTCGCAAGTTCGACAGCGGTCGCCTGATACGCGTGTTCGATGACGAGCTCGTGACCCAGGAGGAATACACACTGCTGGTACGCACCGAAGACGAGAACCGTGACGACATTCGCGCGCTGTGCGCCTGGCTCATGGAGCTCACCGCGCCGATGAGGAAAACTGATGCTGCCCTGCAATCTTCTCGTTTGCTGGCGCAGGCCTGAGCCAGTAGTTTGACAATCGTGGATTTCAACTATTGTTAGGAGTGCAACATGATTCGTCGAACCTCAAAGTACCTGGTGGCCGCGGCCATGATCAGCTTCGCCGCCTACGGCAATGCCGGCACTGCCGCCGTGACACCGGCGCTGGCCGCGTGCAGCAAGGCGCTGATCCAGACGCTCGCCAACACGGCTACGCTGCCCGCGTACACGGTCAAGGCGCCGGCCGTTTTCCTCTCGGACCTCACCGACCCGAACGCCTTCACGGTGTACGCGCGTCACGCCAAGACCCGAGAGCTGCTGGCCAAGGCCTCGTGCAAGGCAACGCCGGCCGGTGAAATCGTTTCGTTCAAGTCAATCCCGCTGAAGAGCTGAGCGACCAGCCCAGGAGCTAACTATCGACCGCACTCTCGAACACGGCGAGGCGCGGACACCGGTTCCCCCATCCCCCCTCTAGCGGGGAACGGTGTCCGCCTCTCGACCGCCAATTCGGGAACCGCGGGTCTGGCCCTTGGCGCCGTGGGCGCGCGATCGGCTACCATCGCGCGGTGAATTCAGCTGACCCTTCCGCGTCTTCCCCGCGCCTTCCCGAACCGGGTTTCCCCAAGCTTCCACCGCACGCCCCGCAGGTCCGGGCGCGCTGGCGCCGCTACCTGGGCATCCTGCTCATGCGGATTTCCGGCTGGCGCATCGCCGGTAATATTCCGGACGTTCCCAAGTACCTGTTGATCGTGGCGCCGCACACGTCCAACTGGGACTTCTTCCATGGCTTTTGCGCGTACCTGGTTCTGCGGCTCGACAACAGCTGGCTGGCCAAGCACACGGTGTTCTTCTGGCCGCTCGGAATCCTGGCGCGCCGCTTCGGGGGCATATCCATCGACCGCTCGCGCGGCAGCAATGTCGTGCGTCTGTGCGTCGCCGAATTCGCGCGACGCGAACGCATGTCGATCACGGTCACGCCCGAAGGCACGCGCGGCAAGGTGAAGGAATGGAAGCTTGGGTTCTACTACATCGCGACTGAAGCGAAGGTCCCCATTGTTCCCGTGGCGCTCAATTATCCGGAGCGCCTGGTCATGATCCTGCCGCCGTTCTTTCCCACCGGGGACGTGAACGCCGACCTGCCGAAAATCAAGGCCCTGTATTCGGCGAGGATGGCGCGATTTCCGGAGAACTTCTGAATGGCGCTGACGGACCACCACCCGATGTGGCTGAACATCCTGCGCTACGTACGGTCGGCGGATGTCGCTAGGTTGCGCGAGGTCATCGGCTCGACCAGGACCGTCACCGACAACTTGTGATCGGCACCGCCCAGGATCACGCCGCGTAGCGGCGAGACATCGCCGAAGTCACGGCCCCAGGCAACAGCGATGTGGTCGGTCCCGGCAAAACAGCCATTGGTAGGATCGAATTCGATCCAGCCGTAGGGCGGACTCCACACCGCGACCCAGGCGTGCGAAGCGGCGTCGCCGACTAACTTCTCGGTACTGTCGGTCTGGGTGGCGTTGGTGCGCAGGTAGCCGCTCACGTATCGCGCCGGCAAGCCGCGCGAACGCAGGCAGGAAATCATCAGGTGCGCGTAATCCTGGCAGACGCCATGACGCGTCTCGAGCACCTCGGTCGGTGAGGTGCTCACGGTGGTGACGCCCGGCACGTATTCGATGTCCTTGTGCAGTTTGGTGCTCAAGGCTTCCGCGCAGGCGAGGACCGCCCGCCCCTCCGGGAAACACACCGCGGAGTAATCCGTGAATGCCTGCTTCAGGCGTACGTGTGGGGATTCGTGCCGGAACCGCGCTGCGTCGAGCTGGTCGCGCGACGGCCAGGCACCGCGAAAAGCAAACGAACCTCGCGTCTGCTCCCACGATTCGCTGGAGTCGAGCGGTACCGTCGGGCGCGCGTAGACCTCGATCTGCATTTGCGATACCACCTTTAGCTCGCGATGTGGCTGCGCCAGCTCGATGCGGATCATCGGATTGCCGAAGGCGTCGAGCTCATTCACGCGCCGGTGCGAGGGCGGATCGATTTCGATCTCGTGTTCGAGGCACTGCTGATATGGCGCCGGCCGCGGCACGAGGTGCAGCAGGTGATGGGAGTGAACGACGTCGGCCGCGTACTCGTAGGTAGTCTCGTGGCGGACCCGGTATCGTTTGCTCATGTGGCCAGCGCGTGAGCGTCGGATTCGATGAGCGCGAAATATCGCCGCGACAGCCGGTCGGATAGATCCGCGGTGCGCGCCGAGAGTCCGGCGAGCTCCGCCGCGAGCGCGGCCCGCGCTTCATCGCCGCGATCACCCGGCGCGTCCAGCAATTCCGCCGAACCCTGGGGCAGCAACGGCACGTCGGGCACGCCGCGTTCGCGCTCACCGCCGAGCGACCGTGCCAGATCGTCGAGATCGCGATCGATGGAGCGGCGGTGAAACGCCAGCGCCATCGGATGCCCGTCGTCGTACAGCAGCAGGTTGAGCATCTGCGACAGTCGCGGCGTGCCCAGATAGCGCGCGCGGTAGATAGACGTGCTGTCGCAGACGTCGAGCAGCCATTCCACGGCCTCGGGCCGCGTGCAATGCGCGCTCTCGAGTTGCCGTACGAGGACGTTCGCCACGAACTGCATGCGCTCGATGCGCCGGCCCAGCCGCATCACCCGCCAGCCTTCGTCGTGCATCATGTCTTCTTCGGAAAATCCGGTGAGCGCCGCAAGCGACAGCAACACGCGCTCGTAGACCTCCCGGCTGCTGCCGCTCGTGGCCATCGCTTCCTGCATCTGGCGCTGCAGTCCCACGACGCCACGCCAGTACCGCGCCGACAGCCGGTTGCGCACCTGCGAGGCGCACCAGGCGACGTGCTTGACGTCGCCCTGTAGTCCTTGTGAATCGCGAACCCGCAGTGCGTCGAAGACCTCGCCGTCCGCCGCGACCACGCCAAGATCGCGGCAGATCTGCCGCGAGTGCGCGAAGACGCGCGCGTCGGCGCGCGACGCCAGTGTACGCAGCAGCAATCGCGCGGTGTTTTCACAGCGCACCGTATACCGGCCGAGCCAGTAGAGATTCTCGACCAGCCGCGAAGGGATGTAATCCTGGCGCTGGAGATTGGCCCATTTTCCGGACTGCACGGTGGTGAGCGTTTCTTCGTGCGGGGACTCGCTGAGCACCCAGATGTCCTTGGCGCCACCGCCGCGCTGCGCGGACACGACGTCAGCCGCCGCTTCGTTGGCCACTCGTGCGAGGCCACCGGGCATCACGCGCACGCCATCGGGGGTGACCACCGCGTACACGCGGATCGTCAACGCGCGCACGCTCAACTCTGGCGTGGCCGCGGATTTCCACACCGGCGCCTGCGACAGCCGCACGTGCTCCTGCGCGACGTAGGCGTAGGGCCGATTGCGCAGGCGCTCGATGAGCAGATCGCGTGCCTTGCCGACGAACTCGCGGCCGAACATCGGCTCGAAGCGCTGATTCGGGTAGGTGGGCTTGATGACCAGCCGGTCGAGATTGGCTAGCACGTATTCGAGCGCCGGCTTCTCGCCCAACCACCAGGTGGCGATCTCCGGCAGCACCAGCTTTTCGCCGATGAGCCGCTCGGCGATCGGCGGCAGGAACCCGAGCCAGGCCGCCGACTCGAGCACGCCCGTGCCCAGAGCATTGGAAACCATGACGCGGCCGGCACGCAGCGCGCCGATGAGGCCAGGCACGCCGAGCGCCGAGTCGCCGCGCAGCTCGAGCGGATCGCAGTAGTCGTCGTCGAGCCGGCGCAGGATGGAGTGCACGCGGCGCAGTCCACCCAGCGTCTTGAGGAACACCGTGTCGCCGCGCACCGTGAGGTCGCTTCCTTCCACCAGCGGCATGCCGAGTTGGCGCGCGAGATAAGCGTGCTCGAAATACGTTTCGTTGTAGGGACCAGGAGTGAGGATGACCGCGAGCGGCGATTCGTCGCCGGCGGCATCGAGCATTCTTTCGCGAAGGGCACCGAAGAATCCGCGCACCCGGCGCACCGCCATGTCGGGGATCGCTTCCGGGTGCACCTGCTCGAGGATTTCCCGATTCTCGAGCGCGTAGCCCGCGCCCGAAGGCGCTTGGGTCCGATCCGCGAGCAGCCACCAGCGGCCATCCGGCGCCCGCGCCAGGTCGGCGGCGTAAACGTGCAGCCAGGTACCGTCGGCCGGCTTCAGATCGTGACAGGGCCAAAGGTAGTTAGGGTGTCCGAACGGCAGCTCGGCCGGAATGTGACCCTCGGCGAGCAGCCGCTGCGGCCCGTAGAGATCGGCTAACAAGGAGTTCAGCAGGCGGGCACGCTGCGCAACCCCGGCCTCGATGGCCTGCCATTCGGCGGCCGGCAGCACGAAAGGCAGCGGGTCCAGCGCCCAGGGGCGATCGGCGCCCTGCGGATCGGCGTAGACGTTATAGGTGACGCCGTTTTCCACCACCAGCCGGCGCGTGAGTTCGAGCGAGCGGCGGACCGCATCGGGCGAATCGTCGGCGCGCAGCCGGTCGATGAGCGGACGCCAATGCGCGCGCATCGCGCCCTGCGCATCGTTCAGCTCGTCGTATCGTTGAAGGACCGCGGGCTCGAGTACGGCGCGCATATCGTTAGCTGCATCCACCCATCAGACTTTACGCAGATCGAGCGTGAACGGGAATTCGATGTTGGGGGTTTCGCTGGCAGGTGTGAGGCGCTGCGGTGTATGGCCCATTCTGACAAATCGCGCGAGGCGGCGAGCTTCCGACTCGAACGCGTTCACCGGGAAGGTTTCGTAGCTGAGGCCACCCGGGTGCGCCACGTGGTACTGCGCACCTCCCATCGAGCGATTCATCCACGTGTCGACCAGATCGAAGATCAGCGGTGAGTGCGCCGGGATTAGCGGATGGAGCGCCGAAGGCGGCGCCCAGGCCTTATAGCGCACGCCGGCCACGAACTCGCCCACGGTGCCGGTGGGTCGCAACGGGATTCGTTGTCCGTTGCAGGCGAGAGTGAAGCGATCCGGCGCGAGGCCCGTTACCTTGACCTGCAGACGTTCGACCGACGAATCGACGTAGCGCACGGCGCCACCGGCCGCGCCCTCCTCGCCCATGACATGCCAGGGCTCCAGGGCCTGGCGCAGTTCGACTTCCGCTCCGAGCGTCGCGAACTCTCCGTACTTCGGAAAGCGGAATTCGAAGTGCGGCGCGAACCATTCTTCCTTCAGCGGAAAGCCGGCCGCAGCCTGCTCGGCGATGACATCGGCGAGATCCCGCTCGATGAAGTACGGCAGCATGAAGCGATCATGCAGCTCGGTGCCCCAGCGGGCCAACCGCGGTGGGTAGTAAGGATCGCGCCAGAAACGCGCGATCAGCGACCGCAGCAAGAGCTGTTGGGTGAGGCTCATGCGCTCGTGCGGCGGCATCTCGAACGCGCGCATCTCGAGCAGCCCCAGCCGGCCGGTGTTGCCGTCGGGGGAGAACATCTTGTCGATGCAGAATTCGGAGCGGTGCGTGTTGCCGGTGGAGTCGATGAGCAGGTTTCGGAACAGCCGGTCGACCACCCAAGGCGCGACCGGTTGTCCGGCCGGCGGAAGCTGTTTGAACGCGAGCTCCAGCTCGTACAGCGAATCGTTGCGCGCCTCGTCGATGCGCGGCGCCTGCGAGGTGGGGCCGACGAAGAGCCCGCTGAACAGATAGGACAGCGCTGGATGGTTGTGCCAGTAGGCGAGCAGGCTGCGCAACAGATCGGGCCGCCTCAGGAACGGCGAGTCCGCCGGCGTGGCGCCGCCGAGCACGAAGTGGTTGCCGCCGCCGGTGCCGGTGTGGCGGCCGTCGACCATGAATTTCTCGGTAGTTAGCCGGGTCTGACGCGCCGCGTCATACAGGTGCGTGGTGCGATCGACCAGTTCATCCCAGCTGCCCGACGGGTGGATGTTCACTTCGATGACGCCCGGATCGGGCGTGACGCTGAAGCGGTTCAGGCGCGGATCCTTCGGCGGCTCGTAGCCTTCGAGGATCACCGGCGTCTTCATGTCGGCGGCAGTGGCTTCCACCGCGGCGACCAGCTCGAGGTATTCCTCCAGCGTGTCGGTCGGCGGCAGGAATATGTAGAGAGAGCCGTTGCGCGGCTCGGCGCACATCGCGGTGCGCGAGATGTCGGAAGAAGATTTCAGGAAGCTCGGAGCGGCCTCCGGCGCCACGACACCAGCACGCGCCCGCGCCGGCTTGCGCGTGACTCCCGCCGCCTCACCGCCACCGCTTCCGCCCGCTTCGGCGCGCCCATCGCGAATGTCGGCGGCGAACTGCAGGCGGATGTCGGCGGCTTTCGGCAATGGCGACGGCGGCGCCATCGGGTCGGGCTCGTTGATGTACGGATAGTCTTCCTTCTTCACCCATGGCATCGAATCGAGCGGCAGGCGGTAGCCCACGGGCGAGTCGCCCGGAACGAGATAACAACGATCGCGGCGCAGGAACCACGAACCGGTGCGCCAACGGGTGCCCGAGGGATCGCGCGACACGGGCAATACGTGCCCAACCACGGCATCCAGGCCCTGCTCGAACACCTTCGCGAGCCGCGCGCGTTCCTGTGCGTCTTCAAGCTTCGAGTGGAACGGATCGACGTTCGACGGCAGCTGGCGCTCGCGCCATAGATAGTAGAAGGCGTCCTCGAAGGTCGCGAAAATGTGCTCCGGCGCCAACCCCAGGCGCTCGGCCACTCCGGCAAGGAACAACCCGGCGGCGCCCGCCGTGATGCCGCGATTCTCCTTTTCGTCGTCCAGCAAGGCCGGATTGGTCCAAATGGGCTCGCCGTCGCGACGCCAGAAGCAGTTGAGCGACCAGCGCGGCAGTTGCTCGCCCGGATACCACTTGCCCTGGCCGAAGTGCGACAGGCCCCGCGGCGCATATTTTTTCTTGAGCCGGCCATAGAGCTCGATGGCGAGCCGGCGCTTGTCAGGCCCCATCGCCTTGGTGTTCCACTCGGCGCCATCCGGATCGTCCACCGAGACGAACGTGGGTTCGCCACCCATGGTGAGGCGAACATCGCCCGACAACAGTTGTGCGTCGATCGAATGGCCGAGCTTCTCGATCTCGGTCCACTGCTCTTCCGTGTAAGGCTTGGTGACGCGCGGAGCTTCCCAGACGCGCTCCACTCCCATGCGGTGCTCGAATTCCACCTCGGCCTTGTCGGTGGCGCCGGTCACCGGCGCGGCGGCACCAGGCTCCGGTGTGCAGGCGAGCGGAATGTGGCCCTCGCCTGCCAGCAGCCCCGACGTGGGATCGAGACCGATCCAGCCGGCGCCGGGTAGATAGACTTCGCACCAGGCATGCAGATCGGTGAAATCCTTCTCGGGCCCGGACGGACCGTCGAGCGACTTCATGTCGGCGGTGAGCTGGATGAGATACCCGGACACGAAACGCGCCGCGAGGCCCATGTGCCGCATCAACTGCACCAGCAACCACGATGAATCGCGGCACGATCCGGATTTCTTGAGCAGCGTGAGCTCCGGCGTCTGTACGCCGGGCTCCATGCGGATCAGGTACTTGATGTCGTTCGCGAGCCTGGCGTTGAGCTCGACCAGGAAATCGATGGTGCGCTTGCGCTCGCGCGGAATGGTGCGCAGATATTCCTTGAACAGCGGCTCACCGCGGAACATGACGAGATACGGCGCGAGGTCGCGCTTCTCCGCGCCCTGGTAGCCGAAGGGAAACGTCTCGGCATAGGGCTCGAGGAAAAAATCGAATGGATTGAGCACCGCCATCTCGGCGACCAGGTCCACCTCGATGCGCAACTCGCGGGTCTTCTCGGGGAACACGAAGCGCGCAAGGTAGTTAGCCTCCGGGTCCTGCTGCCAGTTCACGAAGTGCTTGCCGGGCGTGACCTTCAGCGAATAGGAAAGGATGCGCGTGCGGCAATGAGGCGCGGGACGCAGGCGGACAACTTGTGGTCCGAGCGCCACGAGCCGGTCGTAGCGATAGTGCGTGACGTGATTGAGTGCGACGTGAATGGACACGGGGTCATTCTACACAGGAGCCCTGTTAGCCATGCCGCACCAATATGGCCGGAAATCAGGTCCACGGCACCATGGCGATGCGTGCAGACTGCGACCACGCACTTTTTTGAACGGCGCCTTTTGGCTCTGGTATTTTTGGGTCGAGCGTATCCACCAACAATGAAAACCGACTGGACGTCATACCCTTCCCCTGGATTCCACGACGAGCTCGTGGGCCCTGGCGGTGGTGCACGTGCAGCCGGACGCCAGCTGATGCGGTATCTGACGGAAATGGACGGCGGCGAGATCGCCGTGCGCCAGCAGGCCGCCGAACTCGCCATCAAGGCCATGGGCATAACGTTCACGGTCTACCACGAGCAGGACGGTTCGATCGACCGCGCCTGGCCGCTCGACATCATCCCGCGCACCATTTCGCGCAAGGAATGGCAAAAGATCGAGGCTGGCCTGATTCAGCGTGCCGCCGCGTTGAATCTGTTCATCAACGACGTCTACCACGACCAGAAATTCATCAAGGACGGCCTGATGCCGGCGTCGATCATCGCGACGTCGAAGAATTTCCGCGCCATCGTCAAGGGCATCAAGCCACCGCTTGGCACCTGGGCGCACATCTGCGGCTCGGACCTGATTCGCGACAAGGACGGCACGGTCTACGTGCTCGAAGACAACCTGCGCGTGCCCTCGGGCGTGTCCTACATGCTGGAGAACCGGCAGGTGGTCAAACGGGTATTTCCGGAGCTCTTCGAGAGCGCGGCGATCCTCCCCGTCGATGACTACCCTTCGCAGCTCTACGACATGCTGAGTGCACTCAGTCCGCGCAAGGAGACACGGCCGGAAGTCGTGGTGCTCACACCTGGCATCTACAATTCCGCGTACTTCGAACACGCCTACCTGGCGCGCCAGATGGGCTGCGAGCTCGTCGAAGGACGCGATCTCGCGGTAGATAGCGACGACTGCGTCTACATGCAGACCGTGCGCGGCTGGACGCGCGTCGACGTAATCTATCGCCGCGTCGACGACGACTTCCTCGACCAGGAAGTGTTCCGCAAGGATTCTTCGCTCGGCGTGCCCGGCCTCATGCGTGCCTGGGCTGCGGGCAAGGTGGCGCTGGCCAATGCACCCGGCGCCGGCGTGGCGGACGACAAGCTCGTCTATACGTATGTGCCCGACATGATCAAGTACTACCTCGACCAGGACGCCATTCTTCCCAATGTGCCGTCATGGCGTTGCGGTGAGTCCAAGCAACTGGATCACGTGCTCGGCAATCTCGAGCAGCTGGTGGTGAAACCGGTCGACGGCTCCGGCGGCTACGGCATGCTCATGGGGCCAATGTCCACCAAGGCCGAGCGTTCCAAGTTCGCCGATTCGCTCAAGGCCGATCCGCGCAGCTTTATCGCGCAACCGGTCGTCACCCTATCTACCGTGCCGACGCTGGTGAACGACAAGCTCGAGCCGCGGCACGTCGACCTGCGACCTTTCATCCTGAGCGGCGCGCAGACCACCGTGACCACCGGCGGCCTCACGCGCGTGGCGCTGCGCAAGGGCTCGCTGGTGGTCAACTCCTCGCAGGGTGGCGGCAGCAAGGACACCTGGATCGTGGACACGGATAATTAGATGTTAGCCCGCGTCGTCGAAAACGTTTACTGGCTGTCGCGCTATCTCGAACGCGCGGAGAACACCGCGCGCATCATCGGCGTGAACACCAACCTGCTGCTCGATCTGCCCGGCGGCATTGCGCCCGGCTGGCTGCCGCTGGTCGACATCTCCGGCAACCGCGCCGAATTCGATGCACGCGCCGAAGGCAAGGGCGCGCGCGGCGACGAACGCGACGTCGTCAATTTCCTCATCGCCGACAAGCAGAACCCGGGCTCCATCTGCTCCTCGCTCACGGCCGCGCGCGAAAACGCGCGCACGCTGCGCGAAATCCTGCCGACCGAAGCCTGGGAGCTGCTCAACGAGTTCTTCGCGGAGTTCAGCAAGGATCTGGCGACCGGAATCAACAAACGTACGCGCTTCGACTTCCTCAAACGCGTCGTCGTCGCGCTGCAGACGATGTCCGGCATGCTCGACGGCACGATGAATCGCAACGACGCACACACGTTCAGCACGCTCGGACGCAATCTCGAGCGCGCCGACATGACCAGCCGCATCGTCGACGTCCGCTCCGCGCAGCTGCTGCCCGCGGAAACTCCCGAGTTGCGGCCGTTCGAAACCGTGCAATGGATGAGCGTGCTGAAGTCTCTGTCCGGGTACCAGATGTACCGCCTCAAGATGCGCACGCGCGTCAAGCGCACCGACGTGCTCCAGTTCCTGCTGCGCGACGACCAGTTCCCGCGCTCGTGCCTGTACTGCCTGACGCAGCTGGAGAACTCGTTGACGACGTTGCCGCGCAGTGAGGGCGTGCTCGAAGTGCTCGAGGGCGCGGCGCGATTCATCCAGCGCGCGCCTCTCGCCACTCTCGACCAACCCGGCCTGCACGAGCTCATCGACGACATCCAGTTGCGCATTTCCAACGTGCACTCGCGGCTCGCGGAGATCTACTTCCCCTCGGGCGACATCAGCGGCGTGCAGCGCATGACCGGCCAGAGCCAGGGTCAGTCGCAATCGCAGCGCCAGACCTCGCTCTCGTTCGGCGAGACGGCGAAGGCCTGATCGTCCGCAGACCTTCGCCGCGCAACCTACTAGTTAGTTGTGCGCGCCGGTAAAGCTGCGGCACCATGATTCGCCTGATCTTGATGTGGGCACCTGCGTAAGCCAGAATGTTAAAGCCGGCTACAATGCAGGAAGTGGTTGATGTCAAAACTTGCACCAAGACTTTGCCTTCTGCTCGCATTGTTTTCGCTTGGTTGTGGCCCCTCGCCCAATGACAATTTTGAGAACGTGTTTCGCGCCACTGATTCTCCGGATGGCGCTGCGACGGCATATCTCGCGCGAACCGACAAGGGCGGCGCTCTTGGAAGCCTGGTTCATGACGTTTATCTTTCGGAGAATGGATCGGAAGAGAATCTGGAGCCGGTTTTTCACGGATATGGTGACTGCGACCCGGCCATTGAGTGGAGGAGTAATCAGCTGTTGGTGATCCAATACGCTGGCGAGCACTGCGCTATTTATGATTTCCACAACGTTTGGGGGAAGAGAGAACTGGCGAGTTTGCGCAGCACAGAGCCCGAGCAAGCCGCCAGGAAAGGCTCACGTGTGGAAATCATGCTGAAGCGAGTTGAGGCCGTCAGCGAAAAATCACCGCAGTAACATGACGCGCAAGCGTCGATTCAGACAAATATCTATTTAGCTCGGTCGGGCTTGCGAAGAAGGCACGCAGCTATAGCCCGGCGTCGTGTAGTTCGGTGAGGGACCCGTTCATGGAAGCAGTGCGCACGCGTGCCGGAAAAGTCCTGAATTCGCTTGACATGAATGCGTACGTGACGCTAGCTAGGCAGACGCCTTGCGTCCACCGCGCTCGATCGACGCACAAGCGATCTCCCGCTCGAGCAACGCCTTCGACATGTCCATGCTTCGCTTGACGAGTTCACGCGCTCCGGCCCGCAGTGCCTCGCTGCTGGCGACGAAGTCCACGTTGCGATCCATCTCCTCGAACTCCCAGCCGAGCGAGTGCGCGATGTACGGGAACTGCGGCAGTAGATAGCCGATCTCGCTGAAGAACCCCATCATCT
>JBDTSV010000173.1:0-3059 GCA_039930985.1 Pseudomonadota bacterium
CATGCCGTGACGGTCACGCGCGCAGGTTACGCGCCGTGGACGCGCGAGATATTCGCCGAAGCGGGCAAGGAGTCGTCGCTCGATGCGCGTCTCGCGGCGCTGCTGGTCGAGGTGCGTATCCAGGGCTCGCCAGAGGACGCGGAAGTGTTCGTGAACGGGGATTCACGCGGCAAGGCGCCCGCGTCGTTGTCATTGCCGGCGAGTCGCCATCACGTCGAAGTGCGCAAGGAAGGCTTCAACCCTTTCGTCACCGATCTGGCACTGGCACCCGGCATCGCGCGCACCGTCGAATTCAAGCTGGTGAATCCGAAAGACGTGGCCGGAAATTCGCCGCCGAAGATCACCACCAAGTCCGGCATCAAACTACTCGTCGTCCCCGGTGGCACGTTCCTGGCGGGCACCGATCGCCGCGAACAGGGGCGGCGGCCGAACGAGGGCGCGCACAAGGTCACGCTGCTGCGGCCGTTCTACATGGGCGAGCGCGAAGTCACCAACGCGCAGTTCCGGCAGTTCCGCGCCAACCACAATTCCGGAGCTGCGGGTCAATACTCGCTCGATCTCGACAAGCAGCCGGTGTCGCGTGTCACCTGGGATGAGGCGGCCGAGTTCTGCAACTGGCTGTCGGCGCAGGAAGGCCTGCCGCCCGCATACCAGCCGCGTGACGGCGGCGGCTTCGTACTGAGCGCGCCGATCAGCAACGGCTTCCGCCTGCCTACCGAAGCCGAATGGGAATACGTGGCGCGGGCCGTCAGCACCGGCAAGCCGCTCAAGTATCCGTGGGGCGCGGAGCTGCCGCTGGTCTCCGGCACCGCCAACGTCGGTGGCAGCGAAGCGCTGGAGTTGTTAGGCGTGGCGCTCGACGGGCACAAGGACGAATTCCCGGCGGCCTCGGCGCCGGCGCTGTTTCCGCCAAATCCGCTCGGCTTCTACGACCTCGCCGGCAACGTATCCGAGTGGGTCAACGATCGTTACCTGTCGTTCGTGGCATCGACCGCGGTCATTGACCCGATCGGCCCGCCGGACGGCAAGGCGCACGCCATTCGTGGCTCCAACTGGCGCACCTCGACCACCGTCGAGCTGCGTTTCCCGTGGCGCGATGGCGCCATTGAGCCCAGCGACGTCATCGGCTTCCGCGTCGCGCGTTACGTCGCGCCGGAATAGGAGAGCACCATGCGGCAAATTATCGGTGCGGTAGTCGCGGTCAGTATCGCCGGCGTCGCGGCGATCGCCGCGACCTCGGCCTTCCTCAATTCGCCGCTGCACATTGGTACGCCGACGAGCGAGAAGCCGGGCACTCCGACGACGCCACCGCCGGATGACTCGGGCAAACCCACGACGACCGGGGGCGGCGACCGGCCGGCCAAGCCGGCCGATATTCCCGACGCGCCGACGCGCGGTGGCGCGAGCGTGCCGGACGCGTCCAAACCCGAGGCGCCCAAGCCCGACGCCACCAAGCCCGTCGTTGCCGATGGCCAGGCGGCCAGCGACGACGACAAGGACGACAAAGACGACAAGGATCCCTACGAAGGCATCGCGCCCGAAGACCTGCCGCCCGACCTGCAGTACAGCGCCGACTCCAACGTCAGTTTCCCGACGAACACCTGACCTTTATGTACGGCATCCATTTCGATCACCACACCTTGTCCATCGCGCGCGACGGCGCGCTGCTCGCCACCGAGCCGTTGGCCGTGGAAACCACGGCGCGCGACGCGCGCTTCGGTCGCGCTGCGCTGGCCGCGGCGCGCGGTCGGCCCGACGAAGTGTCGCTCGGGCACTGGCGTGAACTCGGGCGCAACGAGCGCGATCATGATCGCGACGCGGCGCGCAACGTGGCACTCGAGATGCATGCGCACCTGCGCGCGCTCGGCATCGTCGATCGCATCGAAGCGGTGGTTGCCGTGCCCGCCGACCTCGACGCGGGCGCATTGACGGCGCTACGCGGCGCCTTGAGCGCTGCGGGTGTCGACGCGCGCGACTTCATCGATTCGGCCACGCTCACTGCCGCCGCAGTTGTCGACCGCAGCCACTACGTGGTGCTCGATGCTGGCTGGCGTTCCGCGACTGCCACGCGTGTTGCCGGCGGTGCCGACTGCGGCTTCGAAGAAGCCTTCGTCAGCGAGCGCGCCAACCTGCTCGATGTCTACGACCTGTGGCTCATCGCGGTGGCGGCAGCCATGGTCAAGAACACCCGTTTCGATCCGCTGCTCAGCCTCGAGGTGGAGCAGCGTCTGTTCGCGGATCTGCCGGCGCTGGCCGCGCGCGCTGCGACCGAAGGCAAGGTCGATGCGGTGGTCGAGGCCGACGGCTCGCGGTTCGCCGTGGGCGTCGATGCGCAGATGTTCGGGGATGCAGCGCAAACTTTTTATCGCGAGCTCGCGCGCCTGACGCGCGTCGCCAGAATCGCCGGGCAAAGCGCGGCGCTGGTGTTGCCGGCAGAATCGCGGCGCTGGCCCGGATTCCTGCCGCGGCTGCTCGAACTCGAGCAGGATGGCCTGGTGATCGCGCCGGCTGGAATCGCCGCGGTGGCCGCTTCGCTGCAAACCACCGATCTCCCCGAGGCGCCACGCCTGCGCCGCCATGTGGCGCGCGTCGCTGATCACAGTCTCGCGGCGGATATCGAATACGTTGCGTCAGCGAGCACCTCGGCAGCGCGCGCGCTGCCGGTCACGCACATCCTGTTCGGCGGCGACTCCATGCGCTTCCCCGAAGTGGGTCTGGTCATCGGCACCGAGGAAGTCCCCAACGCGCCGCACATCACGCTGCCGCGCGCGGCGGCGGGTGTATCGCGCCGCCATTGCTCGCTGCGCCGCGAAGGCGATCGCACGATGCTGGTCGATCACAGCCGTTTCGGTACGTGGATCAACGGCGCGCGCGTGCGTGAACGGGCGCTGGTGCGTCCCGGCGATCGCGTGCGCGTCGGCACGCCGGGCGTCGAGTTCACGCTCATTTCCGCGGCCGCCTCGGCGGCGCGCGACGACTGATGAAAAAGCGTCGCGCCTTCGAGGTCTTCACGCTGTCGTTCCTCGACTGCATCTGCTGCGGCTTCGGCGCGGTGGTGC
>JBDTSV010000174.1:0-23827 GCA_039930985.1 Pseudomonadota bacterium
GCCCAGCCTTTCGCGGTCAGAAGCCACGGGTACAGTTTGCTGTACTCATCGAAAGCTTGCGGTCCACGCGCGATGGCGTCGTTGGCCGCGTCGAGTGTTTCCTGATATCGACCTGCGCCAGCCAGCGCGGCCGTCAAACGCATCCACGGTTCGAGCGCGCGCGGCGCTGCCGCGGCTTCGGCGCGTCTTCGCGCCAGGTTGCGCTCGATTGCGGCGGCGATATCGAAGTGTGACGGGTCTGCGCTGACCAGCGCATCGAAGCGCCGATCGACGCGCATCTGGAGCAGGCTGGCAGGCTCGACTATCTTCTGCGAGACCTGCCTCGCGGCCCTGACGCTGCCGTGCTGCAGGTGCCGCTGTACGAGCTGGAGCCAGAAGTAATCCGTCTCGGTATCGGTTTCGGCGGTCCAGCCGCTCGTGAACAGTGAGCCGTGAATGCGGTAGCTGGTGTCGTCCAGTGCGCTATCCGTCAATAAATCCCGCATGAAGGGCAGGACACGGCTGCGAAGCGTGCCTGTGAGCGTCGCCGGACAGTCTTTGATGAGATTGGAGAACGCCTGGCTGGCCGCCTTCAGCTCGCCCGCCTTGTGCAGATCCCGAAACTTGCGCTCCTGCGTCTCGCAGGTCACCGCACCTTGAGGTGGTTGTGTCGCACAACCGGTCAATACGAGGAGCGCGACCGCGGCTGCAAGCTTCGTCGTGTTGCCCATCGAGTCCTTCTCCCGCGGGCTATCTACCCGAATACGGCGCGCGCGTCGAACACCGGTCCATCCACGCAGACGCGCTTCATCGCCGGGCCGTCGGGCGTTTTCACTTGCACCGTGCAGCCGGCGCAGCCGCCGACTGCGCAGGCCATGAACTCTTCGAGCGACACCTGACAGGCTACGCCGTGTTTGGCGGCAACCTTCGCCATGGCTTCGAGCATCGGCGTGGGTCCGCAGGAGAAAACCTCGACTTCGGTTTTCGCGGCCGCGTCGAGCGAGCCTAGCCACTGATCCGCGAGCTGCGTGACGAAGCCGTCGTAACAACCAGCGAAGCCAGCCTTGGTCGCGAGACGGCTCGGTACACCCCAGCCATCGAGCAACGGCATGGCGGCGATACTGCCCGCGGGAATGCCCGGCACGAGAATGGTCGAGGGCCGCGCCTTGAACGGGAATGGAATCTCCGAGCCCATGAGCACCAGCGGATTCCACGGCCCACCCTGCGCACTCATCCACTCGGCGAGGAACACCATGGGTGGAATGCCGACGCCACCGCCGACTAACAATGCGCGCGGACGCCTCGGGTCCGGGCGGAACGGCTGGCCGATCGGACCCAATACGCTGATGACGTCACCCGCTTGGCGGCGGCTCAGCGCGCGCAAACCCGGCCCCACGATCTTGTAGAGAATTTCGATCCAACCTTCGGTCGCGTTCACGCGCTGGATGGAGAGCGGCCGGCGCATGGGCAGGTCCGGATCGCAGGTGAGATGCACGAAACTGCCTGGTTCCGCGCGCGATGCGCATTTCGGCGCCGAGATGCGCAGCACGAATTGTTCGCCCGGCCACGTCTCCTGGGCGATGACTACGCCATCTTCGAGAAAGATGCTGCCCCGGTGCGCGGGGTGTACACCCTGGCTGCGCCCGGCTTCATCGTCAGGAAGCGCACTCATGGGTTACGCCCCTCGATCACCGCCTCGAGCACTGCCATGCGCACGGCGACACCATTGCGCACCTGATCGCGGATGACCGATTGCGGCCCGTCGGCGACATCGGAGGCAATCTCGATGCCGCGGTTCATGGGCTGTGGATGCATCACGATGGCGTCGGGTTTGGCTTTCGCCAGGCGCTCGGCCGAAAGACCGAACTTCGCGAAGTAACGATCCGCGTCGGGGATCGCGGCAGTTGCCATGCGCTCTTTCTGGATGCGCAACATCATGATGACGTCGACGCCGGCAATGCCGGCATCGATCGACGTGTGCCGTTCACAGCCGGCGAACTCGCCGGCCTCGGGCGCGAGACCGCGCGGCGCGACGATGCGGATCTCGGCAACGCCGAGCGTCGCCAGCACATGCCAGGCGGAGCGCGCGACACGCGAATGCTTCACGTCGCCGACGATGGCGATCTTCAGTCCGTCAAACCTCTTCTTGGCCTGCAGGATGGTGAGCGCGTCGAGCAGGCCCTGGGTGGGATGCGCCACGTGCGCCTCACCCGCCGACAGCACGCTGGCGTGCGGCTGCAGGTGCGCGGCGACGATTCCCGGCACACCAGCCTCGGCATCGCGGATCACGAACACGTCCACGTGGCAGGCTTCGAGCGTGTAGATCGTGTCGAGCATGCTCTCGCCCTTCACGCGTGAGGACAATTGCACTTCGAGGTTGACCACGTCGGCGCCGAGGCGCTTGGCGGCAAGCTCGAACGACACGCGCGTGCGCGTCGAGGGCTCGGTGAACATGTTCGCGACTGTGATGCCGGCGAGGTTCTGGTTGTGTGCCGGCGTTTCGCCGATTGGCTTCACGAACTTTTGCGCGCGCGAGAGCAGGGCTTCTATCTGCTGCCGGGTCATGCCCTCGAGCGTGAGCAGGTGGCGAAGAGTGCCGTTGGCGCGAGTCTGTTGCGTCATGTGTGTTGTTCGAACCAGCGTTCCAGAATTACCGCGGCGGCGGCCGCATCCACGTCTTCGCGCGTCACTCGTCGCTTGCGCTCGCCGCTGGCGCGTTGCGCGCGCAGCCGCTCCTCGGCGTCCTGCGAGGACCAGCGTTCATCGACCAGGTCGACGGGCAGCGAGCTTCTTTTCGCGAGCTCGGTGGCGAAGCGGCGTGCGGCCTCGGTGAGCGGGCTTGTCGTGCCGTCGGCATTATAGGGCTCGCCCACCGCAATGCGTGCCGGGCGGGTATCGGCGAGCACGCGCTCTATGGAAGTCCAGTCGGGCCCTTGCGGACCATTGCCGACGGCGGAGCGGGGATGCGCGGCGCGAGTCAGCGTGTCACCGCTCGCAATGCCAATACGACGAAGTCCGAAGTCGAGTGCGACGACGATTTGTGGTGGTTGGATCGGCCGGTCAGGCATGACCGGAGAACGAGGTGAGCTGCCCGGGTTCGACCCCGAGCAACCGGAGCGTGGCGAGCCAGCGCTCCTCGTAGGGCAGATCGAAAATCACGCCTTCATCCGCCGGAACGGACAGCCAGGAGTTGTCGAGCATCTCTTTTTCGAGCTGGCCGGCTTCCCAGCCCGCGTAACCGAGGGCGATGAATGCCTTGTCCGGACCCACGCCGGTGGCCATGGCTGCGAGCACGTCACGCGACGTGGTGACCTGGATGGAATCGGAGATCTTGTGGGTGGAGTCCCATTCGCCGCCGGGCCGGTGCAGCACGAAGCCACGGTCCTGATGGACTGGCCCACCGCGCAGTACGGGCAGATCGGCGGCGCGCTTGTCGGTGGGCTCGATTTTCATCTGCTCGAACACTTCGCTGAGCGTCATGGTCAGCGGGCGATTCAGCACGATGCCGAGCGCGCCTTTTTCACCGTGCTCGCAAATCAGCGAAACGGTCTGCGAAAAGTTGGGGTCAGCGAGCTGCGGCATCGCTATCAGCAGGTGATTCGAAAGACTGGTGACGCCGCTCGTCATAATGGCCCGCACTTTACCGTGAATCGGCGGGTGCGGTCACGATGCCGTGACCCCCGGTTTTCGCCAGTTCCCATCCGTATGTGAAGCGCAACAACCGGTGTTTGCCAGCCAGTTCCTTGGGGAAAGGATCGAACGGGCTGGCAAGTTTCAATATGTCCACGACCCACTGATCGATCCTGGGTGAGCCGCTCGAATGGATGATGACGGCGGATTCGAGCGTACCGTCGGCGAGGATGGCGACCTCGACGTCGGGATTGCGCGTTCCGGGTGCATGCCAGGCGCCCGTCGGGAAGTTGAGCGTCCCCATGCGCTCGACCTTGTTACGCCAGGCGACGAGGTACGGCGCAACCAATGATTCGCGCGTGTCGGCCGTTACCCACAACTCGTCACGCTGCGGGCCGCGCACCTGTTGTTCTTCTTCGTCGTCGATACCGAGCTTGTCCTGTTCGTTGTTGCCGTCGGTCAGCAACGGAACTTCGGTCATCTCGATCATGCTCGCCGGCGGGGCGAAGTACAGGATCTCCGGCATCGGCGCCGTGGTAGTTAGCGCGCGATTGTCGGCGGTGGCGAGCAGCGCGCCCGAGTCTTCGGTAAGCGCGGAGCCGTCGGCGCGCCCGTTGCGCGCGGCATGCTCGGTGGCGGCACGAGGCGCGCGCGCCACTTCCTGAGGCTTGAGTGTGTTGCCCGAACCGAGCTGGGTGCGCTGCGCCAGATAGGTGGCGGTGTCGTTGCTGCGGGCCTCGGGCACGTCTTCGGAGACAATGAGTACCTCGAGACCGGGTGCGCCGGGGGTGTCATGTTTGACCCCGCTGAAGGTGACGCCGACGATGACTACGCCATGCACCAGCGCGGCCATGAAGACAGTAGTGGTGAGCCGGTCGCGCGTCGGCGCGATCCCTTCGCGCAGCTGCATCGCGCGGGCGCTCATCTCAGCCTTTCTTGGCGCCTATGCGGCGGTCGAGTGCGGCAATTACCATATCGCCAATATTGAGCCCGAATTGGGCGTCGAGTTCACGAATTCCTGTCGGACTCGTGACGTTGATCTCGGTCACGAAGCCGCCGATGACGTCGATCCCGACCAGCACCATTCCCCTTTCGGCCAGCGTCGGACCGATTTGCGCGGCTAACCAGCGGTCGCGCTCGTTGAGTTCGCGCCCTACACCCTTGGCGCCCGCGGCCAGATTGCCGCGATTGTCGTTAGCGGCCGGGATTCGCGCGAGTGCATACGGGATTGGTTGTCCATCTATGAGAAGCACGCGCGCATCGCCGGTCGAGGAGATATCCGGCACATAGCGCTGCGCAATCGCAAAGCGCTGTCCATTGTCGGTGAGTGTTTCGATGATGACCGGCAGGTTCTTGTCGCCATTCTCGGTGACGAAGATCGACTTGCCGCCCATGCCGTCGAGCGGTTTCACGACGATTTTGCCGTGCTCGGCGGCGAAAGCCGTGATGTCGGTGGCGCTGCGCGTGATCAGCGTCGGCGCGCAGCACTGCGGGAACCACGCGGTGAACACTTTTTCGTTCATGTCGCGCAGCCCCTGAGGCTGGTTGGCGACGAATGCACCCTCGATCTGCGCGCGCTCGAGAATGTAGGTGGTGTAGATGTATTCGGCGTCGAACGGCGGATCCTTGCGCATGAACACGCAGTCGAATTCGCCGAGGCGTAACACGTTGGGCTCGCCGAGTTCGAACCATTTCGAGGGATCGGCAAACACTTTGAGCGACCGTCCGCGCCCGAGCGCCACGCCATCGCGCAGGAAGAGGTCTGACTGCTCGAAATACGTGAGTTCCCAGCCACGAGCCGCAGCCGCAAGCAACATCGCAAGTGTGGAGTCCTTCGCAAATTTGATCTTCGCGATAGGGTCCATTACGACCGCAAGACTAGTGGTTTTCGGCATCGACAACTCCGACCTCAAAAACGTGACGTGTCCGGCATAGCCGGGGGTATGCCTATATGTTAAAACGCCTGCAGCTTGCCTAGCGGCGCGGCTTTTTAACAGCAGCCATTCAATGATTTATGGCGGCCATTTTGTTTGTCCAGGAGAGGTACTCGGTGAACGACACCAACCCCCATCTCAAGGGTCTGAAAGTCCTCGTCATCGATGACAGCAAGACCATTCGGAAGACTGCGGAAACGCTGCTCGCCAAGGAAGGCTGCGAAGTCTTCACGGCGGTTGACGGTTTCGATGCGCTTGCGAAGGTTGCCGACTACACGCCTGACATCGTATTCGTCGACATCATGATGCCGCGCCTCGACGGCTATCAGACCTGCTCGCTCATCAAGCACAACAAAGTGTTCAAATCGATCCCGGTGATCATGTTGTCTTCGAAAGATGGTCTGTTCGATCGGGCCCGCGGCCGCATCGTCGGATCGGAGTACTACCTCACGAAGCCTTTCACCAAGGACGAACTGCTGTCTGCCATCGAGACGCACGTCGCTGCGAGGTGAGTATGGCTCTGATTTTGATCGTGGATGATTCCCCGACCGAAGTGCACGTCATGAAGAAGGCGTTGGAGAAGTCTGGCTATCAGACTGCCACTGCCCAGGACGGCGCCGAGGGCGTGCGCATGGCACGCGAGATGACTCCCGATCTCATATTCATGGATGTGGTGATGCCGGGCGTGAATGGCTACCAGGCCACGCGCACGCTCGCCAACGATCCGAAGACCCGCACCATTCCCATCATCATGGTCACGTCCAAGGGACAGGAGACCGACAAGATCTGGGGACTGCGCCAGGGCGCGGTCGACTACATGGTCAAACCGGTTTCGCCCGACCAGCTGGTGGCGAAGGCGCAGGCAACTCTCGCAGCTTGATGACCCCCGCGAAATGAACGAGCCTGCAACCCTCAAGTCGCTGCGTGATCGCCCGTTTGAACTCCTGGCGGAGCTCGAGCGTCGCGGCCGTGCGGTCACTGCTGCCGCCGCTTCGGAAAACCCGGGTGCGCGCGAGTGGGTCGGCGTGGCATTCCGCATGGCTGGTGAGCTGTACCTTGCCGCGCGCGAAGAAACCCGCGAGGTACTCGCAGTGCCAACTGGCATGACGCGGGTGCCGGGCGCCAAACCCTGGGTGAAGGGCATTGCCAACGTGCGCGGCCAGTTGTTGCCCATCCTCGATCTGCGCCAGTACCTCGGCTCGGGTGTCACACCGAACTCGCGCAACGTGCGGGTAATTGTCGTCAACCATCGGGAAGTGCCTGCGGGCCTCGTGGTCGACGAAGTGCTCGGCTTCCGTCGCTTTTCAGAATCCGAATTTTCCGGCGACGCACCGCCCACGGTGGTGCGTTGCGAACGATATCTCGCAGGCGCGTTTCGACGCGGTCCCGAACAATGGCCGGTATTGAGCCTGCGACAGCTGGTAGAAAGCCCGTCCTTCCAGGAGGCCGCGGCATGAACACCGAAGCAGGCGGCGGTACGCGCACACTGAAGTCCATCAACTCACTGATCACTGCCACTCTGGTGTGCGTGGTGCTCGGCTCGGTCGCCTGGGTGGGGGCTTATCTGTTGAGCCTCGACCTCCTTTATGCCGTCGCGGGTGCGCTGGCCATCGCCAGCACCGTGCCGCTGTTCCTCACGTACCAGCGCGTGCGCGCCGTGGATACCGACATGGGTCACCGCGAAGCGCTGTCGCTCGCGCAGCGAAAGGAAACTGAACGCAACCAGCAGGCCATCCTGCGCCTGCTCGACGAACTCGCGCCGCTCGCGGATGGCGACCTCACCGTGCAGGCCACGGTCACCGAAGACATCACCGGCACGATCGCCGACTCGATCAACTACGCCATCGGCGTGCTGCGCGACCTGGTGAGCACCATCAACCAGTCAGCCATTCAGCTCGACGGCGCCACGCGCCAGACGCAGGCCTTGTCCGCGCACCTGGCCAAAGCCTCGAGCGCGCAGTCGAAGCAGATCGCCGGCGCCACCGAATCCGCGAGCAACATGGCCAGCAGCACCGAGGCCATCTCCGGCAATTCCGAGCGCGCCTCGGATGTCGCACGCCACTCGGTCGACGTCGCGCACAAGGGCGGCGATGCCGTGCGCCGCACCATCGATGGCATGAACAGCATTCGCGAAACCATTCAAGAGACCAGCAAGCGCATCAAGCGGCTGGGTGAGAGCTCGCAGGAAATCGGCAACATCGTCGAGCTCATCAATGACATCGCCGAACAGACGAACATTCTCGCGTTGAACGCCTCCATCCAGGCGTCCATGGCTGGCGATGCCGGTCGCGGCTTCGCGGTGGTGGCCGACGAGGTTCAGCGCTTGGCCGAACGCGCCGCCGCCGCCACGCGCCAGATCGAAACGCTGGTACGCGCCATTCAGGCGGATACCAACGAAGCCGTGGTTTCCATGGAGCGCAGCACCACCGACGTGGTGGGCGGAGCGCTGCTCGCCGAAAACGCGGGCGCAGCGCTCGAAGAAATCGAACAGGTCTCGAGCCAGATCGCCAGCCTCGTGAACAACATCTTCAGCAGCTCGCGCCAGCAGGTGACCGAAGCGCAGAAGATCGCGCGGAACATGCAGGTGCTCAAAGAGATTTCCACACAGACCGCCGAATCCACGACGGCGACCTCGCAAAGCATTTCGAAACTGGCGCAGCTGTCGGCCGCGATGCGTCAGTCCGCATCGGGTTTCCGTCTGCCTGGCGCACCCGTACCGCGTCAGGTGGCAGCCGCAGGTGCTGCTATCGCAGCCGCTGCAGCGGCCACCACCGGCGTGGTTCCGGCTCAACCGGCCACCGGCGCGACCACGCGTACGCGAACGGCGCTGCTCGCCTCCTAACACGGACCGATCGAGTACTGAATGCCTGAAGTCGCCTTACAGACTCTCGATCTCGTCGGCCGCGAGCTGAACAACACGCTCGGCGAAGCGCGCACGGCGCTCGAGACTTACGTCGAACAACCCGAAAACGTGGTGCTGCTGCAGCGCTGCGTGTCCGACCTGCACCAGGTGCAGGGAGTGCTCCGGTTGCTGGAAATTTTCGGCGCGGCACTGCTCGCCGAGGAAATGGAGCAGGTCACTCACTACCTTCTGACGCCCGCGGCGCAGAAGAACCAGGCGGAGACCCTCGACGCGCTCATGCGCGCCATGGTGCAGTTGCCGAGCTACGTCGAACGCGTTCTGGCCGGGGGGCGCGATCTCGCGCTGGTGCTCTTGCCGCTGCTCAACGATCTGCGCGCCGTACGTGGCAGCCCGTTGCTGTCCGAAGGCACGCTGCTGCTGCTCAATCTCAAATCGGATCAGCAAGCGGCACCAGTGGCACCGAACGCAGGTGAGCCTGCGCTCACCGTGGCGCAGTGGGCGCGCCGTTTGCGTACACGCTTCCAGCTTGGGCTGGTGGGCTGGATTCGCGGCGAACGCCCCGAACAGAATCTCGAGATCCTCGAAACCGTCGCTCACCAGATAGAACAGGTCGCAACGCGGCAGTCCGTGTTTCAGTTGTGGTGGGTGGTCGGTGCCATCATCGAAGCGCTGCGCGAAGGCGGTCTCGAGACCGGCGTGTCGGTCAAGCGCCTGTTAGGCCTCGCCGATCGCGAAATCCTGCAGCTGTACACGCAGGGCGAGGGTCGTTATTCGCAGAACCCGCCAGTCGAGCTGCTCAACAATCTTCTCTATTACATTGCGCGCGCCACCAGCGATGGCCCCAAGGTCACGGCAGTGCGCGCCTCGTTCCGCCTCAACGAGCTGTTGAGCGTCGACGATTCGGTCGAGCAGGAACGCGAGAATCTTTCCGCGCCGTCGGTCAAGCTGATGCGCACGGTCTCCGCGGCCATCCGCGAGGATCTCGGCAAGGTCAAAGACGTGCTCGACATCTACGTGCGTCGCGGCGGCCAGCCGGCCGAGCTCGAGTCGCAGGTGGGCATGCTGCGCAAGATCGCCGACACGCTCGGCGTGCTGGGCCTGGGCGAACTGCGCCAGCTCGTCATCGAGGAAACCAACCGGCTCGAAGCCATGGCCGCGGGCAAGACTGCCGCGGATCACGCCGCGCTGGTGCACATCGCCGCCACGCTGATCAATGTCGAGGATCGCCTCGATCGCGACCTCATCGGCCTCATCGTCCCGAAGGCGCCGGCGTCCGCCGAAGATGCCGAGTCGGTCGACGCCGATTTCCAGCAGGTGCAGTCCGCCGTTCTGCGCGAATGCAGCGTGAACCTGGTACGCGTCAAGGAGGCCATCGCCTCGAACGTGGCCGGGACGCTCGACGTGGGCGCGCTCGATTCCTGGCCAGGACTCATCGCCGGAATCAAGGCGGGCCTGCTCATGCTCGGCAAGAGCCGCGCGGCCGACGTCGTCGAAGGCATCGCGAAGAATTTGAAGGAACTGTTGCGGCCTGGTGGCACGGCCGTTCCGCCTAACTACCTCGACCGGCTGGCGGACGCGGTGGTCAGCCTCGAGTACTACATGGAGACGCTGCAGGCCGGCCGCACGGATCCCTGGTACATGCTCGACAATGCGCAGACCTGCCTGCAGGCGCTGCAGCAGATGCCCAAGCGCGTCGTGCCCACGGTGCCGCCGCTCGGCCCCGATTCCTATGCCGCCACGGTCTTGCTGGCAGACGCCGGCGCCACGGCGCGCGCCCATGCGCTCTCGGCCGGCAGCCCGCCCACCATCCAGGGGGTGGCGCCAACCCTGCACCATTCGGCCCAGCCGCCGATCGGCGCCAAGCCCGTCCATATCGATCCGGAATTGCTCACTCTATATATAGAGGAGGCGCGGGAAGAGGTGGCGCGTATCGCCAAGCTGTTCCCGGCCTGGGAACAAAACCCGCTGGAAACCGATGCGCTGTCTGGCGTACGCCGCTCGTTCCATACGCTCAAGGGTTCCGGCCGCATGGTCGGCGCCACCGACATTGCCGAATTCGCCTGGGCCATCGAAAACCTGCTCAACAAGATCATCGAGAACACGCTGCAGCGGTCCCCGGCGATTCTCGCCACCGTCCGTGATGCAACCGCGGTGGCCGGTGAGCTCGTCAACGCGCTCGAAGCTGGCCAGGGAGCGCCGGCAAAGATCCAGGCCATCGTCGATCGTGCGCACGCGCTGGCTGCCAACAGGGGCAATGCGAGCGCGCAGACCGCGACCATGGAAATTCTCGAACGTACGCTCGACACGCGGCGCGACGATGTCACCGCCGCCACCGGCCGAGTGCCCACACTGCAGGCATCGGCTGAACCCGCGGCGGGTACGGACAATGGCGACAGCGACATGCCGGTGGCCGACGGTTCCATTGAAGTCGTCGAAGACTGGTCCGCCGCTGAAACCGACGGCAGCGGTGAAAACATCGTGCTTTCCGCACCGGATGAAGAACCCAGCGCCGACATGCAGCTGCGCGACATCTACAGCCGCGAAACACAGGTCAATATCGCCACCGTGCTGCGCTACGTCGACGCGGAGCGCGCACGCAATTCTCCACACGTCATCAGTGAAGAAGCCTACCGGGCCTGCCACACGCTCTCAGGCAGTTCGCGCATGGCCGAAGCGCGTCATGGCATTCGCATTACGGCGCCGCTCGAGCACTGGGTGCGCAAGTCGTTCGACAGCGGCGTGGGCCTCGAAGGGCCGGAACTCGAATTGCTCGCCGAGTGCATGAACGCCATGCAAGCGGTAGCCGCGCATCTGGATGAATCGACGGGCTATTTCCAATCGCATGGCGCGCTGCTGGCACGCATCGACCAGGCCACCGACGACCTCGAACAACGGATCACCGCCGCGACACGGTTCGCGGAAACCGCCGAAGTTCAAGCGCCGGCCGCAGCAGCGCCTCCCGCTCACGTCGCGCCGGCGGTCGCGGCGCCTCCCGGTTCCTTTCCGCCGGTAGCGCCAGCCGCGGCCGACGTCGTCGAAGATGTATTGACCGACTTCGACCCGGACATCGCCAGCATCTTCACCGATGAAGCCGTGGAGCTCATCGATGCCGCACAGGGCGCATTGGCGCAGTGGAATGACAATCGCAGCAGCGTCGATGGTCTCGACGCGCTGAAGCGCCCGTTGCACACGCTCAAGGGTGGAGCCCGCATGGCGGGCCTCATGCCGATGGGCGATTTGAGCCACGAGCTCGAAACTCTCTTCATGCAGATCGACAGCGGTGTCGTCGCCGCCGATGATCGTGCGTTCAGCCTCGCGCAGTCGGCGCTGGATGAACTCGCGCGCATGCGCGAATCCGTGAGCACTGGAAAAGGCGTACGCACGGCGAATGGCCTTATTGCCAGGATTCACGCGCTGGCCGCGTCCGCATCCGCGGCTCCGGTGGCTGCTCCGTCGATCGCGCCCGCGCCAGTACCCGCGCTGCCGCTTGCCGCCGCGCCGGCTCCCGAGCCGCCGAAGCCGGCGTACGTCCCACCCCCGGTTGCAGCCGTGCCACCGCCCGCGCCGAAACCTGCTCCCGCCCCGCCGGTGAATATCACCGCCGTGCCAACTCCCAGGCAGGCCTACGTGCCGCCACCGCCACGCCTCGAGCCAGTACCAGAGCCACCGGTGCTCGCCGCTGTGTGGGCGCCTGCTGCGGAACCACCGTCGATCGTGACGCGTGCTGCGGCGATGGATCCCGTGTCGGTGGGCTTTAGCAAGGATGGGTCGCCAAAAGACAGTGAAGTTGCCGATGGACCGCTGCTCCCCCCAGGCGCCGTGCCACCGGGGCGCGAGCCCACCGCACCTTCCGATCGCCCGGAGCTGGCGCGAGTCGACGCGGAATTGTTAGACCAGCTGCTCAACAATTCAGGCGAAGCGAGCATCGCGCGCGCGCGGCTCGAGCAACAGATCGGTTCCATCGATTTCAACGTGGGCGAGTTGTCGCGCACGGTCACGCGCCTGAAGGAACAGCTGCGCAAACTCGAGCTCGAAACCGAAGCGCAGATTTTGCATCGCTTCGAAGAAGAGAAGGGCCAGAAGAGCGATTTCGACCCGCTCGAGCTCGACCGCTATTCGTCGATCCAGCAGTTCTCACGAGGCCTGGCCGAAACGGCGAATGACGTCGGCAGCATCCAGCAGCTGCTCGAGAACCTGACCAAGGACACGCAGAACCTGCTTACCCAGCAGGCGCGCACCATCACCGAATTGCAGAACGGCCTCATGCGCACTCGCATGGTTCCGTTCCAGCGCCACGTACAGCGCCTCGCGCGCATCGTGCGCCAGGCCGCCACGGACACGCACAAGAAAGCCGAGCTTGCGATCGAAGGCGCCTCTGGCGAACTCGACCGCCAGGTGCTCGAGCGCATGATGCCGCCGTTCGAACACATGTTGCGCAACGCGGTCGCGCACGGCATCGAGACGCCAGAACAACGCAAGAAGGCTGGCAAGAACGAAAGCGGCACAATCACGATCTCCCTGCATCGCGAAGGCTCGGAAGTCGTCGTCGAGGTTTCCGACGACGGCGCTGGCATGAACCTCAAGGCCATCCGCGACAAGGGCATCTCGGTCGGGCTGGTGCGTGCGGATCAGCAGCTCTCCGACGAAGACATCATGCAGCTCGTGCTCGAGCCCGGTTTCTCGACCGCAGGCTCGGTGAGCACGCTGTCTGGCCGCGGCGTCGGCATGGACGTAGTCGCGAGCGAGATCAAAAAATTAGGTGGCGCTTTGCACATGGAGACGAAGCTTGGCGAAGGCTCGCGCTTCACCATCCGCCTGCCGCTCACGCTCGCCATCAGCCACGCGCTGATCCTGCGTGCCAACGACGAGCTGTACGCGCTGCCGCTGCCCACCGTCGAAGGCGTGGTGCGTCTGTCGCGCTCGGAAGTCGAAGCGCATCTTGGGCCCGAAGCGCCGCCATTCGAATATGGTGGCCAGAAATACCGCTTCCAGCACCTGGCGTTCTACGTCGGGCGCGAGCCGGGCCCGCTGCCCGATGGCGACGTGACGGTGCCGGTGATTCTCGTGCGTGCCGGCGAGCATTCCACCGGGCTCGTCACCGACGAACTCGTGGGCAGCCGCGAAATCGTGGTGAAGAGCGTCGGTCCTCAGATCTCGGCCATTCGCGGAATCTCCGGCGCCACCATTCTCGGCGACGGCCGCATCGTCATCATTCTCGACATCGGCGCGCTGGTGCGCACCGACTGGCGCGTGCGTGCCGAACCCGTCATGCCGCGCGAGAAGACAGATACCCGCTCAGTCGCCCTGGTCGTCGATGACTCGATCACCGTGCGCCGCGTGACCCAGCGCCTGCTTGAGCGCAACGGCATGCGGGTGCTGACGGCGCGCGACGGCGTGGATGCCATGGAGATGCTCCAGGAGCACACCCCCGACATCATCCTGCTCGACATCGAAATGCCGCGCATGGACGGCTATGAAGTCGCCACGCAGGTGCGCGCCGACCCGCGCCTCGCCGGCATTCCCATCATCATGATCACCTCGCGCGTGGGTGAGAAGCATCGGGCGCGTGCCATCGAGATCGGCGTCGACGACTATCTCGGCAAGCCGTACCAGGAAGCGCAGCTGCTCGAAGCCATCGAGCCGCTGATCGCACGCCGGCGCGAACAACATCTGCGTGAGGCTAACTAATCGTGGTTGAACGCATCTCGGAGATCTACAGCCTGCTGATCCCGCTGCTCGACGGGCGGCTGATCATTCCGCGTTCCTGTGTCGCCGAAGTGGTGGGCTTCCTGACCCCGTCCGAGATGCCCGGCGCGCCGCCGTGGTACCTCGGCACGTTCGCCTGGGGCAGCCGGCAGATCCCGCTGGTGTCGTTCGAGGGCACTTGTGGCCAGACCATCCCGCCACTGACCGGCCGCACGCGCGTGGTGGTGCTGTTCGCGCTCGGCAACCAGGTTGAAGGCGGGTACTACGGCATGGTGTCGCAGGGCTTCCCGCAGCTGGTGCGCGTCAGCGCCGACATCCTGCGGCCCGACCCGACCAAGACTTTTCCGGAGCGCACGCCCATCATTTCGCAGGTGCGCATGATCAACGAGGCGCCGTGGATCCCCGATCTCGAGCGCATCGAGGAAATGATCTCCGAGGAGACTTCCGTCCTGGTCGAATAGGTAGTCCGGGATCGGCCATGGCTACTGACTATCGCCCTGACATCGATGGCCTCCGGGCGCTTGCCGTAACGGCGGTGGTGGCGTTCCACGTGACGCCCGGGCTGCTCCCCGGCGGTTTCCTCGGCGTCGACGTGTTCTTCGTGATTTCCGGCTACCTGATATCCGGACTGGTGCTTGCCCAGTTGCGCACCGGTACGTTCAGCATCTCCGTTTTCTACTTGCGTCGCGCGCGCCGCATCCTGCCGGCGCTGCTATTGATGTAGTTCATCGTGTCGCTCTTGGCGCTGCTGATCCTCCTTCCGCAGGAGCTGTGGAGCTTCGCCAACGAGCTCATTGCGAGCCTCGCGTTCGTGCCAAACCTTGCCCTGCTTGTCGACGTCGGCTATTTCGACAAACTGGCGTACACAAAGCCGCTGCTGCACCTGTGGTCGCTCGGAGTTGAAGAACAGTTCTATCTGCTCTGGCCCGCAGTACTCGTCCTCCTTGCCCGACGCGAACGGCCGGCGCACACGATGACCTGGATTGCGCTGCTCGCCGCAGTCTCCTTCGCAGCTCACGTGCTCATTTTCCGCCAGTCGCCGGAGGCGAGTTTTTATCTTCCGGTCACGCGCTTCTGGGAGTTGCTGACCGGCGCATTGCTGGCGGTTCCCGCGAGCGCGAAGCTGTGTGCCGACGCGGGTTCGCGAGGGATGCGCAGCGCGGTATCCGCGCTCGGGATCTTGCTGGTCGTTGGCTCCATGTTGGCGGGCACCGTCGCGGTACCGGGATCTTTCTCCGCTGTGCTTCCCACAATGGGTGCAGCGATGTTCATCGCCGCCGGACCTCTTGCCGCTCTCAATCGAACGGTATTTTCGTTGCGCCCCGTCGTCTACGTCGGCTTGATCAGCTATCCACTCTATCTGTGGCATTGGCCGCTGCTCAGCCTGCTGCGCGTCGCGCACCTCGAGGGGCGGGCCAGCGAGTACCTGCTGCGGGCGCTCATGGTATCGATTGCCGTGTTAGCCGCGATTCTCACCTATCACCTGGTCGAGCGGCCGCTGCGCCGCCGCGCCGATCTCAAGAGGATCGGCGCATGGCTCGGAATTGCGATGTTGCTGCTCGCCGCATTGGGGCTGGCGATCGTCCGCACGGACGGATTTCCACAACGCACGGCACTCAAGACGGATCCCTTTGCCTGGCCAGCGAAGTTCCACAAAGATCCGGCATGCATGGATCTGTATGAGTCGGCTCACCGAAACTCCGAAGCATATTGCGTTCGCAACGATTACGGGCGCCCACCGCGCGTAGTCCTGCTCGGCGATTCGCATGCCAACGCATTGTGGCCCGGAGTGCTTGCGGCTTATGCGGAATCCTCGCTTCTCAACATTGGCGCGCAACGCTGCGCGTATTTGCAGGACACGGAATACTGGGATGACGCAACCCCCGCCCGACGCGGCGTGTGTCCGGTGTTGATTGGCGCGGCTTACCGCGCGATCACGCCGGATACGCGGCTGGTGATTCTGGTGGCGCGCAACACCCTCTACATCGATGTGTCACCCGAGGAGCATTTTGCGTCACCGGATTTTCCCAGGGCCACAACGATCGAGGTTTTCGAACGCTCACTCATCCGCGACCTTCCGCGGCTGCTCGAATCGGATCGCGAAGTGATCCTGGTGTTGCAGGTGCCAGAGCTCGACTTCTTGCCAGAGCATTGTTTGCATCGACCGATCGAAAGCGTGCTGCCGGAAACTATCGTCACATGCAGTGTGCCGCGAACTGTGGTCGAACAGCGCCAGGCGCAATACCGCGCGATGATCGCGCGCGTGGTGCGCGCACTTGCCGATCCCGATCTTCAGGTCGTCGATCCAATGGACGCGCTGTGCGACGCCAGCGAATGCCATGCGATGATCGACGGCAAACTGATGTACCGCGACAACCATCACCTGAACGAGGCTGGGTCGTTGTATGTCTGGGAGAAGATCAGGCCGCGCAACCTGCGGTTCTACTTGTCGTCCCAGTGAAAGTGGTGCATCAGTCGGTGCAGTAGCGGCGTGAACAAGAGTGCGGCGGTGACAATGAATACGAGCCCCGCATACAGCGCGAACAGACCGGCAAACAGCTTGCCGGCGTCCGTGACCGGCGCATTAACCGGGCCCATGCCGCCTAATAACATCGCGGCATTAAGGAATGCGTCGAGCCACGGCAGGTGCTCGAAGTACACGTAACCCGTCATGCCCATCGCGACTGAAAACGCGATGAGGCCGAGGGCGATGGCAAAGTGCGCGAGCACGCGCTTTGCGAACCGCGGCCGGGCAATGGGCCGGGCATTATTTGACTCATACATCTTCACTTCCCCCGAGCGCTGCCGGCGCCGTCATTTGCTCAAGTCGCCGCTGACAGCCTGCAATGCCGCGAGCGCCGCAAGCCCGGCGGTTTCCGTGCGCATGATGCGTGGCCCCAGGCGGCAGGCGACGAAGCGGTTTGCCTGCGCGAATGCGCGTTCATTCTCCGCCAATCCGCCCTCCGGGCCGATGAGCAATGCGATCGGGCGCATCGCCGCGCGCGACGCGGCCGACACCAGTGACTCGGGTCCGTCGGCCGCCAACAAACAGCGCAGGCCGCCTTCGTCGAGTGCGGCCAGCGAGTCGCCGAGCGGCGTCGGCTCCGCCACTTCCGGAACGCGATTGCGACCGCACTGCTCACACGCGGAAATTGCGATGGCCTGCCAATGCTCGCGTTTGCGCGCGCGTTGTTTGGCGTCGAGCTTGACCACCGAACGCTCGGCCAGCACGGGAATGATGCGCGTCACGCCGAGCTCGGTGGCTTTCTGCACGATGAGGTCCATGCGCTCGCCACGGGCCACGCCCTGGAGCAGCGTGATTTGCAGCGGCGACTCGCGTTCGACCGGCGTGTGGACGAGCACGTGCGCGCAGATGCGCTTGCCGGGCGATTCCTTGAGTGCGGCCGAAAACTCGCCTCCCGCGCCATTGAAAAGAGTGAACGGCGCGCCGGGCGGAAGCCGCAACACGCGCGCCAGGTGCTCGCCGGCCTGCTCCGGCAAAACGATGTCGCTGCCGGCAGTGAGCGGGCCGGGCACATGAATTCGTGTCAAGCGCATGCGAGCTCGATTCCCTCGGTGGTGATGCGCGACAGCAGGTCTATCTCGTCGGGCGTGATGATGTACGGCGGCATGAAGTACACGGTGGTCCCGATCGGGCGAATCAGCGCACCGCGCGTCAACGCATGTCGGTAGATACGCAGGCCGCGCCGTTCCTGCCAGGGCCATGGCGTGCGCAGCGCTGCGTCCTTCATGAGCTCGATGGCGAGGATCATGCCGCACTGGCGGATTTCGGCGACGTGCCGGTGGCCGCGCAAATGCTCGACGCTCGCCAGCATATGCGCCGCGGTTGCGCGATTGCGTTCCAGCACCGGCTCGTCGCGAAATATCGCGAGCGTGGCGTTCGCCGCGGCGCAGGCCAGCGGATTGCCGGTGTAGCTGTGCGAATGCAGGAACGCATTCAGCTTCGTGTATTCGTCGTAGAAGGCGTCGTAGATGTTGTCGGTCGTGAGCACCACCGACAGCGGCAGATAGCCGCCGGTGAGGCCTTTCGACAGGCATAGATAGTCCGGGGTGATGCCGGCCTGTTCGCAGGCGAACATGGTGCCGGTGCGCCCGAAACCCACCGCGATCTCGTCGGCGATCAGATGCACCTGGTGGCGGCTGCACGCCTCGCGTAATAGTTTGAGATAGAGCGGATCGTACATGCGCATGCCGCCGGCGCATTGCACCAGCGGCTCGACGATGACGGCGGCGACCTCGGCGTGATGTTGCGCGAGTGCGGCCTCCATCGGCGCGAACATGCGCTGCGCATGTTCGGCCGGGCTCACGCCGGGCTCGCGCACGAATGCGTCGGGCGACGGTACGGTGATGACGTCCATGAGCAACGGCTGGTAGATGGACTTGTACAGGTCCACATTGCCCACCGCGAGCGCTCCGAGCGTTTCGCCGTGGTAACTGTTCGACAGCGTGATGAACCGCGTCTTGCGCGCATTGCCGGTGTTGCGCCAGAAGTGAAAGCTCATTTTCACGGCGACTTCGATGGCCGCGGAACCGTTGTCGGCGAAAAAGCACCGGTTGAGTTCCGGCGGTGCGATGCGCAGCAGATCTTCGGCGAGCCGCACCGCCGGCTCGTGCGTGAAGCCGGCGAAGATGGCGTGTTCGAGCCGGCCTAACTGTTCGGCGACCGCGGCATTGATGCGCGGATTGGCGTGGCCGAAGAGGTTGACCCACCAGGAGCTGATGGCGTCGAGATAGCGCGTGCCGGCGAAGTCTTCCAGCCACACGCCCTTGCCCGAGCGCAGCGGGATCATCGGCACGGACTCGTGGTCCTTCATCTGCGTGCACGGGTGCCAAACGTGCGCGAGATCACGCGTCACCCAGTCGTTGTTGCTGGCGCTCATTAGCCTCGGGCGTGCCGTTTTTGCGGGCGGCTATTGTGGCATGATCGACCTCGAGGAACAGTCATGCGAGTGGATGTCAGTACCGGCCTCATGGTCGGCGTCAAACAGGTGTTGTCGCCATACTTCGACGAGCGTCCCGCCGGCGTCGCTCCCGATCTCATCGTGTTGCACGGAATCAGTCTGCCGCCAGGGGATTTCGGCGGACCGTGGATCGCGCGCCTGTTCACCGGCAACCTGCGCGCGGACGCGCATCCATCTTTCGTCGAACGTGCGTCATTGCGCGTCTCTGCGCACCTGCTGATCCGCCGCGATGGCGCGGTCGAGCAGTTCGTGTCGTTCAACGATCGCGCCTGGCACGCGGGCAAGTCCGCCTGGCAGGGGCGCGAAGCCTGCAATGACTACTCCATCGGTATCGAGTGCGAGGGCGCCGACGAGGTGCCTTATGAAGCCGCGCAATACGCCACGCTGCGCTCGTTGTTGCCAATGTTGTTAGAAGTCTATCCAGCGATCACGCGGGAGCGAATCGTCGGGCACAGCGATGTGGCGCCTGGCCGCAAGACCGATCCGGGCGGGTCGTTCGACTGGAGCAGGGTGCGCTGACGGAGATCGGTGACGGAGCCGGCGTCAGTCACGCCGGGGATTCAGCGGCCCGCGCCGCGGTCGTGACGCCACAGCACCTCTGACCCGTTCTCGTGGCGTGCGAGCACGCGCGCCAGCACGAACAACAGGTCCGAGAGGCGATTCAGATACTTCGGTACTTCGAGGTTGACCGGCTCGGACTCGGCCAATGTCCACACGCGCCGCTCCGCGCGCCTCACGATGGTTCTCGCCAAGTGGCAGTAGGCGGCCGCCGGCCCGCCGCCGGGCAGGATGAAATCCTTTAGAGGCGGCAGCGGATCGTTGAACCGGTCGAGCACCTGCTCCAGCTGCGTAATCTGCCCGGCCTTGATCACACTCGTGCCCGGGATGCACAGCTCGCCGCCGAGATCGAACAGGTCGTGCTGGATCTCGATGAGGCAACGCGCAACGGCGTCGGGCAGCGCCGGCACGCTCAGGATCACACCGATCGCGCTATTGGCCTCATCGACGGTGCCGTAAGCCTCGACTCGCGCGTGGTCCTTGCGTACGCGGTAGCCGTCGCCCAGGCCAGTGGTGCCGTCATCGCCGGTGCGCGTGTAGATCCTGCTCAAGCGATTGCCCATGCCGCACCTCTCCGCCTCATTCGAAGCTGTAGCGTACTCCAATGGTGTAAGCGCGACCCCGCGTGCGGTAGCCCTGTGTCAGCGTGTAGTCCTCATCGAGCGCGTTTTCGATGCGTCCCTGCAAAGTGAGGGCACCCGTGGCGCGATAGCGGACCGTGGCGTTCAGCAGCGCGTAGGAATCGAGCGTGACGGCCGGGAAGCCGAAATCCTTGCGATTTCCGAACGCGGCGATGTCCACCCCGAGATCGAGCTTGCCGAGGTCGCGATCGACCGCGACGACCAGCGCTTCGCGCAGGCGGCGCAGCAGCCGCGCGTCTGCGGTCTCGTCGCGCGGATCCTGCAGCGTGAGCTCGGCGCGCGCGCGCCAGGCTTCCCCGGCGTACTGGTAGCCAAATTCCACGCCCTTGATGCGCGCTTTGTCGATGTTCTGGTTCTCACCGTCGAAGGTGGTGAAATCCGTGACCACGTAGTTGATGAGGTCACGGATACGATTGTCGAACGCGGACAGCGACAGCTGCTGGCGTTCGCCTAACTTCTGGCGCACCGACAGTTCCACCTGGCGCGACACCTCCGGATCGAGATCCGGGTTGCCACCGAAGCCGAAGCGATCGGTGCTGTCGGGCGCGCGGAAGGCCTTGCCGCCCGCCAACGTCACGCGCGTGCCAGTGTCGAACGCCACGCCGACTTCGGCGTTCCAGGTCAGTTCGGTGCCGAAGGTTTCATGGTCGACATGGCCGAGTGCCAGGCGCGAGGTGACCTTCCAGATCGTGAACTGGTCCTGCACGAACGCCTGCGTCACGCGCGTGTCTTCATCGAAGACAGTACCGAAGGACTGCGCCCTGGTGTTCTCGTTGCTCTGCTGCACGCCGAAGCTCAGTGCGTGAGTACCGATCGTGGCGAGGTCGACCTGCAGGTCCAAGTTCGTGCGGCGCGTGCGCGCGTAATCGAAGTTCACCGGCCCGAAGCCCATCTGCAGCTGATTGATGTCATCGAGCGCGCTGCTCAGTGAGCCGCGTGCGCCGAAGCCGTTGCCGCCGCGATACTCGGTTTCGAACGAATAGACGCTGTTTTCGAAATCCTGCGAACGCAGGAAGTATTTGCCCGGCTGGAAGAAGTCCGCTTCCGAATATTCCGTGCGGCCCGCGGCGCGCCAGGCGCGCGCGCGGAACTTGAGCTGATCGCTGGCGGAAAACTCGGCGAATGCGCGGCCCGTGACATTGCGATAGCCGCGATCCTGCGTGTCCTCGACGTAGGTCGGCATGCCTTCGCTTTCGGCATAGCTGCCGCCGACGCCGAATTTGAACTTCTCGCCGGCACTGACGGCGGCATCGCCGAAGATCTGCTGCGTCGACTCGCTGCCGAACGTGGCGCCGCCGCTCACGCCGTCCTTCGACGCACCGCGCGTGAACAGCTGCACGACACCGCCGATGGCGTCGGTGCCATATAGAGAAGAGCGTGGGCCCTTGACGATTTCGATGCGTTCGATCGACTCGGGCGCGATGTTCTGCAACGCCGCGCCGCCGATGGTGCCGGGATTGATGCGCACGCCGTCGACCAGCACCACGGTGTGGTTGCTCTCGGTTCCGCGGGTGAACAGCGAAGTAATTTGGCCAGGTCCGCCATTGCGCGCGATCTCGAGACCGGCGTGCGACTGCAGCAGTTCGGTCACGTCGGTGGCTAGCGAGCGCTCGATGTCGTTGCGCGTGATGACGATGACCGGCGCACCGAGCGCGTCGAGCGGCACGGGAGTGCGGTTTGCGGTGACGACGGTTTCACCGAGTTCGTCCTGCGCGACGACCTGTGAAGAAACGAGGGTGGCAGCGGCGAGCGCCACTGCCGAATAGCGGGAATTCCGGTTCATTGGTTGACCTTTCCATGCACGCCCGCATGGCGATTGATTGAACGCCCAATGACACGTGCGAAGCGGAAGAGGCCCGAAGGCCGTCCCGATGCCCGCCGCATCACTGGGAAACTACCGATCGGCCGGTCTCCGGACTCTCGAACTGAAACATCGCTGTTTCGACGCATCGCCTTCCCAGGCTATTTCAGGCCCAGTGGCAGTTGACGCGTTGCGGTTCGATTACCGTTGCGGGGGCAGTGCTGGAATTACCGTCTGAGCGGTTCACCAGCTTCCCGTAACCTTTCGGCGGGGCGCACTCTAGCGAGATTCGCCGCGAATTGACAGTTCCGAGGCGGCTCCCGCAGGCTTCGCCCGCCATGCCAAATCCAGAAATGTCGAATGAACTCAAGGCCGCTCTCGAGGCGGCGCGCGCCGCCGCCGAAGTGATCCGCGGTTTCTATCAACGCAACATGAAAATCGAGGTGAAGGCGGACAAGACGCCGGTCACCGAAGCCGACGTGCGCTCGGAGGAAGCCATTCGCGAGCTGCTCACCAGACGCTTTCCGTCGTACGGCTTCTATGGTGAGGAGACCGGCAAGTCCGACATGAACGCCGAAAGCGTATGGCTGGTCGATCCAATCGATGGCACCAAGTCATTCGTGCGCGAGTGCCCGTTCTTCTCCACGCAGATCGCGCTCATGCGCGGCGGAAAATTCGTGTTAGGCGTCTCGAGCGCGCCGGCGTACAACGAGCTGGCGTGGGCCGAAAAGGGCGGCGGCGCATTTCTCGACGGCAAACCCATGCGGGTCAGCAAGGTTGCGGCGCTCGATGGCGCCATCGTCTCCACCGGCAACCTGAAGACCCTGGCCGCGTCGACGGCGTGGCCGCGCTTCGGTGGTTTGATTGGAGGCATCAATCGCATCCGCGGCTATGGTGATTTCGTGCACTACCACTTGCTGGCGCGTGCGGCGCTCGACGTCGTCATCGAGTCCGACGTGAACATCCTGGATATCGCCGCGCTCACGGTCATAGTCGAAGAGGCTGGCGGCAAGTTCACGGATTTGAACGGCGCGCCCGTGGATCTCGCCACCACCACGGTGCTGGCCACCAACGGCCCGTTGCACCAGCCGGTGCTGGATGCCATCCGCTTCGGAAGTTGAGGGAGCCTTCGCGGTGTCGGTTTTCCTGCGCTGGGGAATTTTTGGAATACTCGGCTTTGCAGGATTGATGTACGCCTACAACGCCAGCAAGCACATAGCGGAAAAGCGCGCCGAGCGCGCGACCACGGTTGCCGTCACGGCACAACCGGCGCCAGCGGCGGGGCCCCGGGTCGCAGAACCGCCGACACCGGCGCCCAAGCCGCCGACGGCGACGCCGCAATGTGAGGCCGAGCTGGTAGTGGCCCAGCGCGCGCTCGATGCACGTCACGACGGCGACCCGCTCGACCGCTTGCTGCGAATTCAGGAGATCGCATTTCAGGACCCGGTGCGGCGTGCGCGGCTCGAAAAAGTGGCTACGCGCTGGTTCACCCTGACGGGTGCGGAGCCGATTCCGGACGCACTACGCGCTGCCGTGCTGAGCGACTGCGTCCGGTCTAGTTCGGCGCCATGAACCGTTGCGCACCGACGCGCATCTCGGCGTAGCGCAGGCCATAGAGCCGGCCAAGATGGCTGGCATCGAGCGCCGCGCAGTCCATGAGATGCGCATCCCCATTGCCGGAGAGCAGGCAGACGCGATCCGCGTACCGCAACGCCAGATTGGGATCATGCAGG
>JBDTSV010000175.1:0-93736 GCA_039930985.1 Pseudomonadota bacterium
CCAATCCGGTGGCGGTTCGAAGGTGACGACGCTGATGGGCATGCCGTCCGCGTCAGGTCTGTTTCATCGTGCGGCGGCGCAATCGGGTGGCGGTGGAAATATCCCGAGCCGAGAACAGCAACGTGAGCTGGCACGGCAGCTGATGAAGGATTTAAGCCTAGGCCCGAACGACATTGGTTCGTTGCAGAAAATGGAGTGGTCGAAGCTCATGGCGGCGGGTAGTGCAGCGGCTGCCAAGATCAATCCCGCTGGGCCTCCGGTGATGGGGCCGGGCGCAGCGGGCACACCGCGAGTCGGTTGGTCACCGTGCGTCGATGGAAAGATCATCAACATGCGATCGTTCTTCGACGCCGCGCCTGCGGCTTCGAAAGATGTGCCGATGCTGATTGGCTCGGTGAGCGAAGAAGGCAATCGCATGTCGCAACGGCCGACCGAAGAGGAGTGGCGTGCGAATCTCTCCAAGGCCTATGGAGAAGAGAAGGCGGGTGCGATCGTCGCCGCGCTCAAGAAGGCGTATCCGCAGAAGAAGGCTCAAACACTCTCTTATATATGTAGCGGCGCCCCGGGGCTCAACGGGCTGTCCATTCGCAACAACGTGGTGAAGATGGCGGGGCTCAAGCACGCGCTCAACGCCGCGCCGGCGTACACATATTACTTCACGTGGCAGACACCGATATTCGATGGCTTGCCGGGCGCGTGGCACACCGCCGAACTTCAATTCTGCTTCGACAACACGAAGCGCTGCGAACAAGGCACCGGCAACACGCCTGAGGCACAGGCGTTGGCGAAGAAGATGGCGTCGTCGTGGGCGGCGTTTGCGGCAACTGGCAATCCCGGTTTGCCCAAACTCACCTGGCAGCCCTCTGATCCGAAAACGAATCGGACGATGGTCTGGGACAACGAGAGCCGCATGGTGGATGACCCTGAAGGGGAGGCGCGCAAGCTCCTTCTTGCCTAACAGCGATCGACTTGGACAGGAAACCCCGCCGCGAAACCGGTGGGGTTTTTTGTTGTCGCGAGGCCCCTGCGTGGCCAGTGGCGAAATGCAGCTGGAACGTCCACGGTGAGCTTCGCCGTTCGTACACCAACGTCGACGGAGCCTCGGCGAGAAATGGCTGCAGTTCCGCGGGATGCAGCTATTTGCAGCGCGCAACATCCTAAATAGATAGTCGTACATGCCGCGCTGAAGGTACCGGCGCAGGTCTCAGGCGCCGACTCAGGTCCAGCTGGGGCCTCGTAGTGTGAAGTAGGGGGCATTCCTGATGCGATTCCCAGTGGGTGGGCGGAAAATCGCCCGCAACCCAGGCCCGGGATTTCCATGCGCAACCTGCCGATCTCGAAAATAATGTCGAACTCTTTGGTAACCGCCGGACCCGACGATTCGCTTCGCGAAACCGTTGCGTTGATGGACAAGCGTCGCGTGCATCACCTGCTGGTCGTCGATCGCGGCAAGCTCGTCGGAATTCTGAGCTCCGCAGATATGCTCAAGCTTGCACTGCTGCTGCGCCCTGAAGACGCAGGCGGGCCTCCGCAGCTCAGCGATACGCTCGCGCTGCGCGTGCGAGACGTGATGCAGGCCGAGGTGGTGACGTTGTACGAAAACGCGAATCTGCGCGAAGCAGCACAGGCGCTGTCGCTCGGCGGTTATCACGCGTTGCCGGTGCTCGCCCTCGACGACACGCCCATTGGTATCGTCACCTCAACGGACCTGATCGCATTGCTGCTCGATCAAATCGATTGGGTGGCGACTCGAGCGCCCGACTTCTCGAGTTCCGGCCAGGAGCCACGGGATGGCGCCATGGCGCGGCTGCTCGATGTATTGCGGGCGGCCGAGGTGTACTTGCAATCCGGCCAGAGCGAGCAACAGCACTCACAGCTGACACGCTCGGTGGCGCGCGCCCGCGAGGTCACCGTCGCCAAACATACACCGCTTCGTTTGTGAGGCCGGCGACGGTACCAACTAACTAAGAAGCCAGGTACGCGCCGGTACGCGGCAGTGCCTCGAGCGAAGCCAGGCTTGCCGCGCAGATCCGACGAAACGCCTCGCTGATGCGTTCATCCTGCGCACAGTTTCGCCAGAACTGCTCCGCCAGCGCGCGCGCGCGACCGTATTCGCGCAGGTTCGCGCTCGAAGGATCCGGGGGCGCGAAGCTACGCGCGGGCAGCTGGTCGTGCTCGGGCGCGTACAGCATCGGCAACATGTCGTAGACGGGCGCGAGACGAAACCTGCCGTCGTAGTGGTCGAAGAAGGCAAGGTTGCCGAAGTGGCGATCGGTGTTGGCGATGAGACTGCCGAACGTATTCACCAGGCGCACGGATCCGAGCGTGGCGGCATCGATCCGGCGGTCCCGTGCGAGGCGGGCGGCCGACTCAGTCCAGTTGTCGAGCTTGCCGTAAAGCGACGAATCGATGGCATACAGCGAAGAAACGCCGACGCGCCCTTCGACTCCCGACCGATCGAACCGATCCACTTCGAGATAAGTGCGGTCCGCAAACTTGTGAATGCGCGAGCGAGCGGCCTCGATTCCGTCTGCGGCCAGCACCTGCTGCGCAATGCACTCAGTCACCAGCAGGTCTGACCAGCGCTGGCCAACCGCGGTGGCGACGGGTGGCGAAAATTTGATGAGCACATGACGCGAGGCCGCGCCGTCGTCCAGCAGCACCGCGAACTTCGGATGTTCGCCGTGTGCGGAGGAGCCGGGCAGTGCGCCTTCCATGACTTCCGAGACGAGTTGCGGGAATCGCCGTTCACGCTCGGCGGCGGCTACGCGCGTTCGCCGGCGTGTCAGCGAGAGGTAATCGTCAAGTGCCGCGTCACCGAGGACGAGGTCGCTCACTGAGTCCGATCCGCGCTGCGTCAGGTAGCGTAGATAGTGGTCGTCGCTCCAGTCGGCCACGCGTTGAGGCAGCGCGAGTTCGGGGAACCGTTGCGGGACTCCCCGGCCGAGGAATCCGGCCGGCCGCGGATCCAGCAGGAAGTAAGGCAGGCCATCCGTAACACCTGCCCACTCGAAATCCCCACTGGCAGACTCGAAGTAGAACTCCGTGCCGGCGAGCGCATGCAGCACGCCAAGATCGTGAACGTGGCCGTCGTCCCCGACTCGACGCAGCGGCCAGCGGCCGCCGACACCCTCGACACTGCGCAGCCGCGCGTAACGCGCGCCGCGGGTGCTGCCGATGCGCACCACCGAATCACGGCGAATGAGTTCCCGAAGCAGCCGCGAAACCTGAGACTGTGACTGGCCGAGGAGCTGTTCGAGCTCGGCGGAAGTTGCGGTGCCCTCAGCGAGGCGCTGGAGGACGAGTTCTGAAGGACTGGGGGGCATGGCGCCAGTCTACTCGAGTGATGACTGGATAATTGACTAGTTAATTGTAAACAATAGTGCGTTATATTACTTATATATCAATATATTAATGGATATCTGGCTCTATTATTGACTAGATATGTGGTCGTCTTCCATTACTTATATATATCTCTTCATCGAACGATTCGGTGACGCCCAAGCAGATCGTCGAGAACGCGCATGAAGACTCAGCCGTGGTGTTGAGCTGGGTCGGAAGTCTTGCAGTCGAAAGGTAGATAGAAAGCCCCGGCGGGAAACTGCCGGGGCTTCTTGGTCACCGGGGCCTACGGCGATTTCGAGTTGGCGATCTTCTGCACGTTCTCGTTGATCTTGAACAGCACGATGAGCAACTCGCACCAGACGCGCACCGCGATTGCGCCGCCGACGGTGATGAACAGGCCCCTGATGAGGCCGCCGAAGCTCACGTACTGGAAGCCCAAGATAAAAATGGAACCCAGCCCCGAGAAGACCACGCCAATCAGGCCGATCCAGTAGATGAAGGTGATGAACTTGGGTGTCAGCATGGCATCGAAGAAAAGCAGGTTTCGCGCGGTCATGTTTTTTTTTCCTCTACTCAAGGCAGTGATGGATTTGTTATTAGAGTCTGGTGCAGCTGTTCTTTTCGTGTGCTGCCCTTCGACTTTCCGGGCCGATGATACACACACCAGTGGCCCGCGCCGACGCCCCTCAGCTTCCAGAATCCTGAGTTGAGGCGCGAACCAGACTAACAATCCCCTGAAACGGGGTAACCGGTGCCTTCTGTGCGCACGTTCAATTCAGTCCGCCGCGCGCAGAGAGATGCCGCCTCCGGAGGTGTGTGCCTCGATCGGCTGACCACCGCCATTGAGTGTGCCCTCGAGGCGATCGTCCTTTCGTATCGTTGCCGAAACTGGAAGCCCCGTTGTGATTCCGCCGCCGCTCGTGGTCGCGTCGATGGTGGCGGTCGTGGCCCGCGGCAGGATCAGTTCGATCTCGCCACCGGAAGTCAACGCCGAGATTCCGCGGTTGATGCCGACGAGGCTGCAGTGAACGCTCCCGCCACTCGTATGCCCACTGATTTTTCCGTCGATGTTCAAGAGGCGGAGGCCTCCGCCCGAGGTGTCCGCGTCAACGTCACCGCGGATGGTGTCCGCATGGATGCCGCCCCCTGACGTTCGCGCCTCGACATTGCCGGTCACCTTCCTGACATCGATGCTGCCGCCGGAGGTATGCAATGTGGCCGCGCCTGCGGTGTCCGAGAGCTCCACGCTGCCGCCGCCGGTCTGAACGCTGATCCTGTAACGGCGGGGTACCGTGACTTCGATACGCTCCTCGCTGGTCCACGAATTCCAACTAAACCACTTCCTTTTCTCCGGCCGCCGCATCGTGACGGTCACGCTGTCGCCTTTCTGGAATGCGTCGAGTTTTTCGGTGGCCAGGTCCGCTTCTGAGCCGCGCGCGATCATGTGCACGGTCACTTGATTGGTATCGCCGCCCGACACTCGCACCGACGCTGAATCGGCTTCCACGATCAGCGCTCCACCTTCTGCGACCGTAAAGGTTCGGTCGAGGGTTTTGTCCGCAGCATTGGCGGAGGTGGCGGCCAACAGGACGAGGGCAATGGCAACATGGCGAGTCATGGGAGCACCTTTTTTGACCTGAGGAAAACGCGCTGCCCATAGAGACGCGCTAAAGGCCGAACAGGTTGCAATCCGATTGGGAACTTCTTGCCAGGCCCACGCTTTCGAGGAGCGTCCCCGTTGGAATGGCCGTTGCCCTATCCCCCTGTCACACTTTGACCAGAGCGAACGGAGAGTCCGCATGACCAGAAAGCATGTGATATCGCTTCTTGCTGCCGGCGCCACGCTGGTGGCATCCCCTTACGCGCAGGCTGAGCAGAGCAATTCCGGCCCGACGATCGTGGTCACCGGCAGGCTCCCGCCGACCGAGGCGAAGACGCTGGAAGTCGTTCGCCGCGTGGCGCGCCCCGTCGACGGCCAACTTGCACGCTTCAAGGAACCGGTCTGTCCGCGCGTCACGGGGTTTCAGTCCCAGTACGAAGCGCTCGTCGCGAAACGGATCAGGGCGGTCGCCGAGGCCGTCGGCGCGGGCGCCGGGGAGGAAGGGTGCGTCACCAACCTCTACGTGGTTGTCGTCGATCACGGCGGCGAGTTCGTGGCCGAGCTGCATCGCCGGGATCCGGAAGCTCTCGCGGGCCTTTCAAAACGCGAATTCGCCGCGCTAACTACCGACCAGGGTGCGGCGCGTTCCTGGACGACGACCGCGCTCACCAATTCCGTCGGGGCGATCGCGGCCCGACCCCCGCCAACCGTGGGCGGCGGTGCGGTCAGGTACGAGAGAGCGAGCATGCACTTCGGGGATGTGGACGTCCTGCGGGTGTACGAAAGCTCGAACATCAGTCCTTCGGTCCGGCAGGCCATCGTTTCGGCGTGGGTCGTGCTCGAAACGCGCGCGACGTTCGGGAAATCGCTGGCGCAGCTCGCCGATTACGCCGCCCTGCGCGGCCTGGCGATGGTGCGGCCGGCCGAGCTCGACGGCAGCGAGGACACGATCCTCGCGTTGTTCAAGCCGGGATCGGACGCCGCGCCGGCAGAGCTGACCGAATTCGACCGGGCCTACCTCAAGAGCCTCTATCACGTTCAAGGCCGGGGCTGGGCGGGGCAGCAGGTCCGGCAGATGGCCGATTCGATCGCGCGCGAGAACGGGCAAGCCGCCCCCTGACTGCTGCTGCCGGGGTCTTCCGATTCCCGCGCTATCGCAACGGTGCGCGCCGCACCTTCAATCTTCTGCCGGCGAGCAGCAGCCCTAACAACCCGATCGCCAGCCAATCGAAGCGGCCGCCACCACCGCCGCTACCGCCGCCACCGCTATTGTTGCCCCCGCCGACCGGCGGCGGTGGCGGCGGCGGTGCGTTGACGGTGGTGCTGGCGCTGGCCGTATTGTTGGTGCTCACGGGGTCCGTGCCGGCGAACGTCACGGTCGCCGTGGCCGTGGCGGTTCCAGCGGCCGTGGTGGTGAGCGCGATGATCGCCGTTCCGGTGGCGCCGTTGGCCAGTGAGGGGAAATCGCAATCCACGGAAGACGAGGTGCTGGTGCAGGTACCGTTGGTCGGCGTCACCACGGCGACGCTTCCGCCGGAGAGCGCCACTGCGAGATGCGTGGTTCCCGCATTCGGCCCGAGATTGCGTACGCTGGCGATGTAGCTCAACGGGCCGCCAAAGATGATCGGGTCGCCGCTTTCCGCAAGCTCCACGCTGACGTCGCCGACCAGCCGCATCGTGGTGCCAATCGACGCCGTGTTGTTCGCGGTGTCGGTGTCGACGCCGCCGTAGGTCACGGTTGCGGTGGCGGTGGCGATTCCGGCAGTCAGCGCATCGAGGTGGATGTCGACGGTGGTGCTGGCGCCAGCGGCGAGGTTGGTGATGTCGCAGTCGACCTGCGTGTCCGTCCTCGTGCAGCTGCCGCCCAGGCTCGCCGCCAGGCTGACGCGCGCGCCAGTGACCGGCACCGTGACGTGCACACCCGCGCTGTCGCCGGAGAGATTGCGCACCGTAGCGGTGTAGTCGAACGAGGTGCCCACTTGAATGGGATCCGCGGATTCCGCAAGCGCCACGCTCACGTCGCCCACGGCACGCACGGTCACGTTCACAAAGTTGTCGTGGAGGTTGTCGTTGTCGGACCCCGCGCCATCGGCGTGGGCCACGATGTCACGCGAGCCCGGTGTTGCGGCAAGCATGTCCATCGTGATGATGGCGGATAGTCCGGCATTCAGCGTGCCGAGGTTGCAATTGAATACGCCCGTGCCCACCGTGCAGGTACCGCGAGTCTGAGTGTGGCCGGTGACGTTCAGCCCCGGAGGAATCTGTACAGTCAGGGTCGTGAGCGTGGACGGGCTGGGGCCCTGGTTCGCAACCGACCAGGTGATCGTGGTGGATGCGCCGCGATCCAGCGCACTGGCGCTCGCCGCCACGCCCAGCGCCAGATCCGCGAGTTCGGATCCGCTGATCGCCAGCGAGAAATTGTTGTTAGACGGAACGGTATCCGTCTCGTGAGTGGCCAGGGTCGCCGTGAACTGGCTGGTTCCGCCCGAGGCGGACACGGCGAGCGGCAGGCTGACGTCGTATGTGTCGTTGAGCCACAGCGGCGGAATGGTGCAATGAAGTGTCTGACCCGTGCGCGTACACGCGCCGGGCACCGTGGGCGTGAGCCAGGCGGGCAGCACCAGCGTGAGCTCGGACGGCGACGCCGCGTGCGGGCCGCGGTTCCGCACCGTGAACGTGGCCACGACGTTCGAGGAGCTGGGCAACGCGGCGGTGAGGTTCGCCACCGTCAACTCGAGATCGGTACCGACCTCGTATTCGGAGATGTTGGTGCCGAGGATGCCGGCGATGATCACGTTCGGACGCAGCGGATCCAGCACCGCGCGATCGAGGATTCGCGCGTTGGGCGCGGCGCCGTCGGGAACTGCGATGCGCTCCCAGTGCACGCCACCGTCCGTGGTGCGGACTACGCCTGAGTTTTCGTTCGAGCGCGCCAGCGTGAGCGTGGTCGAGTAGTCAGGATCGATGAGCACGCTCACGCCGGTGGCGTACGGTGCCGCCTGCCCGGAGAAGGTCATCGCCGTCCAGCTGGTCCCACCATTGATGCTCTTGTAGACACCGCCGTTGTGGCCGGCGTAGACCACGTTCGCATCGTTGGGGTCGACGGCAACGGACAGCAGTTGGCCCGCGGCCACCAGCGCTGGCATGGCGCCGGTCGTCGACCACGTCACGCCATTGTTAGCCGACTTGTAGACCGCGTTGGAGTACGAGACGTTCGGGTCCTGCGAAATGGCAAACACCACGTTCGACCCGCGCAGCGGCAGGACGAATTTCGCATGCGACGGCAGAGTGCTGTTCGACGTTGCCCAGGTCGTCCCGCCATCGGTGGTTTTCCAGATGCCGTGATCCGTGGCCGCGAAGGCGAGAAGTTCATCGTCCGGATCCACTGCGACGTCGTACATGTTCGTGGCGGGGCTGGTGCCGAGGAACGCCGGGTGGCGCATCTGCCAGTTGCTGCCGCCATCGGTGGAACGCGAAAGGTTGGCTTGCCACACGCCGGCGTAGATCCGCGCCGAATTGCTGGGCGCCGTGGCCACGAGGCTCATCAAGAAGCCATTGGTCGACGCCTTCTGCTTGAGGTCGTCATTGTTGAGCGCGCTCCACTCGAAGGTGAACGGGTCACGGCGAAACACGCCGCCTGCACCTGGATTGAAGACTGCGTATACCGTGCCATCGTCAGCTGTGGAGAAATCACCAATGTAGGCCGCGCGCAGCCCGGTGATCCGCAGGTCGAAGTACAGACCGCCATCGGTTGCGAGATAGGCGCCGCTCGTGGAAGCCACGATCATGCGGCCAGTGATCTGGCGATCGAAGGCAAACGTTGCGTTGCCTGCGACCTGCAGTTCGGCGCCGAAGAATGGGTCCCAGGTGTCGCCGTTGTCGGTGCTGCGCATGATGCGGCCGAATACGCCCAGCGCCGTGACGTAGCCTGGATTCCTGGGATCGAACTCGATCCAGTCCGTGCCGCTGGTGAGAACCTTGGTCCAGCTCGCACCGCCATTCGTCGAGCGATAGATGCCGTCGTAGGTTGACGCCAGCACCCGGTTCGGGTCGGTGGGTGAGACCACGTAACGACGAACGAGGTTGCTCGGGCCCGCCGGATCGCCCGTAGCCGACTGCGTCCAGCTCGCGCATCCGTCCACGGTGCGCCAGGTCGCGCTGGTCCCCGGGGCGGTGCTGGAGTCGTTGGCCTGCAGGAACAGGTGGTCCTGGGCATTGGAATAGCTAGTCGGATCGATGCCCAGTGTGACGATGAAGGCGCCCTGGACCCACGGCGCGCCGCAATTCGTCCACGTATTGCCGTGATCGACCGATTTAAAAACCCTGCCCTGATACGACGCGACGTAGATCACGCCGGTCGCACTGATCTCCACCAAACGGAGGCCATCCGCCGGCGATTGCGCCTGCGTGAAGGTCTGCCCGCCGTTCAGGCTCATCCAGATTCTTTCGCTGGCTTGCACCACGCGGTTCGGATCCGATGGATCGAAGGCGACGTCATTGCCCGTGGCGGCTTCGTTGACCAGCGTCCAGTGGGCCGTGCCATCGGTGGTGCGGTAGATGCCGCGCACCGTCGACAGCAGCGCGATTTGCGAGTTGGTCGGATGGATGACGATGCCCGTCGCCCAGCCGGCATCCGGACCGGTTTCGGTCCATTCATTGAGGGCGGCGTTTGCGGAAATCGCCAGTCCGAGCGCGAGGACGCCGAACAGCGGAGTCAGGATTCTCGGGTGCATGGCCTGCCGTGTTTTTTTTGTATTGGTTGGCGGAATCGCGAGGAATGTTGCCATACGGCCGCTGGAGTAGCTCCGCTTTTTCGCGGCGCGAGCGCAACGCGCCGCCACAGGTCATGAGAACGATTCTCGTGACCGCGCCACTGAACATATTTGCAAGGAGATCGGCGGGACGGAGATGTCACGATTGGCAACGCTGGTTACCGCCGGACGCTCGACGTCTAGCTAGATCAGCACGAGAGCGTGCCGTAAAAGAGGAGAGGGTGACGTGCAAAACAAGATATGGCTGGCCCTCATCGCGCTGTTGTTCGCGTCCGATGCGTTCGGCGGGAAGTTCCTGGAGCCGGGGCTCGCTGCGCGCAACATTTGGGATTGGGATGACGGTTGGCGCGTATCCCCAATCATCACAATGCATGCCTCCTGCGGCTTGCCCAGCATATTTGTTCCGATCGCCTGTCACTCCGTGATTGCTCGCGACAGAACTATAGGGTCACTACTTAGGCTGCGCTGGTGCACGCCTTGGCACGGATCGCCTCGACCCGGGCCTCGGGGTCGTGCGCGCCAATAGGCCGATCCAACCAACTACCGGGGAGACACCGATGAAACTTGTATGGGAATGGTGCAGATCGATCTCGCTTCTGCTCATTGTCTTCGTGAGCGCGTCGCTTTACTCGAGCGATGCGCGCGCGGGAAACATCTACGTGGTCGATTGCACAACCTGCACCACGATCGATAATTTCAAGTCATGGGCGGGGTATACCGCAGCGCAACGTGGCATTGCCGGAACGTATCTCGTCATTGGTCCCACACTCTCTGCCTATATTCGAGTGGCCGGGCAGCGCGCCACGACGTGCACACCAAATGGTGAATGCACCAGCTACTTGAAGATCTTGAGTCTGCAATCGATCAGCTCGGGAGGGGCAAATGCGCCGACTGACTCGGATCTCGCAAACAACGACACAGAGTTGTTCGGCACGACCCGCGTGGACAAACTTCCTCCAGTGACGCTGCCGGAAAACTACCAGACATCCATCGTAAACTCTTACGACGAGGAGATTGGACCCGGCATCAGTTTTGCGCTCGTTCAGCTGAACATCAATCCCGGCACGGTGAGAATCGGCACCGAGGTGACCGTAAAATTTAAGGACGGCACGAAGGCGACTTTCAGGAAAATAAGCAACTCCACCGAAATGTGGATTTGGACAGGGAAAGCCTGGGATAAGGATGGCAATCCCATCAACCGCGACGGGTCGCCGAAGACCAATCCAAATCCCCCCGGCGGTGGATTCGGTGGGTCGGTTGAAACAAACGTTCCAAATCGCGACGGGTCCAATGTCGTATACACAATGACCACAAGCACCAAGTGCCTTTTCCGGGTCGGGATTTTCTGGCATGGCGTCTGGGGTTACTGGTACGGCTGGCTGAACTGCAACTAGTCGCGGTGTAGGCATCACTATGCGCACGAAAACTCTTGTCATCGGAATCGCGGCTTTGGCCTTCGGCGGCCTGATCCTGCTTCGATCCCTGCCACACGCGATGGACGACAGGCGTACAGGTGCTGCCAGCATGAGTTCGGCTCCCGCGTCTTTGCCCTCACCCGATCGGGTGGCGGCAAAGACGGCGGTTGCCTTAGGGAACGAGAAGGCAGCGCCTCTTTCGAACGCATATGCGGATGCATTCGAATCGGCCACGGACCTATGGGATTTCGCAGCGAGCGTGCATGACGCCGCGAGCGCCGGCGACCCGGAAGCCCAGTACTACCTGGCGCATGCTCTGAAGTACTGCGCCGACGGGTATCGCTTCTATTTCATTCGCGGCAACAAACGCCGCACCTTGGACGAGGCACTGCAATGGGCGAGCACCCGTTCTTCGACAAGCATCGACGAAGTTCGGGAGATTTTCGAGAAGTGTCGCCGTCTCGCGGATGCGCCGGACAAGCCATTCGGAGATTCGAGCGACTGGCTCAAGGCGTCGAAGGATGCTGGCTATGACCTGGCGATGATTGAATCGGCGCAATCACTCGCCACAAAAGCCGGCGTGAGCGGTGCATCCGAAGACGTCGAGATGCGAAATGAGGCCAAGCGACTAGCTCTCGCAGCCCTGCGTACTGGGCGCCCAGAGGTCATATTTACATTTGGCGACTTCGCGTCGCTGTTTGTCGGCAACGCAAGAGAAGCGAGTCAAGAACAGTGGGTGTGGCGGCTGGCGGCATGCGAACGCGGCTTTGATTGTAGCCATGGGGCGGAATGGGTTCGATTTCAGTGTCGCTTCGACTTCAACTGCCAGCCGCAGGACGACGGCATAGCTTTCATCCATCGCAATAACAGCGAAGATTTCGATGAACTACAGCGTCGCGCTCGTGAGCTCAACGAAAAGCTGGATGCGGGGAAGTACGACGATCTGTTGGGTTGACCGACATACGTGTCGCTCGCTGAAGTACCCGCGACTACCTGTTCAGAGCTTGCCTAGCAAAAAGGGATCTCTGGTGCGGAGGTCAATTCAGTCTTCGTGACTTCGTGCAAAGCGAGGGCAATGGACCCGCTGAGCACGACTCGTTTCGAAGCAAGCGTGGCTGAACTTGATCTGGACTAAGGCGGTTAAAAAAAAGCGCGAAGGTGATCTTCAGGCTACGCAAACCCTTCGGACAGTGACGATTGATCCCCTCATTGGCCTTAGGTCGGTGTCGGGGTGTGTCCCGCGCAACTTGCGCTACCATGCGCGACGCTTCCAGTGGAGGTTGCCGCAATGCCTATCCAACCACCCTTCAGATTTTCCCTGCCGCGAAACTTGCATCTGTACTTCGCCGCGCTGGTGCTGGGTTTGTCGTCTTGCGTCACTGCGTACGGCCAGCAGATCTCCAAGGGTGATCTCGTCTACCTCACCCGCGAATGGAAGGGCGAGCGCTTCCCGGACGGGCGGCCGAAGGTGCCCGACGCAATCCTCGATCGCATGAAGCTCGTCACGCTCGAGGAGGCGTGGGCGGTGCTGCGCGGCGAAAACTTCAACTACCAATACGAAGGCGAGTGGATGACGCTGCGCGATGAGCATGTTCTCGTCGGACGCGCCGTGACGGCCACTTTCATGCCCGGGCGGCCCGACATCCATCGGGCTATCGACGAACGCGGGCACAAGCAGGACGGCCGGATCAAGTCGCAGAACTCTTGGACCATCGACCTGCTGGGGTCGCGTGACACCTACGTCGTCGATCAGTTCGGAGCGCAGGTCGACGGCCCGACCATTGGCGACAACCTCGGCAACTCGATCTTCGCGAAGACCGGCAATGGCATCGTCTACAACGGCGCGGTTCGCGACATCGCGGGCCTCAAGCAAATTGATGGCTTCATGGCGTTCTTCAAGAGCTACCACCCATCGCACCATCTCAACGACCCGGAAGGCCGGCTCAATACCACGCTGGTCGGCATCAACCAGCCGACGCGCATCGGTGCTGCCACGGTGATGCCGGGCGATGTTGTGCTCGGGCGCGATGGCGGCGTGATCTTCATCCCGCCTCAGCTTGCCGAGAAAGTGGTGAAGACGTCGGAGATCGTGCGCCTGCGTGACATGTTCGGGCACCAGCGGCTGCGCGAACAGAAGTACACGCCGGGCCAGATCGATTCGCGCTGGTCGGCGGAGATCGAGAAAGACTTCTCCGCGTGGCTCAACGAGCACATCGACAAGCTGCCGGTTCCGAAGGAAGAAATTCAGGAATATCTCAAGACGCGTACCTGGTGAGCGGCGCCGGACGCCAGGCAGTGACCACGCTCGAGCCGCGTAGAACCACCATGGACGAACGTTCCAGAGGCTTTCCCCAATGAAGCACACTCACTCGCGTCGCAATTTCCTCGGCACCTTGGCGAGCGCGGGCGCTGGCCTCGCAGCGTTCGGCATCGGCCTCGAGGCGGCCGTGGCCGCAGCACCGAAGTCCTCGGCGCCGTCGGATCTGAAGATCACCGACGTCAAGTGCGCATACATCCGCAACGGCAACACGCTGTTCGTGAAGATCCATACCAACCAGGGCATCTGGGGCTGCGGTGAGGGCACCGATGCCGTCGCTGGGACCTACCATCTCGTAAAGACGCTCGGCGCGCGCCTCAAGGGGCAGAACCCGCTGAACGTCCATCGGCTGTTCGAGGACTTACGGCGCGGCGGCGTTTTTGCAGGCGCGCAGGCCGGGATGTTCGTCGCCGTGTTGTCGGCGGTGGAAACGGCGTTATGGGATCTTGCCGGCAAGGCGCTCGGCGTGCCGGTCTACCAGCTGCTCGGCGGCAAATTCCGCGATCGCATCCGCGTGTATCTGGATACCGCGCTCTACCAGCGACAGCGGCCGAAGCCCGAAGACTTCGCGACTGCCGCGCGCGAGGCGGTCACCATGGGCTTCACTGCGGTGAAGTTCGACCTCGATCAGTACAACGATCCTAACAAATACGATGCCTACAACTGGACCGCGAGTCCGGCGGAACAGCGGCGCATGGTCGACCAGATGACGGCCGCGCGCGAGGCGTTGGGGCCGAACTTCGACATCTGCGCCGACATGCACGGCCGCTACGATGCGCCGACGGGCGAGAAGATCGCGAAGCTGATGGAGCCGTTGAACCTCATGTGGCTCGAAGAGCCGATACCGGCGGAAAACGTGCAGGCTTACAAGCGGATAACCGACTCCACGTCGACGCCGATCTGCGCGGGCGAGAACCAGTACCTCGCCTTTGGGTTCCGCGAGATGCTCGAGATCGGCGCCGTCGACATCGTCATGCCCGACCTGCAGAAGTGTGGCGGGCTCGGCGAGGGGCAGCGCATCGCGAATCTGGCGAACCTCTATCACACGCCGTTCGCGCCGCACATGGTGTCGTCGTTCCTGGGCGCGATGGCGTCGTGTCACGTGTGCGCGTCGGTGCCTAACTTCATGATCATGGAGTGGCAGATTTACTTCCACAAAGAACCCATGTTCGACGAGATCGTCACGTACGACGGCCCGAAGGTCGCGGACGGCTTCATCAGGCTGTCTGACAAGCCCGGAATCGGCGTCGAGATCAACGAGGAGGGCATGCGCAAGTACGCCGCGCGCGGGATGCCGTTCTTCGAATGACGCCGCCTCACAAACTGCTGCTGCGCCTCTCCCTCCTGCTGCTCGTCGCAGCGGTTGTCCTCTTCGGGATCGGCCGGCCGTTGCCCGCAGGCTGCGTGTTGACCGCCTGCTTTCTGGCTGCGGCCATCGGCGTCCGCGCGAACGAGCGGCTGCGAGGCATCTCCTACAGTCTGATGATCTTCGCGGCGGTCACGTTCGCGATGTGTTTTCCGGCGCCGCTGGTGGCGTGGGGCGGTTTCAAGCTGAGCCTGCTCATCGTGCCGCTGCTGCAGATCATCATGTTCGGGATGGGCACGGTGATGAGCGCGAAGGATTTCGTCGCGGTGGTGAAGGCGCCAAAGGCGGTCGGGGTCGGGCTGGTCCTGCAATACACCATCATGCCTTTCGTGGCACTCGGGCTCGTCGTGGCCTTCGGTTTCCCGCCGGAGATCGCCGCGGGCGTGATTCTCGTCGGCGCGGCCCCGAGCGGCCTCGCGTCCAATGTCATGGCTTACATCGCCCATGCCAACCTCGCGCTCTCGGTCACCCTAACTACCATCGGCACGCTGCTGTCGCCGTTCATCACGCCGCTCTACATGCAGTGGATGGCGGGCCGGTACATCCCGATCGACGCCTGGTCGATGATGTGGGATATCACCAAGATCACCATCCTGCCGATCGTCGCCGGATTGATCTTCAATCGGCTGTTCCACGGCAAGACCGCGTGGCTCGATCGTCTGATGCCGCGGGTTTCGATGGCCGGAATCGCCGCGATCCTCATGATCATGACGGCGGGGCGCCGGGACGAACTGGTCGTCGTTGGCTTGATCCTCATCGTGGTCACGCTGCTCCACAACGTCTCGGGTTACCTGCTCGGCTACTGGATCTGCCGATTCCTGCGCATGGACGAACGAACTTGCCGGACGATCTCGTTCGAAGTCGGATTGCAGAACGCGGGGCTTGCCACTGGCCTCGCACAGGAGCTCGGTCGCCAGGTGGCCCTCGCTCCGGTGGTGTTCGGCTCTCTCATGAACATCACCGGCGCCACGCTTGCGACCTGGTGGCGCGAAAAGCCGATCGACGAAAACCGGCAGCCCGCCGATCGCGGCTGACGCCGCGAGACATTGCGCTCGCGCCATCAGAGTGCGGCGCGAGCCGTAGCTAGGCTTTGGACTTATTGTTAGTGCGCCCAGGTTGACCTTGGCGCTCCCCGGCATCGAAGATGTACCGGCGGCAGGTGCCGCGCGACCACAAGCACTAGTGACATGCGCAGATTCGCCGTCGGATTGACCGTTCTCCTGGTGTCGTGCGGCGGAGGCGGTTCCGGCGGCGGCTCGCCGCCACCCTCGTCGCCGCCGCCGCCACCACCCCCGGTCAACCAGCCGCCGACGATCACCTCGCTGGCGTTCGCCGCGGCCGAGGACCGCGACTATGTCGGCGCGATGACCGCGACGGACCCGGAAGGCACCGCCATCACCTTCGTCCGCATCAGCGATCCCATGCACGGCCAACTCATGAGCTTCACGGCCGGCGGCGCGTTCACCTATCGCCCGGCGGCAAACTTCGCCGGTGCAGACACATTCAGCGTGCGCGCCACCGACGTGGCCAATGCCGAGGTCACGGCCACGATCACCATCAACGTGGCTAACAGCGACGACGATGCCCCCGTCCTGCGCACCGACATTTTGCAGGCGACTGGCACGAATCCACTGGTCGACGTGCTGGCCAATGACGAAGAGCTCGACGGCGAGGCTCTGACGCTCACGCTCGTGGGCAATCCAGACTTCGGATCCGCCACGCTCGAGAACCGGAAGATCCGCTTCAACCTGCCCGCCGGCTTCAAGGGCTTCAACCGCTTCCAGTACCGCGCGCTGGATGGCGCAGGGCAGGGTGGTGTCGTCAAGGCGGTGGTGTTCGTCGACGCGCAGCCGTCGCGCCTCGTGTACTTCTCGACGAGCAGCACGACGAATGGCTACTCCAATGTGTATGTCGACGACTTCGTCTCGACGCGAAAATTGACGTCCCACGAGACGACCTATCCGGTCGACGGCCTATATCCCTACAACTTCATTCGCGGCAACAGTGGTCGCAACATCATCGTGACGTACAAGCTCGACTCGCATTACGCGCCGATCAATGGGCTCGCGGTGATTTCCACGGACGGCTCGTTCGCGCCCCGGCGGCTGACCCCTGCGCCCTCGGGCAATATTTCGGACGCCTACGAGATCGTTTCCGACATCAGTCCGGACGGTCGCTGGGTCGTGTACAAGCACCAATTCAACGGTGACGCGCGGTACTTCCTCGCGGACCTCACACTGAATGGCGCGACGACCGAACTCGCGTTGCCTGTGGGCGCGATCTCGCTACACGCGGATTACGCGATCCTGTTCGGACCCGGCTCGCAGTATTTCTACGCGCCGGTCGAGTTCGGGTTTCCCAACTTCAAGCGCGGCAGCGCCATCTACCGCTACCCGGTCGCAAGCCCAGCGGCCGCGCCGCAGCTCGTGAGCCCCGCTGCACGCGAAGATGTCTCGGTCCAGATTACGCGCATCTCGCCGGACGAAGCGCGCATCCTGTACACCGAATATCGGTCGGGCGATTTCGGCTTCTCGCTGCACATCCTGCCCATCGCGAATCCGTCGGCGGCAATCAGGCTGTCACACGCATTCGGCGCACAGGAACGCATCTCCGGATTCATCCGCACGAACGCGCAGTTTTCACGCGTCTACTATCCCACCGAGGATGGCGTCGATCCCAACTACACGTTCCGGCTGTACGGCGCGGATACCACGATCGCCGACTCCGCATCACTGATCACGAACCTGCCCGCGGATGAATGGCGGCCCGAGGTCTGGGAGCTGAGCCCGGACGAGACATCGGTGCTGATGTCCGCGCCCGTGCGCGTGTCAGGCCAACGGTACGACCGCGCGAGCACGCTCGCATTGACGCCAGGCGCGCAGCCGCACGTGGTCGTTCCGCAGTTGCAGTGGCTGAATCAGTACAAGTTCATCGACGCGGGTCGGTTCGTCCTGTACGGCGACGGCAGTTCGATCTATCGCGTTCCGTCGACGGGTGCGCCGAATCCGGTTCTGGTCGCATCGAAGGCCACCAGCGGTTACGACCTGGCACCCGACGGCGCTTACGTCGCCACGACTTTCAGTGATATCCAGGTGAGCCCGGCGAACAATCACCTGTGGCTCTCGAACACCATGTCCATGGGCGGCGTGCAGCAGGTGGAGTTCTCGGGCGTTGGTGACGCGACGGCGTACGTATCGACGTGGGGGTTCATCCCGGCGCAATGACCGGGAGTGCGTCGCAGATTTCTGAATCACTGGCGTGTCATCCAGCAATGTATAGTTTGGCAATCATCGGGCGCCCCGCCCGACCACGAGTGCGAGGAACGTCATGGGTCTGATTCAGGCGGTGTCTGGTTCGATCGGCGGCATGCTCGCCGACCAGTGGAAGGACTTCTACACAGTACCCGCAGGTTTGCCTGGTACCGCGGCATTGTTCGCGGCCGTGCCGCAGGGCACGAACGCCGGACGCGGGTCCAACACCAAGGGCTCCTCGAACATCATCACGAACGGCTCGAAGGTCGTCGTGCCCGAAGGCTACGGGCTGCTGCTGTTCCAGGACGGCGCCATCACCGGCTTTGCCTCCGAGGCGGGCGGATACATCTGGCAGTCCGACGACCTCAATTCGAAGTCGATCTTCGCCGGCGACGGTGTGGTGAGCTCACTCATCAAGCAAAGCTGGGAGCGCTTCAAGTTCGGCGGCCAGCCGGGCTCGCAACAGGCGGCGTTCTTCGTTTCGCTGAAAGAGCTGCCCGACAACCGCTTCGGCACGCAGTCCGAGATTTACTGGGACGACGGCTTCCTAAAAACGCAGGTCGGCGCGGTGACGCGCGGCTCATACACGCTCAAGATCGTCGACCCGATTTTGTTCGTCAAACACTTCGTGCCGGCTTCGTACCTGCAGGTCGGCAAGGTGTTCGACTTCACGGACATGGACAACGCCGCGGCCGGCCAGCTCTTCAACGAAGTCGTTGGTTCGTTGGCGCCGGCGTTCAGCCTGTACACGAACGATCCGGCCAAGGGCAATCGCATCACCAAGCTGCAGCAGGACTCGATCGGTTTCGCGAAGAGCCTGTCGCAGGCGGTGGAAAACGCCTACCAGTGGCGCACCGATCGCGGTCTCGAGATCATCAAGGTGGCGATCGTCTCCATCGAGTACGACGCGAACACGAAGGAGCTGCTGAAGACTGTGCAGCGCGCCGATGCGCTCAGCGGCTCGCGCGGCAACTCGAACCTGCAAGCGAGCGTCGCGCAGGGTATTCAGTCGGCCGGCGAGAACGGCGGTGCGGCTGGCCTCGTGGGCATTGGCATGGCGAGCGGCATGATGGGAGTCGGCGGCATGCAGCAACCCGTCGCACCCGCGGCTGACGATCCGGTCGCCAAGCTCAAGAAGGCGAAGGAGATGCTCGACCTCGGGCTGATCACACAGTCCGACTACGACACGCTGAAGGCCAAGGCATTGGGCCTCTAGGCGCGCGCCGGAAATGTCGAACAACCCGCCCAAGTTCACGGGTCCCGGATCGCCACAGGATGTGCCGCCGCTGCCGGGCGAACTGGGCGTTGATCCATCCACGCTCCCGAAGCCGATTCGCGACGAACTGGTAAAGCCCGATCCGGTCGCCATCGACACCGCGGCCGTCGAGCTCAAGGATGGCCTCAACCACTGTCCGAAGTGCAACGCGACGGACGTCCGCCAGAAGCCCGGCACTGACCTGCTCATCTGCGCGTTCTGCCGCCACGAGTGGCACGGCGAGCGTGTCGAGGAGCAGTTTGGCTTCGGCGAAGGACTCGACCAGCTCGAGGGCACGATCCTCGCCTCGGGCGCGCGCGACATCGCGGCGGACGAAGCCGTGCTGCGCACGTTCAAGTGCAACTGCTGCGGCGCTGAGGTGACTATCAACACCGAAAGCGAGATGACGGCTCGCTGCCACTGGTGTCGCAACGTATTCGGCGTCAACGAACAGGTGGCGAACGGCGCCGTGCCGGATGCCGTGCTGCCTTTCCACGTCAAGAAGGACGACGCGGTTGCGCGTATCCGCCAGTTCGTCGACAAGCGCAGGTTGTTTGCGTTGAAGGCGTTCAAAGAAGAATTCACGCCCGAGAATGTTCTCCCCGTCTACCTGCCGTACATGATCGTCGACGCCAGGGCGAGCGCCGACGTCGCCGGCAAGGGCGAGATCGAGACGCGTCGCTACACGCGCGGCGAAGGCAACAACAAGAAGACGTATTACGACGCTGACGTGTACCAGGTCGATCGCCACGTGGACTTCACGGTGGACGACCTGACGCTCGAATCGTCGCGCGACCGCGGCAACCTGGACACGCGCGTCAACACGAACAACATCATCAACACGATCTTGCCGTTCGATACGAAGAACGCCGTGAAGTGGAATGCGTCGTATCTGCGCAGCTGCTCTTCGGAGAAGCGCGATCTCAACGTGACGCAGCTGCAACCGCGGCTCGCCGAACAACTGCTGTCGATAGCGCGTGCGCAGGCCGAAGCCTCGGTAAGCCGTTACGGCCGCGGCGTGCGGTGGGAGCAGGAAGGTCTCGATGTGCACGGAACGCGCTGGGTATCGATGTACCTGCCCGTATGGCTGTACTCCTATCACCAGCCGAATGGCAGTGGCGGCATGCTGCACTACATCGCCGTGAATGGCCGAACCGGTGAAACGATGGGCAGTGTGCCCGTGCAGCAGTGGAAGCTGCTCACTACCGCGCTCACCGTCGGCACGTTCCTCGAAGGCATCGTACTCTGGATCCTGGCGAACTAATCATGAGCGACGACAACAGCCTGGCCCTGCTACTTCTCGGTCCCGCCGGCGGCGTCGGTCTGTACTGGGCTCTCTACCGCTACTACCGCAACACCGACAAGTCGCAAGCGTTCGAGCGCGAGACGAAGGTCGACGCGAAACCCGTGACCGGTTCCGACAGCAAGGTCGACACCAACAACGGCACGCCGGACTCGCGCATCACGGGCGACAACGTGCACGAATACCGCCAGCGCGTGAAGGTTCGGCCGAAACCCGCGGCTGGCAGCCCACCGATCCGAAAGCCAATCGAACCATGATTTTGGACCGCGGGTGCCCAGCGAGGCATACCAAAATCGGTATCTGCGCCAGACAAATCATGCGAGCCCTCCTGACTACCGGCGGCCGGCCATAGCTAGCTAGGCGAGACCGTTGCCATCGGATGCAATCCTGGCGTAGCTTTGCGGGCCCGGGGGTGGCCTTCGTCCCGGGTGAAATCAAGGAAGTTAGACAACAGGCGGCCACCCGGGCCGTTACAGGGAAACGTATGAAGCACTCAACTGCCACGGCAGGGCTGCGCGCGCTGCGTCGCTTTGCGCTCGCCGCCACGCTGCTGATGGTCGCGCCGCTCGCCGCCAACGCCGCGGATGCCGGCTACACCGATCGCATCATCGTCAAATACCGCACCGCGCCTGCAAACGCAGTTGCCGAGACGGCGCAATTGCGCGGCGCGGAGCTGCCCGCGGCGCGCATGGGACTCGCGATGCGCCGCCTGCGTATCACCGCGCTGGGGTCGCAGGTGCTCAAGGCGGATCGAAAGCTGACTCTGGCCGAGGCCGAGCAGCTCGCCGCCGACATCGCGGCCGCCGATCCAAATGTCGAATATGCCGAGCCGGACCGCATCATGCGTGCCACGTTCACGCCGAACGACCCGCGATACAACGAGCAGTGGCACTACTTCGAATCCACCGGCGGCATCAACGCGCCGCTCGCCTGGGATCGCGCCTCGGGTTCGGGCGTCGTCGTCGCGGTGGTCGACACCGGCTATCGTCCGCATGTCGATCTGAGCGGCGCCATCCTGCCGGGCTACGACTTCATCTCCGATCTCCTCCCGGCGAACGATGGCGATGGCCGCGACGCCGACGCCCGCGATCCCGGCGACTGGGAAGACCCCGGTGAATGCGGCCCGCACGACCCCTTCGATCCGATACCGAGCACCTGGCACGGCACGCACGTGATCGGGACCATCGCCGCGCGAACCAACAACGCGAGAGGCGTCGCCGGAGTCGCATTCAATGCGCGAGTGGTGCCGGTGCGTGTACTCGGCAAATGCGGCGGTTTCACCTCGGACATTGCCGATGGCGTCCTCTGGGCGGCGGGCGGCGCGGTCCCGGGGGTACCGGCCAATGGCAATCCCGCCAAGGTGATCAACATCTCGCTGGGCAGCGGCGGCGGCTGCGGTTCGACCATGCAGAACGCCGTCGGCTCCGCGCGCGCGCTCGGCGCCTCCGTCATCGCCGCGGCAGGCAACAGCAACACCGATGCCTTCGATTTCTCACCGGCCGCTTGCGATGGCGCGGTGGCGGTGGCGTCGGTAGGTCGCGCCGGCGGCAAGGCGTCCACGTCTAACTATGGCACGGTCGTCAAACTCGCTGCGCCCGGCGGCGAAAAGACCAGCGCGCAATCGAGTTGGATTCTGTCCACCTTCAACACCGGGACCACGACTCCTGGTGCGGACACCTACGGCTTCTATTCCGGCACTTCGATGGCGGCGCCGCATGTGTCCGGTGTGGCCGCGCTGATGCTCTCGGTGAAACCCTCGCTCACGCCCGACGACGTGACCTTCCTCTTGCAGAGCACGTCCCGTCATTTCCCAGGCGCCTGCGCGCAGTGCGGCGCCGGTATCGTGAACGCGCGCGCGGCCGTGGACGCCGCGACGGGCACGCCACCGGGCGTCGGCGAGGTTGAGCCCAACGATACACGCGGCACGGCGCAGGCGAATTTCGGCGCCAACACCATCGTCAACTCCACGATGTCCAGCAGCTCCGATAGCGACTACTTCAAGGTGAGCTTGCCGGCGGGTCGCACGCTGCTCGCGACCCTGATTCCGAATCCCTTCTCTGACTACGACTTGCAGCTCTACGACAGCGCGGGCACGGTGATCAAACTGAGCCGGAACGGCACCGGAGTCGTCGATACCGTCACGACGACGAATACGGGCGGCGCCTCAGCCACATACTATGTGCGCGTCGTCTACTACAGCGGCGGCACGGGCGGAACCAATGGCAAGTACGCGGTAAGACTGAATTGGTGATCCGACAAGAGCGCCACCTGCGTCATGAGCGACAAAGCAAGAACCTGACTCCAGTGTGACAACTGTACTTTGGTCTTGCGGGTATTGTAGTTAGGTATGAGATCGGCAATTCCTTGGGCGTGGATAGGCGGCAGGGAGTTGTCGAAGTCGCCGCCACGTACCATCTGGTAGGTTCCATCTGCCCTGACAAGATACGGCGATGCATCCGCATTCAAGCGTGGGAAACGCGGATCGGGAATCCTGACGATAGTCGCCGAGCCGAGCGATGCGTTCCTGCAGGTGCCAGCGACTTCCGGCGCAAGTTTTTCAAGCGTGTCCGGGCTTTCTTGCGGCCTGCCGCCGGAATGGAGGAAGTCAGAAAGCCACTTGCCGGCAATGTAGCGATTGCAATCCCGACGCACTTCGTCAGGTAGTTCGAGTCCCGACCCACGCAGAGCGTCGGATAAAGCGACCAACTCTTTGGTTGGGATTGAATTCGATGAACCCTTTGGCCGGTGCACCGCCAATTCGCGTACCGTCCCGTTGAGCGCCTCCAGAAGCCGCTGACCGGAAACACCTGGATGATCCGGGTTGAAATGGTGTTTCTTCAGCAAGCTGAAGATCACTTGATCGAGGAAGGTCTCATAGGAATGCCCATAACAACTGCCCGCGTATAAGCCGCAAGAGCCGCCGAAGCCCGCATGTGAATACGCATCCTGCTGACAATGCAGAGCAGCACCAAGCGCGATCAATCTCCTGGCATTTCTCCGCGGATCTTCGTCACGCTCAGGCACTTCAGCAAAGTGGTCAGATATGACTTTGAGGACATCGGCGGAAATCTGGCCTGCCGGTCCAGGAGTTTTGCTGAAGCAGTGAAAGCTCAGGTTCTTATCCGCCTGGTGGAGTGCGCTCGTGAGATTCGACTCCACTTCAAGTGCAGCGACGGTGTCCTGGTTCTCGTCCACTGCTTGATTCGCGCTGGCGATAGTCAGGGCATCGGCGTCCGGCCACCCGATAGCCCTTGCGAGTACATAGGTGGTCGAATAGTGGATATCCGCTTCGTAGGCCTGGGCCACGGTCATTGATTGAAGCGATACCAGCAAACAGGCACAAAGGAATCCTTTCATCTATGCCTCAACCCTGTTGTTCTCGAAAGCTACACGTATGTCTCCTGCAAACGCTTTAAGGTTCTCTTTCAGGGACGATACGGCGGCAGGAACTTCATGGTTCGCGGCCGTTAGAATTCGATGCGGATGCTCGCGGGACAGTTATCCAGGCTCACGGAGAGTTGCATGAATAGCCCAAAAGATAATTCGACCACTGTTGATGGCGGACGTCGCAAGCTCTTGGAGGTGGTCGGCGCCGGCGCAGTTGCAGCCGTGGTCCCGGCAGCATTTGCCGCAGAGTCGTCCAGCGTGGCCAAACAAATCGATCGGCCGCTACGTTGGGGAATCGTCGGTACCGGTTCGATCGCAAATCATATCGCGCGGATGATGCAGTTGGCCGCGCGCACCAAACTAACAGCCGTCGCCAGCCGGAAGATTGAAACTGCCAAGCAGTTCGCCAACGCGCATGGCATTTCTGCCGCGTTCGGTTCGTGGTCGGAGATGTTGTCGTCGAATACCGTCGACGCGGTCTACGTTGCCACGCCAACCGCCGTCCGCGAAGAAATCTGCACATCGGCTGCGGCTAACGGCAAGCATGTTCTCGGCGAAAAGCCCTTTGCCAATTTGGCTTCCTTGCGGCGCATCACCTCGGCCTGTCGCAAGCACGGTGTCGGCTTCATGGATGGCACGCATTTCGTGCATCACCCGAGAACTGCCAAGATCAAGACCACCATGCGCGAGAAAGTCGGCTGGCCGTGGTCGATCGATTCGGCGTTTCAATTTGCTCTGACGGACGCAGACAACATTCGTCTGGATCCCAAGCTCGAGCCTTATGGTGCGATTGGCGATGCCGGTTGGTACAACATGCGAGCGGCCGTGGAGTACACGGCGTCCGGCGTCAAATTGATCGGCGTTGATGCTTACGTTCGCCGTGACAAGAAAAGTAGCGCCGTAGTCAGCGGCAGCGGCGTCATCGCTTTCAATGATGGATCAACCACGACCTGGAATTGCAGCTTCAATGCCGGCGCCGTGAATTCGGACCTGAGGATCTCTGGTGCCGGAGGTCAATTCAGTCTTCGTGACTTCGTGCAGAACGAGGGCAGTGGGCCCGCTGAGTACGACTATCGCCAGGGCGGACTCGGTGATGGCGGCACGTTGGAGCGCATCGCGGTTCCGTCCGCGAAGCCGGCCGCAGCGTTGATGCTTGAAGACTTCGCAGCCATGGTTGGCGATGCCGATCATTTCGAAGCAAGCGTGGCTGCGAGTGAAAGGACTCAAGGGTGGCTGGACGCGATCTGGACCAAGGCGATGCAAAACGAGCGAAGCTGAGCTGCAGCTACGCAAAGCGCATTTGCGAGGATTAGACCGCTTTGCGCGCCGTCGCGAGCAAGGAGCTCCGCTCCTCTTCAGTCAACACGTAGGGTGTGACGATCGAGAGGTCATGCTCAAAAAATGGCGAAGGCCTTTTACGACCCAAAAGTGCGCCCTTCAATAAAAACGGCATGACCGTGACGAAACCTTTGAAGTCAAACTTGTCTGGAGTGCCAGGCGGCGGAGTTCCACGTGCGAACTTTCCCATGATACTGGCGCGGATGTCGCCCAGCGTCTGATCGAGCTGCGTAGGATGTTTGACCGTAAACATACGCCGATGGGTACCAACCCACGGCCGTTTAGGGTCGGTGTTCGCAACTGGGGTGTTGCAACATCGAGTAGAAAACCGATACATGCCTTTGGGATTCATGCGCGTGCACTTAAGCAAGTCGTTTTCCGACGCAAATATGATGTCGCGCGGATAAATCGGAATGATCTCTGTTCCACCGTTGGCATCCAAAAGATCGCCGCGTTTTAAATAGTGCATGAACGCCTGGCAATCATCGCAGTAGCAGCGCAGACGGCCCGGCGTATTTTTCGGAAAATTGGTCAGACGTGCGCGGAACTTTCCGCATTCGCATTGAATTTCCATTTGATAATCCTAGCGCGGCAACCCCCCACGGCGATGAACTTTCTCTGCCCACCTTCAGTGACGAGCAACTGAAGTCGCCAACGAGTATGGCGAGAAGCACGCGGGCCATTTCGGCTGGCGCGTAAGGAGTATGTGAGCCATATGGAATTTGACTCGTCCTAGCCCGCAATCGAAGCGCCGCTCATCGATCGAGACACGATCGATGATTCGTCCCCCCCCATTCGACACACGCCACATTCTTCAAGGCGCGATGAGCCGCGATACGCCGGGATTACGTCTTTATTCGGCAGGAGGCTCCTGCCATGAAAAAGACACTCTCGATCTTCTTGCTGACCGCGCTGTTTGCACTGTTCGGCGCCCTGCCGGCGCAGGCGGTGAAAGGCCGCCCATCTGCCATCACCTTCGACGACGCCGGCTCTGGCCGGAAGATATACGCCTTCGTGAAGGGCGACAACGGCCATCTGGTGTCGAAGGAGTTCGCTGGCTCCGGCTGGACGTGGACCGACCACGGCTTGCCAGAGGGCGTCGGGTCGATCAGCAACCCCAAGGCGGTCACCTATCTCGACAGCAGCGGCAATCGCCGCATCTATGTGTTCGTCGTCGACAGCACCGGCCACCTGGCAATCCGATTCTACAAAGGCCCGAGTTACGGCTGGCAATGGTCCAAACAAGGTGGCCCGTGGATCAGCGGCCAATCGCTGTCGGCGACAACTTATGTAGACGACGCCGGCATCCTGCACCTTTACGCCTTTGCGTTCAGCACCAATTCGGGCGGCGCCGTGCCATTCAAGCTGGTCAAGCACTACTGGAACGGCAGCGCCTGGGGCTGGAGCGACATGGGCAACTACGCGAGCTTGCCGTACAACAACGGCTCGTTCACTGAAACGACTACCTACATAGGCAACGACGGCCGCCGGCGCCTGGATGTGTTCTGCGTCGCCGGCGACGATCAGGCATTGTTGCGCCACAGCCTGGTGGAGCAATCGTGGAGCATGTCGAACTTAGGTTCGCTGGTCGATCTGACCAACGCCTCGTCGGTGAATTTCGTGAACTCGGCGGGCTATCGAACGGTGAACACCTTCGTGCGCAACAACGACTATGAAACCATCTGGAATCGCGCTGGCGGGGGCTGGACCGAAATCGGCAAGCCGGCCAGCGTTTCTTATTCACAGCAGGGACTGATCAGCGCCACGGCGTACCAGTCCATTGCCGGTTACCCACACGTACTTGTGTTCGTCGAGTGGGAGAAGCATCTGTACCTGCGCGTCTGGGTCAACAATTCCTGGCAGCCCTGGGCGAATCTCGGTCGACCCTCGAGCTCATCGACTTCGGCCACGGATGGCGTGAAGAATACGACCGCAATCACTTATCTGGACTCGGACTCCGCGCTTCAGCACACCAGGGTATTCATGACCGGCGCGCAGAACGATCATCTGTACGTGAACTTCTTGAACGGCCTGGGCTGGCAGTGGTCCGACCTCGGCAATCCCTGAATCATGGCGCTCGAGGCAGCTTCGCGACGCCTTTCACTTCCCCGTCTTGAGCAGCGTCGAGTTTCGCTCGTCGTTTTCGATCACGCGGTAGAACTGCTTCAACGCTTCCACCTTCGCCACCGGAATGCTGAGTTCCTTCACTTCGAGCGTGCGGGTGTAGCGGAGCACGTTGCCCTTGAAGCTCGTGGAGCTGTGATAGGCAATGGAACCGAGATCCTCGTTCACCGCCGGCGGTAGCGAGTCGGGCACGTAACCGGCCGGCAAGGCGATCTCGAATACATCGGAGTTGCGAACGGGCGCCTCGAACTCGATAGGCTGCTCACGCGGCTCCTTCGTTTCCAGCAGCCCGCTCGACATGGATCCGAGCACTCGCGGTCGAATGATCAGCAGATCGCCGGCGATCCGCGGATAGCGCGGGATCTCGACGGTGTAGTTCCAGATGAGCGGCTCGCCCATGACTCGCAGGTTCTTCACGCTCGCATGCAGGATTTGAAACGTCGACAGCGAGTGGCTCAACATGGATTCGATCGGCTTGATCTGATCCACGTCCTGCTGCGCGACCCTCAAGGCGTAGCGCTGAACGGCGGCACCGTCACCGGTCCAGACCTCGTGCACATCCCCGCTCAGCGTGCCGTTCTCGTCGAGCGTCAGTTTCGCCGTACGCTCCACGCCATTCATGGCGCTCGGCGCCTGCGGGAGCGCGATGAGCTCGCCGCCGGTTGGCGTCGCGAGCATGCCGTAGTTCGCCTGCAACGCACCCGGTAGATAGCCCAGCGGAATCAGCGTATGCGTGGGGTCGAAGAACAGCAGAGCGCCCAGGTTCTGGTGCGCGATCGAGGCGGGCAACTTCGCCTTGTCGATGCCAGCCGGGAGCTGGATGGCAATGATCGCGTGATTGAATCCCATGTTGGGCGGCGTTCCCGCCGCCACGGCGCCGCGCTCGGTATTGATGAGTACGTAGTGAGACTCGATGCCGATGTCCTTCAGCATCGAGGAGAGCAGGGTCACCTTGTCCTTGCAATCGCCGTAGCCGTGCGCGAGCACTTCACTGGCGGCGTGAGGCTGCACGCCGCCCACGCCGAGCTCGATGGCCACGTAGCGAATGTCCTTCTGAACGAAGGCGGCGAGTGCCCGCATCTTGCTCAACGGATCCGCCGCCGCGGCCGTGAGCTCCTGCACCTTCTGATGGATTACTGGCGACGCGTCGCGCCGGCCATTCGCCAGCCCCAGATACCAGGTGCCCACTTCCTGCCAGCTTTGAAACCCGCCGCCCTTGCCGTCGGGCGGTTGCAGCGAGAGCACCATGCGCGCGGCAATGCCTTGCCACGGCGGCATCCGCTGTTCGAGCTTGATCGGCTTCAAATCCGTGGCGATCCAGCGCCACTGTCCCGGTGCGACTTCGGTCGGCGCGGTTTCACCGTGATTGATCCAGAAGACCTTATAAGACCAACTCGGCGGTAGCCGCACGGTATACCGAGTCTCACGCACGGGGACGTTGTCCTGGATTTCCCACTCGTCCGTCATTTCGTACGGGGACAACTCCCGCTCGATCTCGTACCCAATGATGCTGCCCGGCACGGACGCCGGAATTCTCATCACTTTGCGCCGTACGTCGCTGATCAATTCACCGCCGTCGACGTTGGAGATTCCGGTCTCGAAGATCTCTTTGTCCTTGACCTCGAAATCCTTGCCCTGCGCCGGGATGCTCCAGCCGTGCATGGCCGTGATGCGGCTCTGCGAACCGAAATCCGCGAAGACCACGCCATGAGACTCGCCGTTGCTGCGCAGGATCTTGTAGACGCGTCGATCGAGCCGCTTCATCTTGCCGACCGCCAGCACCGTGAGCTGAATCTCCGAATAGAGCACGACGGCGTTCGTCTCTTCGTCTTGAGCCGGCAGCTGCGCGCTCAATTGCGCGCGCATCCAGTCCGGCGCGTTCGCGGTCGCCCAGGTTGCCGGGCCGTGCATGCATGCGTACGCCGCCAGCAACACACCGAAACGCTTATCCAACCGCATATGCCCGCCTCAATGTTTGTTAGCCACGCCCGGCGCAGCACCCGGCGTGATGACGATCTGATCCTCGTCGCCAGCGCGGACCGCCTGGTAGAAGTCGCGAATCTGGTCGTAGAACTTTTGATGGACGACGATCGTATTCAGCACGAGCGCGCGATTGATGCTCAGCGTTCCGTTCGTTGCCTGCGCGCTCGAGTTGTAACTTGCGACTTTGATGTCGGCGGTGCGCGCCTTCGGCAGGCTGCTGATTTGCCAACCCGGCGGCAGCTCGATCGTCAGTTCATCCCTGTGCTGGTAGCGGAACATGAAATACAGCGGGTGCACTCGAGCGCTGTGCTCGAACTTGTGCTTCTCGGAACCGCCGAACAGCCCGACCGGCATGAGCGACCGACGGCCCGCCGCCGCCGCCCAACCTTCCGCGCGGAAATCGAATTCGGCCACGAGTGGCATCTCGGAGGAGGTCCAGTCCGGCGTATTGGTCAACTTCACATCGACCCCGGTAGCCGCGTCGCCCTCGAGGTCCTGCTCGAGAAATTTTCGACGCTCGGTTGCATCTTCGTTGCGATAGCTGACGCGACGCCAACTCGCTTCGAGCCCGCTGTAGGTCACGGTGGCCTTGCCCTCGAGCGTTCCTGAGGGCGTGAGCTTCACCGTCACTTTGCGCTCGACGCGAGAATCGGCCGAATCGCGCAGTGGCGTGACCATCCATTGCCCGCCGTCCTTGTCGAGACGCAAGCCGCCGACGCCCGTCTCATTCCACGGGAGATAGCCGAAGGGCATGAATGGCACGCCGGGATCGAGAAACACCGTGCTGCCGCCGAGGCTGACCGCTACGACGCAGGTATTGAGCTCTCGCGCATTCATCAAGCGCCGATCGAAAAAGTTGTCGTCGCGCGTTGCCACCAGCACGATCGAGGCATCGAGCTTCGCGGCGCGCAGCAGGCCGTACAGAAACCAGGTGATGCCATCCGCGTCGGCGTAACCATGCTCGAGCACGTCATCGGCATCGCGATTTTCCGCGAGCTTTTCGCGCTCGGTCTCCTGTTCTGTCGCCTGGCGCTCGAACGAGAGATTGCGAATCTGCTGGGCGCGCGCATAGAGCTTGTGCGCCTTGATCTCGTCGGAGTCGCCGGCCTGCACCAGCCGCGCGACCTCCTGCTCGAGTTCGCGGTTGGTTCTTGCGAAACGCTCTACCCGGATATTGGAGCGTTTGCCAACCTCTTTCCAATAGTCATTCTCTTCCTTCTGATGACTACTGTCGGCTTCGTAAACGAACTCGACGCGATACTTCATCACGTCCTCGGGCGGCATATATTCCTCGGTGACGAATGCCGGCACATCTTTCGTTTCGAGGCGGATGAGGCCGTGATCCCGTGCTGGCGGCGCCGTATCGGGCGGCAGACCGAGCGGCCAGCTCCACCGCAGAAACAGGTTGATCGCCTGCCGCAGCGAAAACACGGCGCGCTTCGTGAACAACTCGTCGCTGAGCAGCCAGCGTGAATTGAAAGCCCATCCGCTCGGCATGGATCGACGGTAGCGATATTCGATGATGCTGCCGACTTCCACACCCGGCAGCGTGAAGGTCTTGGACATCATCTTGACGCCGCGCGCCTTCACGAGCGGCTTGTCGTATATCGTTCCATCGAATTCGGCGATGCCGCCATCCGGTCGAATGACGCGTGCCTGCAGCGAAGAAATCCGGTTGGTGCCTTGAAGGTAAGGAATCTCGACGTTCGCGTACTTGCGCCCTTCGTCCGTCAGGATCTTGATACGCGAGTAGATGGCTTCCGTGGAGATCACATCGTCGCGATCGATCTGCCGGTAGAGAAAGATCGCCGCCGCCGCGGGCGCTTTCGGTTCGCTCTTCATCTGAAGTTCTTCGGGCGAGATGGGCTGCCAATCATCGGCGCGAGCGGCCATCACGAGGGCGAACGACAGCAGCGCGCCCACCGCTCCGAGGCGGGAAATTCCCTGAAGCATGACGAATAACGTCCTTTATTCTTGTACGAACGAGACCTGTGCTGCCGCAGTATGGCGTAGCGCCCCGGACGCGTCGAGAAGCCGCTGGATTTCGCCTTTTGCCTCGCGGCGCCGGGGCTGAAGCGACGCTGCTGCCCGGTAGATAGATGGCCTCGCCGTTTTCCATAAAACGGCGCATACGCGAGCTGAACCCAGCTTCGAACAGTCGTGCAGCACCGGCGAGGGGCGGCTCTGTCTGGCTACATTTGATTACCCAGGGCTGCCAGCATCACCGTGACGGTGCGGTTCTCGCGGAGAACTGATCCAGATAAGCCAGATACACCGCTACCACGTGGTATGTATCGTAGTAGTCATCCAGGTTCATGGCCGAGAGTTTGTCCTTCGGGGTGTGCAGAATCATGGCGTTCTCGCTCTTCTGAGTCAGGGAGTGGATGGTGATCCTGGGTATTTTTCTCGAGGCGAAGGACTCCGAGTCCGTCGAGCCAACCCTTTCGAAATTCACCGCGCTGATCGGCATCTTCAGGTACAGAGCGACGCGCACGAGCGCTTCCATCAGGCTCTTGTCCGAGCGATGTGCCCACACCTCGGTGGGTGCAAGGCCGAGTGTGTCCAGGTTCACCATTGCGTCGGTCACCGCCACTTGCTCGCGAGTCATCTGCCGCGCATAGAAATGCGAGCCCACCAGACCTTTCTCTTCGTCTGTGAATCCAATGAAAACGTAGGTGTGCCGGCGCGGCTCGCCTTTCAGCGCTTTGTAAAACGATGGCAACAGCGAAGCGCCGCTCCAGTTGTCGGCGACTCCATCACTCGTCGGCACGCGGTCAAAGTGACCGCCGACGATGATGACTCGATCGGAGGTCCCCGGGAGAACGCAGATGACATTCGGTATTTTTGAATGCTTCACTGGCTGTTCGGACAATTGCTCGCCGCATCCCGCGTCGGTAAACATCCGCTTCAGCCTGGCGCCGCGCTCGCTGTTGGTTCCGCTGTATTCGCGCAGTCGGTCTTCGACCATTTCGCGGGGAACCAAGCGGACGCGGATGTCTTCGGCAAACGCGCTGGTGGAAGCGAGTCCGAGCAGCACCGCACCGACTACTCGTAGCAGCATCGCTTTTTGTGAAGGGTATTGAATGGTGAGCCAGTCTACGGTGGTTAGTGGCCGCGTCACGGCCTTTTGCCAGGCGCGTTCCCCGTCATCGAGATGCATGCAGGCTATCCTGGCTGACGTGTCAGCAGGATTCCAGTTTCCGCAAGGCTCGAAACGGCACGACGGAGTACGCTGCTGTTTCGGCATGGCCCAGCACTATCACCACTGGCTTGTCCTGATCTCCGGGCACGCTCACACTTTCGTGTTGTTGTTGATGTCCCTGCCGTTGTTCTTCTACGATGCCCTGGGAAACGGCATCGCGAGACAGCTGTGCGGCCGGAGTTGAGCATGCTGAGAAGATCGGGTTTCAGGATTCTTGCAGTGTGCCTGGCGGCTCTCATGAGTTCGTTGGCTCACGCCGACCTGTACTCCGCCGACGCCGCCTATCGCGCGAAGGACTTTCCGCGGGCGTTCGAGCTCTATCGCGAACTCGCGGAACTCGGCCACGCCGAGTCGCAGGAAACGCTCGCCATCATGTACGTCCAGGGCGAGGGCGTTAAACGCGACAACATTCTGGGCTATGCGTGGGCTGCCCTCGTGCTGGAACAACGGCCGAGCGAGGCGGCGCAGGGCATCTATCAGCAGCTCCATCCGCACCTGACCGAGTCGGCACGGAAGACCGCCGAAGAGTTGCGCGCCAAGTTTGGAAAGGACGCGCTGCAAAAAAACATTCTGGGGGTCGAAAAAATTCCGGTCGCGTCGAAAAAGGTGCAGTGCAGGATGACGGCCCTGGCGAATCCGAGCGACTTTTTTCCTCCCGAGGCGACTGAAAAAGGCATTTCGGGTTTTGCAATCATTGACGCGAGAGTCTTCAGTGACGGCCGCGATCACGATCCGCGCGCGGTTCGACTGATCCCGGCCCAGCCGTTTGATGGCCCGGCCATGCTCGTGTCGATGAACAATCGGTACAGCCCGCAAACCGACAACGGCAGCACCGAGCCCTGCACGATACGATTCAAAGTCATATTCACGGTGAAACCGGGTCCCGCGTCCAAAACAGTCGAGCGGGATCTGGACGCGATCAAGAAAAAGGCCGTCGCCGGCGACCCGGATTCGCAGTTGTTCTACGGATTGCTTCTTCAGGACGCCGAGACCCCACCGTTTCGGGAGGTGCCCCTCGACTGGTTCATCAAGGCGGCACAGGCCGGCAATGCTTTCGCGCAATACCTGGTGGGCCACGACCAACTGAACTCGTTCATGTTCGAAGCGAACGAGGCGAAGGGGATCTTCTGGCTCGATAAGGCCGCGCATGGCGGCGACAGTGATGCGCAACTCGAACTGGCTAACTACTATCTGCGCAATGCCTCGAACGCCGGGAACGTGCGTAAGGCGGCCGAGTTGCTCGAGCGCGCGGTCGAAGCCAACCGGCCGGAAGCGCGGTTTTATCTTGCGGCGTTACTCGCGAGCAATCCGGATCCGCAGGTTCGCAATCCGACACGCGCGCTGGAAGTTCTCGGCAAGGACCGGGTCATCTACGATTTGAACCCTATCGCCTGGGAGATTCGCGCCGCGGCACACGCCAACGCTGGCGAGTTCGACGATGCAATCGATCTCGAGAAACGTGCGATTCGCATGGCGAAGAATCTTCACTGGAATACGGCACCCCTGGAAGCGCGCCTCGCCGCCTATCAGGGGAAAAAATCCTGGACGGGCGACTTGTTGGCGTTTTACTGACACCCACTTCCGGCATGTCCCAGCACTACTCGGACTCGACGGCCACAATCTCGCGCAACTAGTGCGGTCCACTGGGAGAGACTGATCGATGCGGCCCGTCATTTCTCCAGCCGATCGGGGGGTTGTTCCTTTTTTCAACCTGCGCCAACAGCGCATTCACGGACGACTTTCAGAAGCGGCTCTCCATAACGTTCGAGCTTGGTCGCACCGATCCCCGAAATTCCACGTAACCCGTCCAGCGAGCCTGGAAGCAGACGCGCGATCTCCTGCAGCGTGGCATCGTGGAACACGGTGTATGCCGGGACCCCGTGCTCCTTCGCCACCCCTTTGCGCCACTCGCGCAGCGCCTGAAAGACATCGCCCGATTCACCGGCAAGCGCATTGCGTGCCGGCGGGGTGGTTAGCTCGCCGCGCTTGGGCGTGCGTTGCCGCGGGAGCTTCTCCGATGGCTTTCGAAGCTTGAGAATTCTGCGGCCACTCAAGACCTCGCGAGCGTCCGGGGTCAGTTGCAGAATATTGAACCGGTCGTAGTCCACTCGCAGAAGACGCAGCGCGACGAGCTGGCGAATGACGGCGCGCCATTGCATCGCGGCAAGCTCCTTGCCAATCCCGAAAGTACTCACCCGATCGTGACCGTACTGCTCGACCTTGGCCGTACGTTGCCCCGTCAAAACATCGATGATCTGCATCGCGCCAAATCCGAAGCCGCTCGCCTGTTCGCAGCGGTAGATACATGACATGAGCTTGCGAGCGGCATCGGTCCCGTCCCATTCCTCAGGCGGCGTCAGGCAGTTGTCGCAGTTCCCGCAGGCGCTGCTCGCCTCACCGAAATAATCGAGCAGCCGGACACGGCGGCAATCTACGGTTTCACACAAGCCTAACAACGCGTCGAGTTTCGCCCCGGACACACGCTTGTGCTCCTCGCCCGACGGTGACTGTTCGATGAGTCGGCGCTGTTGAACTACATCTGCCAGTCCGTAGATCATCCAGGCATCCGCGGGCAAGCCGTCTCGACCGGCGCGTCCCGTCTCCTGGTAATACGCCTCGATGCTCTTCGGCATGTCGAGGTGCGCGACGAAGCGCACGTCGGGCTTGTCGATCCCCATGCCGAAGGCGATGGTGGCCACCATCACGACGGCATCGTCGCGAATGAACCGGCTGAGATGTTCGCCGCGCGTCTCGTGTTCCTTGTCGGCGTGATAGGGCAACGCGTTGATACCGGAGTGCTTCAGGAAGGCGGCGGTCTCGTCCACGGACTTGCGCGTGAAGCAATAGACGATGCCGGAATGGCCGGCGTGCTCCTCGCGAATGAACTGCAGGAGTTGCTTGCGGGCGTTGTCGCGCTCGGCAATCCGGTAGCGAATGTTCGGGCGATCGAAGCTCGAGATGAATACGCGTGCTGACTCCAGCTTCAAACGCGTGAGGATCTCCTTGCGCGTGGCGGCGTCCGCGGTCGCGGTGAGCGCGATGCGCGGGACCTTCGGGTATCGATCGGCCAGCACCGACAACCGCATGTATTCCGGGCGAAAGTCGTGTCCCCACTGTGAAACGCAATGGGCTTCGTCGATGGCGAAAAGCGCGATGTTGGATGCATCGAACAGCTCGAGGCAGCCATCCTTCGCCAGCCTCTCGGGCGCGACGTACAGGATGTCGACCTCGCCGGCGCGGACTGCCTTCTCCACCCGCTGCTGCTCAGGCCAGGACAAAGACGAGTTGAGGAATTCCGCGCGCACACCGGCTTCGCGCAGTGCGGCGACTTGATCCTGCATCAGCGCGATGAGGGGCGACACGACGACGCCCATGCCTTCGCGCACCAGTGAGGGCACCTGATAACAGAGCGATTTGCCGCCGCCAGTCGGCAGCAGGACCAGTGCGTCGCCGCCGTTTGCTACATGCTCGATGATTTCCGCCTGCGGACCGCGAAACGCGGAGTAGCCCCAGACTTCGTGCAGCACCTGGGAGGCGCGGCTCATGACTTCATTCATTCTCGATTGTTGGCAGATTGGGCGTGTGCGCAACAGACCTATTTCAGGTTTTCCACGCTCTTTTGATCCGCAGTCTTCAACATCACATCGTAGATTTTCTGAATCGGCGCGAAACGGGCTTCCAGATCGGGCGTACGCTACCGTTCGTCCCCGTAGAGGTTGAGTTCCTTGATCACCCAGGGCTGCCAGCCTTCCTTTTCCGTGATGGCGATGCGCAGGTGTTTGGCTTCAACCGGGGCGGCGAAGTTGAGTCGGGCGTGCGGCTCACCCATCACGTGCGGGGCCACCATGGTCCAGGTCTTGCCGTCGTCGGACGCTTCGACGCTATAGATCGGCGCCCAGCCAAGATCCTTGCCGCCCGCGGCCTTCTCGCCGCGAGAATCGACCTCGATGCCGAGAATTTTACTGCGGGCAGGCAACTCGACCGTGAGCCACTCGATGGGGAATGGTTTGAAGCCCTGGGTGAAGTATCCGGTTTTTGAATCGCCATCGAGCATGGCCGCGAGCGGGGAGCCGTCGCGCGCTTCCATGTTGGCGGCGAGTTTCCACTCGGCGCGTCGCTTGAAGCGCTGGCGCGGCACGCCGAGCGCAGGAAGCTCACTCGTGAGTTCTTCGAGCGTCCAGTAGCTAGTGCGCGCGGCATCGGCGGTGCGTCCGGCGGCGATGGCCGCGGGTTCCACCGCGGGCGCGCGGTTGCCGAAGCTGTTGCGGATGTAGGTGAGCACGTTGGCGAGCTCGGCGTCGGAGTAGGTATTCATCGGCACCATGGGCGCGCTGTATTCGACGCCGTCCAGCTTGCCCTGCAGGCCGTGGAGAACGATGGCGATGGTCGCGCGTTGATCGCCCAGCACCCGTGACGAACCGGCGAGCGGCGGCGCGATAGTGCGACCCTCGGCTGCGGGCACAGGCGCGCCACGACCATCAGTGCCGTGGCACGCAAAACAGACCGAGTTGTAGAGCGTCGCGCCCGAGCGATAAGTCTTCAGGCCGTTGATGCCGAGCAGGAGAATGAGCTGCGGATCTTCGTTGTTGGCTTCGTCCCAGAGCTGCTCATTGATCGCGTAAACGCCGGCCGAGGCAGAGGCTTTGGCGGTAGCCTGAATCATCTTTTTCGCATCGGGCAGCGCGGCGCGACGCACCGACAGCATGGCCTGGATGGTGACGCGCGGATCAGCGTCGCGCAGGCCACCGCGCATCGCCGTAACCAGCGAGCCATGAGCCGCGGACTTGGCGTTGACGCGTGAATCGGCGAGGCGCAGCCCGGCGATCCGCACTTGCGGATCCGTCGACTTCAGCGCGCGCAGGATCAGTTTGTCGCTGAGCGCGCCGAGACCGTCGAGCGTCCACAGTGCGTGCAGCCGCGGGCGGGGATCAGCTGTGTCCTGGGCGCCAAGTTTCTCGAGGGCGGGGACGACCGAAAGATCGCGACGCAGGACGAGAAGTTTCTGCGCGGTGTCGCGCCACCAGCCATTGGGATGGGACAGGTGCTGCACCCACTCGGCGGGAGTTTCATCGAGCATGTGCGGTTGCGGGCCGGGCTCGAAATTGTCGTGACGCAGGCGATAGATGCGGCCCCGGCCGATCTTGTTTTGCAGCGCATAGGCCTCGATCTGCGAGCGCAGATAGCTGCCCTTTGGGGTCCAGTTTGCCTGCTGGATGATGCCGCGATACATGTCGACGATGTAAAGAGTGCCGTCGGGCGCGGTGATCATGTTGACGGGGCGGAACAGAGGATCGCTCGCGCGGATGAATTCGCTCTGTTGAGCTTCGTAGGGGTTGGCCAAGCGGGTGACGCCATCCTCGACCGTGATCAGCGTGCGGCGGATCAGACGACCGACCGGCTCGGCAAAGAACAGGTTGCCGCGCAACTCGGCCGGCAGGCGGTCGCCGCGGAAAATATCCTGGCCGCTGGTGGCGGTGAAATGGTTGAGGGTGTTGTCCGGGCGCAGCTGGCCGGGACCGCCCTGGGTGTCGGGAATGTGGCTGATGGGCCAGACGGTTTTGTACTGGCCGATGAGTTCGTCTGGCGCAGCGAACTGGCCATAGATGATGTGCTGTTGGAAATGCACCGGGCCAGTTTCGTTGCCGGCGTTGACGAACCAGACCTTGCCCCAGTCGTCTTGCGTGAGCCCCCACTGGCCGCCGTTGACCGGGATCTGTTCCTTGATCGCCTTGCCGTCGCGGCCGAACCTTAGACGATAGTCGTAGTAGGTGGAGTAGATGCCATTGTCCATGGCCCACACCAGGCCGTTGGGCTGGTGCTCCATGTTGCCGCCGCGCTTGCCGCCCTGGAACCACAGGGTCTTCTCGTCGGCCACGCCGTCGCCATTGCTGTCGCGGTAGATGTAGAGGTCATCGGAATTCGTCTCGCCGATGATGATGCGGTCATCGAGCGGCAGGAGGATGCGCGGCAGCAGTAGTTTGTCGGCGAACACGGTGTGTTTGTCGTAGACACCGTCGCCGTCGGTATCCTCATGGCGCGAGACGCGGCTCACCGGCACCTGCTCGCCGGTGCCGTCGGCGTCCTGCATATAAGTGCGCATCTCGGCGACGTACATCCGGCCGTTGCCATCGAAGGCGATCATCACCGGTTCGGCGATGTCGGGTTCGGTCAGCACCGGCTGGAGCCGATAGCCGCTCGGTAACTGCATCGTGGCGATGCTGTCTGAGGGCGACAGAGGCATGGGGAGTGGGGGCGGCGCGGCGGCAACCGTTTCGGCCGGAGCGTGGGGCAACTCAGCCGGTGTCGAACACGATGCCAGCAAAACCAGCGCAATGATCGGCAGAAGAACGAGGTATTTTTTGGGTTGGTGCATCACGGATAACCATGGTCAATTTTCGATGACCTTGCGGATTAGGCTGGTCGCATGACGCGAAATCGCGTCGCTAATTCGTGGGCGACCGACAGGGCGAGGGGCGACGGCATGGTTTACATGGTATGCATTTGCGGCGCCATTGACCAAAAGTGTGGGCTGGAAGCGTGGCCAAGAGTCGTGACACGATTCTCTCAGCGATATATTTCTTTTGACAGGATTTTGACGCAACCGCGAAGGCGGCGTCCTCGACAAGCGTCGAAGACGCGGTGGTTGTCCTGAACGCCGTCAAGGCCGTCAAGGCCGGCAGGGGCGCCTATGGCGACAACGCGAACACCGGCGAGTACGGAGACATGCTCAAGAGGCCATGCTCGATCCGGCCAAGGTCGCGCGCCGCGCGCTGCAGAATGCAGCCTCGTTGGCCGACCTGGTGCTCACGACGGAAGTCATGATCGCGGCAGCGACGAAGGAAAGTAGAGCATTCACACGACAGTGCGCCGGGTCGAGGGGGCGGGATGGGCATGTAAGGAGCGGCTATGCTCGTTGCGGTCCGACGTTCAACGTCGACTGGTAGATAGAGAAGACCCCCGTCGGGAAACCGCCCGGGGGTCCTTCATTTTCAGCGCCTAGCCTTTCGTCGGCACCTCGGGTCTAACAAGCAGCCGAGCCGTTTCCAGCGCGTCCGAGGCAATACTACCGGCAGTCTCAGCGGTTAAAGCGATTGTCGAAGCGATGATCGCAGTCCGCGCATTCTTCGGTCGCTTCCACGGTCCAGAACACGTGCGTGACGGTACGCGAGCCGTCGCGGTTGGAGCGCTCGTACAGGGAACTGCGGCCATGATGTCCCTGCCGCACGAGCGTGCCCCAGGTCTCCGGGCGGTCGTGATCGACGTCTGCTTCGGATGACGACGCCGTCATGGCCGACATCGCCGCGACCGTCGAGGTTGAATCCAGGTGCTGGTAGATGATGGACAGCTCCTGGAAATCATGCGCGTTGGGCTTCGTGCTCACCGAGCTGCCGGCATTCGCGCCGGTGTTCGAGAAGTAATCCATGCACGTGTTCAACGACGAACCGTCTTCGGACTGGTGGTCCAGGCCGTAGGTGTGCGCCACTTCCTGACACATCACATGTTCGCGCTCATTGGTGTTGTTGTAGGCGGCGGTGTTGAAGTAGGTGTCGTTCATCTTGGCCGAGCCCTGGGTGATATGCGTGCCGCCAGTGATGTTGATCGACGCCAGCCCGAGCCAGCCATTGTTGCCGTACTTTCCATTGCAGACCTGCGTGGTGCCCGCGACCATGGAGCAACGGCGATTCGAAGCTCCGGCGGCGACGGCGGTCAGCACCGGACTGTTGCCGGAATTCCAGTCGCGTGAGGTTTGCGCGAGGTGCGATTTCCAGTCGGATGACGTGAGGTTGTCTCCGAGCTTCAATGTGAACTGCGGCGTGGTTCGGGCCCAGTGATAGCCGCCCCACGAGTGGGTAGCTAGAGTTATGGCTGGAACTAAGGCAGCGATTACAATCAGTGCGATGAACGTGCCCTTCCGAATTTTCGTTTTCATGAATCTCCCTTTGGCAGTCGCAACGTGACTGCCGTTTCATGATGCGCTCAGCGCCGCTGCAAGTCGAACTACATGCTCCTAGTGCGATCCCGTGTAAGGGACTGGCACTTTTTACATGGAGATGGCGTCGAGGATGGCCTCGCGTTCACCCCGCAGACGTTCGAGTCCTGTCGCACTCAATCGAGGAGCCGCCGCTTCCGATCATCGAGAACGCTGGCGAAGATGCCTCGGTTGTCGTGGACGCCGTCAAGGCGGGCAAGCGCGCCTATGGTTACAACGCGGCCACCGGCGAATACGGCGACATGGTGGGAGAAGGCATCCTCGATCCAGGGGGCCGCAGACTCGACACCTGTCAACCATCATCGCCGTAAAGATTGAGTTCCCAGATCACGCGGAGTTGTCACCAACACGTGCGGGATCGTTCAGGGTGATGTGACCGGCAATCGGATCGTGAATCGCGTCCCCGTCCCGACAATGCTATGGACATCGAACGCGCCGCCGTGACGTTCGACGACGATCGAGCGCGAAATGGCCAGGCCCTGGCCGGTACCCTTGCCCACTTCCTTGGTCGTGAAGAACGGGTCGAATATCTTTTCGAGGTTATGGGACTCGATGCCACAGCCATTGTCTTCGAGGCTGATGTGCACCTCCGCGCCCACGTGGCTGGTGGCCATCCGGATCTGGCCGCTCGACACGTCCTTTCCCGCCGCTTCGATGGCATGCGCGGCGTTGACGATCAGATTGAGAAAAACCTGGTTGAGCTCGCCGATGTTGCACGGGATGAGCGGCAGCGGCGCGAGGTGCAGATCGATGACCGCCAGGTGTTTGTATTCACTTCGCGCCACCTCCAGCGTCGTCTCGATCGCCCTGTTGAGGTCGGCCGAGCTGTGCGCCTCTGAATTCGGGTGCGAGAACTCCTTCATGGCACGGACGATGTTCGTGACTCGCTTTATACCGTCGCGCGCGCGCTGCATCGCCGTCGGCAGCTCAGTCAGCAGGTAGTCGGCCTCCAGTTCGGCGGCCACTTGATCGCCGCGCTCGCGATTGGTGCGATAGGCGGAGATGACGTCGGCGAGGTCGTTGACCGACTCGCTCAGGAACGTCACGTTGTCGGAGATGAACTGCATGGGAGTATTGATCTCGTGTGCCACGCCGGCAGCGAGTCGTCCCACAGCCTCGAGCTTTTGCGCCATCCGCAGCTCGAGCGCGAGCCGGTCGCGCTCATGTTCACGACTTTCGACGCGATCCTGCAGCTCCTTCTTGATGCGGGAATCTTCGACGCTCTGCGTGATGTCGGTCGCGATGCCGACGAAGTGCCCGGCTCTGCCGTCGGCACCCAGAATCGGAGAGATGTTCAGGCTGAGCCACAGCGGACGCCCGCTCGAATGGACACCTTTCACGACAACGCGGATCGGGCGGCTTTGGCGCATGGCCTCGCGCATTTCTTCCCGCTGCGACGGACTGTGATTGTCCGTACGCATGACTTGTTCAACAGATTCCCCGATCAGCTCCTCGCGCACGCGGCCATGTCGTTCCGCCAGCGACAGGTTTGCGAACACGATCCGCCCCTTGCGATCGGTGATGAGCACGTGCTGCTCGGAGGCGTCGAGCGCGCCCAGCAGCAGACGCCAGTCGGCCGCGACCAGATCTTCCAGCACCAGTGGACCCACGACAGCGCTCAGCACAACGAAAATTGGCTCATCCCCGGATAATCGCCCGAGACGAAAAAATCTTGAGTGATCAGGCACACGCCATTCGGAATACGCCAAACCGTGCAGCGGCCTAAGGGAATCCGCGTCAGTGGTGCGGCTGGTCCAGCGGCAGCTCGAACGAGCTCACCGGTAGCCCGCCCAGCGACTTAAGCTCGCATACGCCGCCATCCGACCAGCAATATCGCAGCCGCGTTGCCGTGGGCAGCGTGGTGCGGTCTATCTCTATGAGGTTGCCACGCTGCGTCGCTGGGGAGGCGACGCAGCTGCCGGCCTCGGCGCCGCACAGCGCAAATCCCGTCACACTTTTTCCCTGCGCATCGGCGGCGGACAACGGCGGCGCGAACTCGAGCACCAGTGATTCGCCCGCCGCGGCAATTCGCGGCACGATGCCATTCTTTGCGCCGATTCCATTGATCGCCCTGGCCACCTGCAGCGCCCGCTGCGCCACGGCGTATTTCAGGCGGGGATGGATGTCGGCGTCGTCTCCCAGATCCTGGGTGACCACCATGCCGACGCGAGCATCGCCTTTCGCGACCCGCTGTTGAATGTTGCGCAGGCTGGCCCATTGGGATTCAACCGGTGCCTGGGTGATGGCGCCGTAGTTAGGAAGCTGCACGACGATGAACGGCAGCTCGCGGCCGAACCATTGACGCCAGTCGTGGATCAGGCCGGGGAGTAGCTCGGCGTAATCCCCCTTGTCCACATTCGATTCCCCCTGGTACCAGATCACGCCGCTGGGGCTGAGCGGCTGCAGCGGCGCGATCATGCCGTTGAACATGCCGGTGATGCCCGAAACGCTTTCCCAGGGTGCTCGCGGTGGATAGCCGGTGTCTTTGGGTACGAAGCGGTATTTCCAGTCGCTCCCGAGCGGTATGAATTCACCGTCGTCGAAGCGGATGCCGAGGTCCGCCTCCGGCCCGTACATGCCGCCGGCTTCATAGGTGCTCGTGACGAACACGCTGAACTGATTGGTGCCGGGTTTGAGTATCCCGCCAGCCAGCGGGTATTCGCGTCGCGTGCCGTAACCAAAGGTGTTGGCGACGAACTTGCCGTTGAGCCAGGTGGTGTCCACCTCGTCGATTTTTCCCAGCACGAAGGTTGCGCCCTTGCGGCTCTGCGCCTCGGTGAGCTCGAATCGCCTGGAGAACCACACGTTGCCGGTGAACTTAGCGAGGCGGGAGTCTGGATAGGTTCGCCAATCGCGCAGCGGTGCGTCGTTCCAGTCGGCGTTCCCGTCGAGCAGTCCCTGCTCCCAGACTGGGCCCAATGAAGAATGGGACTGCCACCACTTCACCCACTCGCCGGCAAACTCCACTTCGGCGGCGCGCGGGTTGGCGCGGTAGTGTCGCAGCAGATTTACGCGCGTGCGGTACGCCGGCCACCGCGCGAGCTGACCTTCCCCGATCCACGGTTCGATGGATGAGCCACCCCAGGATGCGTTGATCAGCCCGATGGGCAGACCTTCTTCGGAGATTTTGCGGTGTGCAAAGAAATAGCAGACCGCCGAGAAGCGACGGATGCTTTGTGCATCGGCGATCTGCCAGGACGGCTTCTTGGCGAAATCTTCGTGCGGTGACAACGAAGTTTGCTGGGCCACCGCCAGAAGGCGAATGGCTGGATGACCTTGCATGACGTCGGCGGGCTGGTCGGTGGACCTGACAACCGGGAACTCCATGTTCGACTGGCCCGAACACAGCCACACTTCCCCAGCCAGAACATCGGCAAGCGTGGTGCCAGCGCCCTGTTCGTCCTTCAGTGAGAGGGAATAGGGGCCGCCGGCCCGCAACGGCCTGACATTGGCGCGCCAATGGCCCCGCGAGTCGCTGCGAAATACGTAATGGAACTATCCACTTGCAGCGTGAGTTTCTGTCGAGGCGCCGCCTGGCCAGTGATCGTCAGCGGCACATCATGCGGCAGCACCATGCCCGAGCCGAACACATCGGCGAAGGTTGCGGCGGGCTGCGCAGCGGTGGCCGGCGCGGCAATTCCGGTGGCACTCACGAGAATTGTGCCAACGGCCATGAGTACGACGAATGACGCACGATGCGTGTCGGTTGGGGTACGCATGTGAGTAGTAAGAGCGGCTGTCACCAGCGCTGGTGAACGAACGGTTTGACGTCCGTCTCGTAGAGGCGGGCAAGCGCCGCCAGCAATTCGGCGTCGAGCGCTCCTTTCGTGCCTGCCGCCACGTTCTGCTCGACCTGTTCGACGCGCCGCGCACCGGGAATCGAGCAAGTCACGGCGGGAAACGACGCGATGTAGCGCAGGGCGAGCTCCGGCAGGGTCATGCCAGCGGGCAGCAAATCGCGCAGCTTCTGTACCACCTGCAAGCTCTGCTCGTAGTCGAAGCCGGAGAAGGTTTCACCCTTGTCGAACGCCGCCCCCTCCCGATTGAAAGCACGATGATCGTCCGGATGAAAGCGAGTGGCGCTGGTCAGTTTGCCGGTCAACATGCCAGACGAAAGCGGCAGGCGCGCCAAGATGCCGACGTTGCGCGCGACTGCGCGCGGGAACAGAAGCTCCGCGGGGCGCTGGCGCAGGATGTTGAATATCACCTGCAATGTCTGCAGCTGCGGATACTCCAGTGCCTTCAAGCCTTCCTCGACGCGCTCGACGCTGGCTCCGTAGAACCGCACCTTCCCGGCCTTCACCAGGTCGTCGAAAACACCGAACACTTCGGGCATGTAGAAGACGTCAGTGGGTGGACAATGGATCTGCACCAGGTCGAGCGCCGACACCTCGAGGTTGGTCAGGCAGCGCTCTACGTACTGGGTCAGGTTTTCGCGGGTGAAGCTTTCCTTGACGTGCGGATTCGAGCGGCGCCCGATCTTGGTGGCGACCCAAAACGGATCGCGACGCTCACGCCGCAGGCGAGCCAGGAGTCGTTCGCTGTGCCCATCGCCATAGACGTCCGCCGTGTCGAAGAAATTGACGCCCAGGTCCAGGGCGCGATGCAGGCAGCGCATTGCCTCGCCATCATCCACCTGACCCCAGGTGCCACCGATGGCCCAGGCACCGAAGCTGACGCTGGAAACATTGAAACCGGTTCGACCGAGTGATTTGTATTGCATGCGCACTTGATACCAGTCCGTTGCTCGACATGCCATGGGGACCTCTTTGGCGGCGGTCCCGGGCGCGGTTCGGAGAATGTGCGTGGCATGCCGCCGTTCACTGCCATCGATGTTGGTATCCTTCGTTAGGTCCAACATATTCATGAACACCAACCAGCGCACACCATGAAAGCAGTCATTCTCGCCGGTGGTCTCGGCACTCGGTTGTCCGAGGAATCGCACCTGAAGCCAAAGCCCATGATCGAGATCGGCGGCAAGCCGATCTTGTGGCACATCATGAAGATCTATGCGCATCACGGCATCAACGATTTCGTGATCTGCCTGGGCTACAAGGGCTATGTGATCAAGGAGTACTTCGCCAACTACTTCCTGCACATGTCAGACGTGACCTTCGACGTCGCTAAAAATCACATGGAAGTACATCAAAACCATGTCGAGCCCTGGCGGGTGACATTGGTGGACACGGGCGCGGAGACGATGACGGGCGGCCGGCTGCGCCGCGTACGGGAATACCTCGACAACGAGACGTTCTGCTTCACCTATGGCGATGGCGTGAGCGACGTCAACGTTCGCGGGCTCATCGATTTTCATCGCCGTCACGGCAAGCTGGCCACGATCACGGCGATCCAGCCGCCCGGACGGTACGGCGCGCTGAATCTGGACGGTCAGTTGGTCACCAGCTTCCAGGAAAAGCCCGCGGGCGACGGCGCCTGGATCAACGGCGGTTTTTTCGTGGTCGAGCCGAAAGCAATCGATCTCATCGCGGGCGATCAAACCAGTTGGGAGCAGGAGCCACTCATGACACTCGCTGCCGGCGGACAACTCATGTCTTACCCGCACACGGGCTTCTGGCAGGCAATGGATACGTTACGCGACAAGACCCGGCTCGAGGAACTGTGGGCGAAAGGGTCGGCTCCCTGGAAATCGTGGTGAGCCGATCTTGAAAATCCTGATTACCGGCAACATGGGTTATATCGGCCCAGTGCTCGTGGCCAGCCTGCGCAGGGCGTTCCCGCACGCCACGCTGGCCGGATTCGACAGCGGATACTTTGCCCACTGCCTGACCGGAGCGAACGATCTGCCTGAGCGATTGCTCGATCGCCAGATATTCGGCGATGTGCGCCAGCTGCCGTCTGATCTGCTGGAGGGCATCGATGCGGTCGTTATCCTGTCCGCGATATCGAACGATCCCATGGGCAATCGTTTCGAACAGGTAACCACCGACATCAATTGTCTGGCGAGCATCGATATCGCCAAGAAAGCACTGTTCGCCGGCGCGACGCGCGTGGTGTTTGCGTCGAGTTGCAGCATGTATGGCTTCGCGCAGGGCGGGGCACGCAAGGAGACGGACGAGCTCAATCCGCTGACTGCCTATGCGCGGTCCAAAGTTGCGGCAGAGAAAGGTCTGGCGGAACTCGACCCTGGCAAGTCAGTCATTACTTCGCTGCGCTTCTCGACGGCTTGTGGCATGTCGGATCGCCTTCGCCTCGACCTGGTGCTCAACGATTTCGTCGCCGGCGCGGTCAGCAGCCAGCGCATCACCGTTCTGAGCGACGGATCACCCTGGCGTCCGCTTATCGAAGTGCGCGACATGGCTCGCGCGGTCGAATGGGCGTTGATGCGTGAGGCCGATCAAGGCGGCAGTTATGTCGCCGTGAACGTCGGATCAACCGCATCGACGTACCAGGTAAAGGAGTTGGCGGCAGCCGTCGCCCGCGCCGTTCCCGGCACCGAGGTGAGCATCAATGCCCAGGCACCGCCGGACAGGCGTTCTTACAAGGTGGACTTTTCGCTCTATCAATCACTCGCGCCGGCGCACCAGCCGCTGGTCAGTCTGGAGCGCGCGATCGACGATCTCAGAGCGGGTCTTGCGCGCATGGCATTCAGCGATGCCAACTTTCGCGCGTCGCAGGCAATGCGGCTCAAGGTGCTCGAGAAACTCATTGGTGACGGGAAGCTGACCGAGCAACTGCGCTGGACCAACTGATTCAATGCGCGACCTGAAAATTATTTCAACGTCGATCGCTGGTGTCGTGACGGTCGAGACCACGATGCGCACCGATCATCGTGGCGAATTCGCGCGGCTCTTTTGTGAGCGCGAGCTGGCGCAGTGCATCGGCACCGGACACATCGTCCAGGTGAACCGTTCGCTGACGCGAGCGGTCGGCGCGGTCCGCGGCATGCACTACCAGTTGCCGCCCTACGCGGAGACCAAGCTGATTCGTTGCGTCCGAGGACGCGTCTGGGATGTCGCGGTAGACCTGCGCAAGGAATCGCCGACGTTTCTCAAGTGGACCGCGCAGGAGCTCTCGTCCGCGAATGGACTGATGTTCGTGGTTCCGGAGCGATGCGCGCACGGCTTTCAGGTTCTCGAACCCGATAGCGAACTCTTGTACCTGCATACGGCGTTCTACGCTCCGGCCGCGGAAGGGGGCATTTCGCCGATCGATCCCGCCGTTGGGATCGCCTGGCCACAGCCGATCGTAGATCTTTCGGAAAGGGACCGATCACATCCCCAACTTTCACCGGATTTTGGTGGAATCGTCGCATGAAGTGTCGTCATTGCCAGTCTTTACTGGAGCGTACCTTTCTGGACCTGGGATTCGCTCCACCGTCCAATGCCTACCTGACACCCGAGGCGCTGTCGGCGCCGGAGACCTACTATCCGTTGCGATTGAAGGTATGCACGACCTGCTGGTTGGTGCAGACCGAGGACTACGCCGCGGCCGACGAGTTCTTTTCCGCGGAATACGCGTACTTCTCGTCGGTTTCGCAGAGCTGGCTGGTGCATGCCGCACGCTACGTGGCGATGATCACGAAGAGATTGTCGTTGGGGTCGGACAGCTTCGTCATTGAGATCGCGTCGAATGACGGATATCTGTTGCGCAATTTCGTCGCGGACAAGATCCCATGCCTGGGCATCGAACCGACGGCGAGCACGGCGCAGGCGGCAGAAGCGATTGGAATTCCCACGCAACGCGAGTTTTTCGGCGAGGCGCTGGCGAAGCGGCTGGTGTCTGAAGGCAAGTCGGCGGACCTCATCCTCGGCAACAACGTCTACGCGCATGTTCCCGACATCAACGACTTCACGCGCGGATTGCGGACGGCGCTCAAGCCGGGCGGTACGATCACGCTCGAGTTCCCGCATCTGCTGCGCCTCATCGAACAATCGCAATTCGACACGGTGTATCACGAACACTTCTCCTATCTATCGCTCACCACGGTCAGACGCATCTTCGAGACCTGCGGATTGCGCGTCTTCGACGTCGAAGAACTCGGCACGCACGGCGGCAGTCTGCGTGTCTATGGCTGCCACCAGGCAGACGCCCGGCTGGACTCGCCAGCCGTAACCGCGGTGCTCGCCGAGGAAGCGCGGCGCGGGTTGACGTCGCTGGATATTTACCTGGCGTTTCAAGCGCGCGCGGACCAGGTCAAAGACGCACTGATCTCGTTTCTCATCGAGCACAAGCGCGCGGGCAAGAGCGTCGCTGCATATGGAGCGGCGGCAAAGGGTTGCACGGTGCTCAACTACGGCGGCGTCAAGCCCGACCTGCTGTCTTTCGTTTGCGATGCGGCGCCGTCCAAGCAAGGCCGTTTCCTGCCGGGCAGTCACATTCCAATATTGGCACCCGCGGCGCTGCGCGAACGCAAGCCCGACATCGTGCTCATCCTGCCGTGGAACATCGCCGATGAAGTCGCGCGCGCGCACGCGTACATCGCCGAGTGGGGCGGACGTTTCGCGGTCGCGGTACCCGCTTTGCGATTCCTTGGCGGCTGAAGCGATGCGAATCGTAGTCACTGGCGCCAGCGGTTTCGTCGGCCGCCACGTCGTGCGTGCGTTGCTCGCGCGCGGGCACGCGATAACGGCAGTTGGCCGGAACGTGGAGCACGCCGCGGTGCACGACTGGTTTGCACAAGTTCGTTTTGTCACGGCCGACGTGCATGCGCCGCCTGCCGATCTTCATGCGATGTTCGGTGACGCTGACGTGGTTGTGCATCTAGCCTGGCCTGGTCTGCCTAACCACCGCCAGGCGTTTCATCTCCACGAAAATCTGCCGAACGATTTCGCCTTCCTGCGCGCATTGGTACTGGCGGGATACCGGCGCCTGCTGGTCGTTGGCACCTGCCTGGAGTGCTCGCCACGCGATGGCTGTTACACCGAAGACATGGATGGCGAACCGACGTTGCCCTATGCGCTCGCCAAGGCGCGCCTGCGGCGACAACTGTTGGAGCTGCAGAACGAGCACGCGTTCGTACTGCAGTGGGCGCGGCTCTTCTATATGTACGGCGAGGGCCAACACCCGGCGTCGCTGCTGGCACAGCTGGATCGCGCCGTCGATTCCGGCGCCGCCGCTTTCGACATGTCGGGTGGTGAGCAGGTGCGTGACTTCTCGCCGGTTACGGAGATGGCCCGCAAGATCGCGGCAATCGCTGAACACCCTGAATGGAGCGGCGTCACTAACGTGTGTAGCGGCCAGCCCATCACCGTGCGCGCGCTCGTAGAACAGCATCTCGCCTCGCGAGGCGCGAACATCAAACTCAACCTCGGCGTTTATCCTTATCCGGCCGACGAACCTATGGCGTTCTGGGGGCGCAGCGAGCGACTGTGAGCAAGCCAACGATGAAAAGCGCCTGCGGGGTGCCCCTGCCGAAAAATGCTGCAAATGCAGGTGATTACCGTCAAAAAAACTGTGCGCCCGTTCCGGCCGCGTTTTCGCGCTACTGGCAAAGTTAACTTATGCCTTCGCGCACGCCCTTCCTGACAGTGGTGATGCCGGTCCATTGCGGAGAACAATGGATCGAAGCGACGCTGGATTCGCTGGCCGCCGAAGCGGCGGACGACATAGAGGTCATCGTCATCGATGGCAGCCCGGACCAAGGCACGGCCAGTATCGTGATGCGATATGCCGACAGGCTCTCGCTCGAGCTGATCGCGCGCCCCGATCTGTTGAACTGGCGCACCAAGATAAATTTCGGCATGCAGCGCGCGCGCGCCTCTCACGTCTGCATGCTTTACCAGGACGACATCTGGCTGCCGGGCCGGGTCGCCGCAATTCGCAAATGGATTGAAGACGCCCCGGAAGCCGTGCTCCATCTCGCACCGACGGCGATCGTCGACCTCAACGGTCGTGCGCTTGGAATCTGGCGGTGCCCGCTTCCGGCCGACGCAGTGGCGCCCGCGGCTTTGCTGCTGGAACGCCTGCTCGTGCAGAATTTCATCTCGGCGCCGACCCCGGTGTTCCGGCGCGACGCGTGGTTCGCCTGCAATGGCCTCGATGCCGACCTCTGGTACACGGCTGATTGGGATCTCTGGCTGAAGCTCGCAAGCCATGGGCCGGTCCACTATCACGACAAGGTGACCGTCGGCTTTCGTATCCACGGTGGCTCGCTGACCATGACCGGCAGTCGCAATCCCGCCGATTTCGAAAGCCAGATGCGCATCGTGCTGGATCGTCATGTCACCCGGCTCGCGCCCGCGCTGAGCGTTCCGGTCGGGCGCGCCGCGAACGCTTCGATCAAGATCAACGTTGCGCTTGCGGCCGCATCAGGCGGCGCTCTTGGAGCGCTCGCAAAGGCGGTCGGCCAGCTGCTTCTGCTGGGCCCGCGCGGCGCGCACCGTTACCTGCGCGATTCACGTCTGTTCGAGCGGGTCGTTCCGCGCCTTCGCGCCAAATTTTCAGGAGCGCTCTAACCATGCCCATCGGGCCCGCCGTCCGCCGCGCCTTCGGCCCGTTCGAACATCTGGTCACGGCGGCCTATCGCTCTATCTATGTCGACCTCGACGACTATGTCGATGCCGTCCACGCCTGGGTCCCGGATGCTCGCGAGATATTGGAGGTAGGATGCGGCGAGGGTGCGGTAACCGAGCGCCTTGCGGCCGCTTATCCCGAGGCACGAATCACGGCGATCGACATCACGCCGCGGGTCGGCCGCCTCTATCGCGGCCCCGCCAACCGGGTTCGATTCCGACAATGCACGGTCCAGGAAATCGCCGCGCTGGAACCCGGCAGATTCGATCTGACGATGATCGCCGATGTCATGCACCATGTGCCCGATGCGCTTCGCAAAGGCCTGCTCGATGCGGTCAATGCGTGCATCGCCCCCGGCGGGTCGTTGATCTTCAAGGAATGGGAACGCAGCCGCACTCCTATCCACTGGATGTGCCATGCATCGGACCGCTGGCTCACCGGTGATCGCGTGAGCTACATGAGCCGCGACGAGGGTCGCGCCTTGCTCGCCCAGACCTTTGACAAGGCCGCGCTGATCGACGAACGCCGGGTGGCACCCTGGCGCAACAACATCATGACCCTGGTTCGTCCGTGACGCCGGCCGACATCCTCAAGTATGGCCGACGCTATCTGACGGTGGGAGCGCTGTGCGCGCTGATCCACAATCTGATCATGATCGGTGGGGACTTCTTCGGCGTGCACTATCTGCCGGCGACCCTGATCTCGTTCGCCGTGGTGACGCCGCTCGGCTATTTCCTGCATTGCAGATTCACGTTCCGCAAGGCGCATTCGCTCGAAGGGTTTCTGCGCTTCATGGCCGGAATCGCCATCGGCTATCCGATTTCGCTGGCCCTGATGGTTTTGTTTTGCTCCGGGCTGGGCTTGCCGGTGCTGATCGCGGCGCCGCTGGCGACCGCTGTGCTGTTCGTCTTCAACTATCTATCGGCCCATTGGGCAATCGTCCGTCGTCTGCGGCAGCATTGAAGGTTCCTCGAGCCGGTCTGGGCGGCAGGGACATGTAGGGCGCCGCGGCTGCCGCCGAAGTTAGGCGCCGAAGCCAGCCTCAAGGGTCCCCTCCCGCAACAGGGCGTCGAACGTATGAGGGGCAACGTACAGACACCATTGCGTGGCACGCGTATCTGATTGCTTCCGCCCTCATCGGTCGGCAGGAAGCGCGCTCAAATGCATTGCGACGAACGCACCCGGTTCCACATCTGGTTCACGGCGCTGCTGCTGAGCGCCCTGGCGGGCGCGTGCAGCTCGAATGGCGAGTCGCTGCTGGGCGCAGGTGGAGTTGCCGTTCTTGCGCCGACAGTAATCACGGTGTCACCGGCCGACGATTCGGTCGGGGTATCCGTCAACGCCGCAATCATGGCCGGATTCAGCCAGCCGATCGGTCTCGCTGGCCTGACCGTCTCGGTGACCTGCGCGGCGCCGTGCACGATTCCGGTCGGCACGGTGGCGCTCGACAGCACCGGCACAGTCGCGACATTTTCGATTCCGGCAAGCCTCGCGCCGGTCACCGCTTATTCGATCACCTTTTCTGGCGCACGGAGCCTGGATACCGGCGTCGTCATGGCAAGTTCCTACCAGTGGAACTTCACCACGGGTAGTTTGGCCGACATCATCGCGCCGACGGTGAGCGCCACCACTCCGACTGGTCCGGCGGTGCCGATCAACTCGCTGCTCAGCGCGAGCTTCAGTGAGCCCATGAATCCGCTCACCCTCACCGATTCGACGTTCACACTCGCTTGTCCGCTGGGCGCGCCGGTCACGGGCGTCATGAGTTACGCGGCGAGCGGCAATGTCGCGATATTCACTCCCACAGCCATGCTGCCGCCGAGCACCACCTGCAGGGCGCAGATCGGCACCGGTGCCCAGGACGTGGCAGGCAACGCGTTGGCCGGCGCTTACGCCTGGTCTTTCACCACCACCGCGACGGCCGATAGCACCGCACCCACGGTGACTGCCACCACGCCAACCGGCAGCGGTGTGGCGACCAACGCCTTGCTCACGGCGAGCTTCAGCGAGCCGATGAACCCACTCTCGCTCACCAACGGGACATTCACGCTGGCCTGCCCGGCGGGCACGCCCGTCAGCGGAACGGTCGGCTACGCGGTCAGCGGCAGTGTCGCGACATTCACGCCGTCGGCACTGCTGCCAGCCAGCATCACCTGTGCCGCCACACTAACTACCGGGGTGGAGGACGCATCCGGAAATTCCCTGGGTAGCGCAGTTGGCTGGAGTTTCACCACCAGCGCGGCGCCCGACACGGCCAGCCCGACCGTGAGCTCGACCAGCCCGGTCACGGGTGCCGGCGCAGTTCCGATCAATACCCTCATCACCGCCAGCTTCAGCGAGGGCATGGATCCGCTCACGGTGACGAGCGCGACATTCACGTTGGCCTGCCCGGGAACCACGCCGGTGGCGGGGATCGTGGGGTACGCGGTCAACGGCAATCTCGCGACGTTCACGCCCGCAGCGCCCTTGCCAGCCAGCAGCAGTTGCACGGTGCGACTGACGACCGGCGTTACGGATGCGGCCGGCAACCCTCTGGCCGCGCCTTTCAACTGGGGATTCGACACGGGCGCGGTCGCGGACATCACCGCCCCCACGGTCGGCGTCACGACTCCCAGTGGTGCTGGTGTTGCCCTCAACACGGTGGTCACGGTGAGTTTCAGCGAGCCCATGAATGCGCTCACGTTGACCAGTTCGACATTCACGCTGGCGTGTCCTGGAGGTACGCCGGTCCCGGGCGCGGTCGGTTATGCAGTCAGCGGCAGCATCGCCACGTTCACACCCTCTGCAGCGTTGCCCGCCAGCACGACCTGCATCGCGCGGATCGGGACCGGTGCGCAAGACGCGGCGGGCAATGCAGTGGCGGCGGCGTTTAGCTGGAACTTCACCACCGGCGTGGCGCCAGACCTCACCGCGCCGACGGTGAGTTCGACCAGCCCCGCGGCGGGCACTACGGGCGTCGCCATCAACTCGCTGATCACCGCCAGCTTTAACGAGCCAATGGACCCGCTCACGCTCACGAGCGCGACGTTCACGCTGTCGTGCCCCGGGGGTTCGCCGGTCACGGGAACCGTCGGCTATGCGGTCAGCGGCAATGTCGCCACGTTCACGCCCACGGCAGTGTTGCCCGCCAGTACGATCTGCACGGCGCAGATCGGCACGGGTGCACAGGATGCGGCGGGCAACGGACTCGCCACCGCATTCAGCTGGAGCTTCACCACCGGCGTGGCGCCGGATGTCACGGCACCCACGGTGAGTTCGACCAGTCCCGCGGCGAGCGCCACGGGCGTGGCTATCAACACGTTGGTCACCGCCAGCTTCAGCGAGCCGATGGATCCGCTCACACTCACGAGCGCAATTTTCACACTGGGCTGCCCAGCAGGAGCGCCGGTCACGGGAACCGTTGGCTATGCCGTCAGCGGCAACGTGGCGACGTTCACCCCCACCGCCGTATTGCCAGCAAGCACGATTTGTACCGCGCAGATCGGTACAGGTGCACAGGATGCGGCGGGCAACGCTATCGCGGCCGCGTTCAGCTGGAGTTTCACCACGGGAGTCGCGCCCGACGTCACGCCACCAACGGTGACCTCGACGAATCCTTTGACTGGCGCCGTGGGTGTCTGCACCAACAAGACCATCAATGCCACATTCAGCGAGGCCATGGACCCGTTGACGATTTCGACCGCGACTCTTGCACTGACAGTAACCGCCGGAGCGGCGGTCACGGGAGTGGTGACCTTCGACGCGATGACGAACATCGCGACCTTCGATCCGGGCGTCGATCTCATCGGCAGTCCCGCGACTAACTACACCGCCACCATCCGCGGCGGCTCTTCCGGCGTAAAGGATCTGGCCGGCAATCCGCTCGCCGCCGACGTGGTCACCACCTTCACCACCAACTCATCCACCTGCACGACTGCCCCACCACTCGGTGTCGCGGCTCCCTTTGGCGGATTCGGCGGCCTTGCGACGCTCACCAATGACGGACTCGCCACCGTCATCAACGGCGACATCGGCGTGAATGCAGCCTCGACCACCATTACCGGACTGCATGATGCGGGCGGCAACGTCTACACGATTACCCCGGACAACAATGGCTCGGTGAATGGACTCATATATACAGCTACCGCGCCGCCGGGTTCCCCCGCCGGTGTCGCGGTGACGCAGGCGCGCACAGCCGCCCTGGCCAGTTTCAATTCGATCTCGCCAGCGAACCTTCCCGGCGGAATCGACGTTTCGAGTCTGGCGCAGTGCCCAAGCTGCGGAGGCGCGGGTGGCGGCGCCGATGAGCTGGCCGGACGCACGCTGCCGCCCGGGATCTATCTATCCGCCGCCGGCACGTTCGATATCGGCGGCGCGGGTCGTACCACCGCCAACCTGACGCTCGACGCCGGCGGCGACACCAATGCTGTGTGGGTGTTTCAGACCACTGCGGGCACGGGCACGCTCAACGTCGGCCTGACCGGTCCTGCCACCCCGGCGGTTCCGATAATGGTGCTGCTGGTGAACGGCGCGCAGCCTCGCAACGTGTTCTGGTTCGTGCCCGCGGGCGCCACGATCGGTACGGGCTCGACCGTCGCGGCTACCTTGTTGGCCAACGCAGCCATCACCATCTCCACCACCGGCGGCAGCCCGCCGACCGCGGTTGTGACCACGATAAATGGGCGCGCGATCTCGCTCACCGCCGCCGTGACGATGACCAACGCTGTTATCAACGTACCGCCGCCGTAAAAGCGGGCAGGGGCGCCGGTATTGTTGTTAGCGATGACCGGCCATTGGGCCGATGCCGAGCGCGGCCGGGCCCGATGCGCAGGACTTGGCCTACACCGACCAGCGCTTCCAACGATGTGCCCCACCGTACAGAGCAGTCTCGGTCAGGATAGGATCACTGACTCCCACCCCCGCTCAGAGGCCTCCATGAATCTTCATATCACGATCGGCCCGCTGCTCTCACTCATTGCGGGCATCCTGATCTTCATCGTGCCGCGGCTGCTCAACTACATCGTCGCGATTTACCTGATCGCCATGGGCTTGATCGGACTCTTCGGCACCGGCGCGTTTCACTGAGCATCGCGCGTCCGGCCGGGAGGATGGCCAGCGATCACGACACGGATGTCCGGCAGCTCTGACGCGCCGTTGCTACGTTTGCGAGCCGACTGAGTGGCAGCCGATGCTGCTCACGGGTTGCGGCGCAGCGGGGCACCGAAATCCTGAACCCAGTAGATGTGGCCGCGCTTCTTGCCGGTGGCCAGTCCAACGCCAATGTGCTGGAACCTCGTGTCCATGATGTTGGCGCAATGTCCGGGGCTGCCCAGCCACCCGGCCACCACTTCCTCCGCCGACGTAGGCCCGAAAGCGATGTTTTCGCCCGTCAGCTTCGATTGGTATCCGGCGCGCAGCACGCGCTCTCTGGGCTGACTGCCGTCGGCCGCGCGATGATCGAAGTATTTTCTTCGCGCCATGTCGTGCGCAAGACTCGCCGCGGCTTCATCGAGCGGGCGAACAGCCTGCAAGGGCGGTGCGGCAGCAAAATGCTCATCGCCACACATCCTGCCTCTGGCTCTCGCCGCATTGACCAATTCCACGACGCGCGCTCTAACCACTGAGTCAGGGTGTCGACCGACGATTGCATCGGCGGCCAATGCTGTCGAAACCATTGCGGCCATCGTCAGGATGGCGAAGCAACGCACCCGGACTTGCCCGCGCCTGTGATGGGGGATGCCAGACATCGCCCGCAGTATCCGGTAACACCGCTGAATGCCGGGTGAATCTCCAGACGAATTTACATAGTGAGGCCTTGCTCACGAGGCTTCAGTTCGGTGCCACGCCGCCGATAACCGTCAACCATGATTGCCGCTATCCGCACCGGGATCGGCTCGCTTGTGGATCATTGGTTCCGCGGGGCGCGTGTACGAACGGGCGCGCTGGTGATCAACGATCGGCAGGGATGCCGGGAACCGCTTCGCCCGATGGGTTCCGCAGACGGTAGCCAGTGTCCGGGTGCGCATGCGGACATCGCCATGCGGCGGTTCATGGCACATGCGCTCGATGCGAGTCTCGAGGAATTGCGCAACGAGGCAACTCCATCGGAGCTTGCCGAGCTTGCTCCGGCCATGCGCGTGCTCGGCAATCTCAAACTGCAAGCGAAATACCTTCCGCGCCGTCCATCGCTTTTGCCGCGGCTCATGACCGCCATCAACAACGACTCGAACTCGATGGGTGCGATGGCGAAGATCATTGGCGAGGACGGCACGCTCCTGAGTGGTCTCCTGAGGCTGGCAAACAGCTCTTTTTACCGACTGAGCGGAAACAAGCCAATTGACAGCCTGGAGAAGGCGGTGGCGCTCGTGGGTACCGACGGATTGCGCTCGCTGGTGGCGACCGCTCTGCTGCACCCGGTCATGACCGGATCGCCAGGAGCCTTCTCCTCATTCGCCGAGGCAACCTGGGAGCACAGCCAATACTCCGCTGGGTGCGCCGAACTACATGCAGTTCGAATCGAGCAGGCCGATGCGTTCAGTGCGCGGCTGTTGGTATTGCTACTCGGCCTCGCGAGCAATGCCGTGTTCCGCGTCGCGCGAGAGCATTGTCTGGCCGAAGCACACGACGTGCGGCCGGCGGCCATGGCCAAATTGCTCGACGACTGGGTGCCCTTCATGGCGCTGCGCATCGCCGAGAATTGGCAGCTACCCGCGGACCTGTGCAACGTGCTCTCGGCCCCGGCCGTGCCGGGTCTGGCTCGCTCGCTGCGCTTCGGGCGACTGGCGGGCGCGCTGCTAGTGCTGGTGAATCGCGGGCACATGCGAGAGCTCTCGGCGCGCGCGATCGTGCTCGCCGACGATCACCGTCGCGCGCAAGTGGATCGATTGTGGTCGCGCCTCGCGATCATGCACCTCTCCGCCACGCGCTGATCTGCTACCACGGCGCCGATTTGTAGTCCTTCAGGAACTGTCCCCACACATGCTCGCCGGTGAGGCGTCCGGCGAAGATCGGGTCGACGATTCGCGCCGCGCCGTCGATGATGTCGAGCGGCGGTGAGAATCCGGCCTCCGCCTTGCGCGCCGCGTGCACGGCGGGGTCTTCGTCGGTGATCCATCCGGTGTCCACGGCGTTCATGTGGATGCCATCCTTCACGAAGTCCGGCGCGCTCGTCCGGGTCATCATGTTCAGCGCCGCTTTTGCCATGTTGGTGTGCGCGTGCTTGTCGGTCTTCGTGGCCCGATAGAACTGCCCCTCGATCGCGCTGACATTGACGATGTGTTTGTGAGCACCGGCCGTACTCACCATGAGTGGCTTCAGGCGGGCGTTGAGGATGTACGGCGCAATGGCGTTCACGAGTTGTACTTCCAGCAGCTCGGGTGTTTCGACTTCGTGCATGCGCAGACGCCAGCTGTTCATTTCCCGCAGATCGATTTGCTGCCGGTCCTCGTCGAAGCGATTCTCGGGGAACAGTGTCTCCCCGCCGCGGTAATCCTCGTCCAGATAGCGTCGCTGCGAGAGAGCGGCACTGCGCAAGAGACCCTCGTGACTATGCTCCGCCGCCGCCATGAGCGAGGTAGGCGCGCGCGACCCTTCGAGCATGCGGCTCAGCTCGTCATGACTCGAAAGCACGCATCGCAGGTCCGTCGGCAGCGCGGCGATCGCTTGCGCTTCCCGCGCCAGCAGGTGCTGAAAGAATCCCGCCGGCCGCCGCACCGTCTGGCACGCGTTGTTGAGAATGTAGTCGAGGCGCGGCAGTCGATCGGCCAAAAATCTCGTGAATAGCTCCACGCTCGGCGTGTGGCGCAGGTCCAGTCCGTGGATCTGTAGCCGTTCCCGATACGAGGCGGCATCCGGCTCCTTCGAGTAGCGGTCGGCAGCATCGACCGGGAAGCGCGTGGTGACGATGACATTCGCGCCGGCGCGCAGTAGTTTGAGCGAAGCCTGGTAGCCGATCTTCACGCGCGCACCCGTGACGAGTGCGTAATGGCCGCTCAAGTCCGCGCTCTGCTCGCGCTTGGCGTAGTTGAAGTCGCCACACGGCTCGCACATCGAATCGTAGTAGCGATGCACTTTCGCAAAGGGCTGCTTGCAGACGTAACAATCGCGCTCGCGATTCAGACGGGGCCGCTCATCCAGGTCTTCGGGCTTCGGTGGTTCCAGCCACAGTGGGGTAAACACCTCTTTACGGCGCTGAATGCGCAAGCCCGCCTGCTCGAGTGCTTTGCGGTCATGCTCCTTCGCGGCTTCGCGTTCGGCGCGCCGAAAGGCCTTCGCCATCCTGACGAGACCTTGGCGCTCGGGCTTTGCGACCAGCCCGGCGAGGGTGAGCAACTCGCGACGCTGTTCCTGTGTAAAGCGCGTCAGATGTGAGCGATCCGCTTCGATCGCTTGCAGTACTCGTACGCACGTGCGCAGGTCGTCGTCTGAAATATCCATGCGAGCATTGTATGGGTCCGCCGGACGGGAGGCTGCCCGGCCGCGCAGCGTGATTGAAGGACAGACCCTTTCGCTCGCGCTACTCTCGCGAGGGAATCATCATGTCGCGCCACCAGTGTCCCTGCTGTCAGGATAACTTCACGCGTCGAGACGTTCTCAAAGCGTCCGGCTCTGGCGTGCTGCTCGCCGTGGCCGGAAGCATTGTGGCCGCGCACCCGCGGCGGCTGCCCAAGACCACGCTGTTATTGCGCCCCGGCATTCCCGGTTGCAGCCCAATCCCTCGTCCGCGGTCCGGCTGCTGCCGGGCAGTGCGTTCTACGATCGGCAGCAGCTGCATCGCCGCGGTTACCTGGCGTCGTTAGACCCGGATCGACTGTTGTTTCACTACCGGGCGGTGGCCGGGTTGCCGCAGCCCGATGGTGTCACGAGAGGATACGAAGGCTGGGACAGCGGATTCTTGCGCGGGCACATGGCGGGGCACTACCTGTCCGCCGCCTCCCGAATGGCGGTAGCCACCGGCGACTCGCACTTCCGCAAGCAGGTGGCGTACATGGTGCGGGTGTTGGTTGACTGCCAGCGGGCATTGGCGCTGAGCGGCTATCTAGCGGCCTTTCCTCCCGCCGTTTTCGACTGGCTGGAAGGCAAGGCCGTGGACAACGGCGGTATCGTGGTGCCGTATTACACGGTCCACAAGCTCATTGCCGGCATGCTCGACGCGCATGTTCTTCTGGCTATCCCGCAGGCGCTCCCGGTCGTGGAGAAAATGGCCAACTACTTCGCGAAGCGCTGCGCGGCACTCGACGCCCCACAGCTGGAGCGCATCTTCCGCACCGACCAGAGCCGTAATCCGCAAAACGAGTTCGGCGCGATGAGCGACGTTCTGGCCCAGCTTTTCGAGGTCACGGGCAATCGCAGTCATCTCGACCTGGCGCAGCTGTTCAATCGCGCCTGGTTCGTCGATCCGCTCGCCAGAGGCGAAGACCGACTGCCGGGATTGCACGCCAACACCCACATCGCCGCTGCCATCGGACTCGCGCGCTGCGCCAATCTCAGCGGTGACGTGCAGCAACGGATGGCCGCGGAAAATTTCTGGCGGCTGGTCACGCGCGATCACTCCTTCGTCAACGGCGGGAATTCGTTCAACGAGTGGTTCGATCGACCGGGCGTGGAAACCGGTGCGAGCATTGACGGCGGCAAGCCGCTGCCGGCGACGACCGCGGAAAGCTGCAACACGCACAACATGCTGAAGCTCACCGCGCTGCTGTTCGCGAATCGTGCCGACGCGGGATACGCGGACTTTCAGGAGCGCGCGCTGTACAACCATCTTCTCGCGACCGTCGCGCCGGACACCGGGGCGATGACCTATTTCATGCCGATGCGCGGCAACTTCCGGACTTTTCTCGACGGCACCTTTTGTTGCACGGGCACCGGCATCGAGAACACGCCGCGCTACGGGGACGCCATCTGTTTTCGGCGCCAACGGGATCTGTGGTTCAACCTGTACATTCCCGCCGAGCTCGACTGGGGTGATACCGGATGGTCACTGCGTCAAGAAGGTGACATCACGCGCGCAGAGGCGGTACGCATCACCATCGTCAAGGCAGCGACCGGATTGGCGACGCTGAATTTCCGGATACCGCTCTGGGTTTCCGCGCCTGCGATTCTGGAATTGAACGGCAGCGTCTACGCCAGCGCAGGCGCGGATCCGCGCTACATCTCGATCAAGCGCAAGTGGCGCGCCGGCGATGTGGTTCGTCTCACGCTGCCTGCTTCTCTGCGGATCGAGCGCGCGAAAGACGATCCTTCCATGGTGGCGGTGTTCTTCGGGCCCGTGCTGCTGGCTGGCGAGCTCGGCCGCGCAAACATGCCCGGCGACTTCGCCGACAAGGATGCCAATCTCAAGGTTCCCGCCGTGGAAGTGCCAGACATCGCGAGCGCCTCAGCCAACCCCGTCGATTGGCTGCACGCCGTGCCCGGCGAGTCGTTGGCGTTTACCGCTCATGCTGCCGGTCCCGCGAGCGGCAGGGTATTCCGGCCGCTGTACGACATTCGGCACCAGCGATTTTCCATCTACTGGCGAATGCGGCCGACGTGATCGCCGTGGTTGCTACCGCGCGAGCGGCGGGCCGACGGATTTGGCGCCGGCGCCCGGAAAAGTCGCCGGTACGGGATAGTTAGCCGCGCGGTGCGCCAGCCACTGCACGCCGCGAATCAGCGAGGTTTGCACGCCCACATCCCGTACCGTGACCGGGTCTACGTCGCCCTTCCAGACGTGCCCGAACGTCGAGGTGTATACGCGGCCCCGCCCGTAACGCACCGTCCATTCCGTCGGCCAATTCATCTGCGTCTTCGGCTCGTGGGCGTATGACAGGATTTGCAGGTGCTTGGCCGGGCCGCGCACGTAGTAATAGACCTCGATGTCGGCAGCAGTCCATTGTCGTGGCATGCCGTGCTGGATCGGGTGATCGCCCACGCGCGTGATCAGGGCGTCGAAGCGTGCGCCATGTCCCGTGTTCTCGCCCTCGCCGGGAGCAAATCGCAACAACTTGCCATCGTCGCCGACCGCGATGGCAGTGCCGTAGCTCTTGTCGCGCCAGCCCATGCCGATCATCGCGTTGTATTCCGGCCAGTTCGCGAAGGCGTTGTTTCCCGAGTGCCAGACGTACAGGCCGCCGCCGCGGCGCACGTAGCGTTCGAGCGATTCGCGGACCGGTCCGGGCCAGCTCGGTCCGCCGTTGATGTCATTGCATTGCTGTATGACCACGTCGTAGTCATCGAAGCGCGGCCGCCACTTGTCCCAACCCGGTGCTCCGGCGTCGGGCGGAGACGTCGACACGTCGACCACGAACAATCCGCTGGGCTGGAGGATCGAGCGGATGGATCGGGTCGTGAGGCGCCAGTCGTGGTTGCTGAAGCCATCGACGATGAGCACGCGGATTTTCGGTTCCGAACCGCGCGCCTCGACATCAGGGGCCATGACCGCGCCTGACAATCCGACGCACAGAAAACAGAACAGGATCCTGCTCATGGACACTCCAGACTCGGCTGTTACGGCACGGTTGCGAGGACGACCTCGATCAACTTCACGGACTGGCGCGGCAGCGAGAGCTTCAGCTGCACATTGCCCGCGGAAGTGCGCATCACCTTGCGCGCAACCGCTTGCATCTTTGCGGCGGCGTGCAACTTGGCGATCTGCTCCGCAGTGGGCGGTTGCGGCGAGCCCATCGCCAGCCACGCGGTGTAGGCATTGCCGGAATGCTCATCGATCGAGTATTCAACCGCGCGCAGGCCGCGGCCGCCGCGCGGCAGGCCAGCGAGCGTGAGCTGCACCTCGCGGCGGTTGTCATACCCGCCAGCCACATCGTGGTAGTTCCACAGCAGAATGGTGAGACGCGATCGCGCGCTGTCGAGGGATGCGACGGCACCGAGATCGGATTCCCCACGCACGCTGTCGGCGATGATCGCGTCGACCGGAATCATGGACGGTGCGTCGACGGCGACGCGCTGACGGCCGAGCCGCGCGAACAACTCGAAAGTGTTGAACACCGGCAGCGCAACTTCGTTGGTCGTGAGCGCGCGCAGTCCATTGAACCAGGGCTGCTCGGCGAACGTGAAGGCCCACGACACGGCGCCCTGCAGATTCCCGCCACTACGTGCCAGCAGGTCCTGTTTGCGCATGAACGAGGCGGCCGTGTAGGCGGCGAACTGCGACGTGCGGCGGTAGTCGCGCTCCGGGTCCAGTGTTGCCGGGCAGCCCGCACAGCCTTCCGGGTCGGACTCGCCAATGTAGACAGGCAGGTGCGCGAACTCGGGAAAGCCCGCGATGACGCGGCCGTAGGTGTCGATGGTCTTGAGGTGATTGCGCAGATTCATTTCCACGCGACCCTGTTCGTCGAGGCGCGTCGTGCCCTTGGCATGGAATGCCACGAAGTCGAGCGGCGCGCCGATTCCACCAGTCACGGCGTTCCTGCCGGAACGACAATGTTCGAGAAAGGCCTGCATGAATAAATCGCCGTTCTTCCAGCCTGGGTCGGTGACATGCGGCCCGCCGACGCGCGCCTTGGGCAACGCGCGTTTCACCGCGGCCGCGAAATGATCGTAGAGCTGGAAATACTCGTCCTTCGTCCCGCGCCAATACGACGACTCGGGTTCATTCCAGAGTTCCCAAAGCCAGGAGGACGCGCGCTCGGCGCCGTAGCGCTCGGCGCTGTGGCGCGCCCACGTCTCGATGAGTGCCTCCCATTTCTGGTAGTCCTTCGGTGGATAGAAGGCGCCGCCGGAAACCATGTCGCGCGGCAAACCCGACTTCACCAGCGTCGGCGTGTACGGCTCGGGTCGCGACGAAAGCGCCTGCGGCATGAAGCCCGCCTGTACGAAAGGTTCGATGCCCGGACGGGTGAGTTCATCCAAGATGGCGTCGAGACGCGTCCAGTCGTAACGCGCGTTGCCCGCGGCGTCCTCGGTGTAGACGTTGGTGCTCGACCACTTCAGCGCGAGCGTGCCATCGCCGCTGGTGAGCAGATGATGCACGCGGATGCGGATGGGCTCGTCGCTGAGCGCGTTCAGCTTCGAAAGCAAATCTCGCCCTTCGCGAGTCAGCGTCGTGCCGGCTTCGTCATAGCCGAAGTAATTCCAGATGGGCCGGATCTCGCCCACCACGCGGTCGGCGTGAACGGTCACCGGAACTGGCTCCGCGTGCAGCAGGCCGGCGAAGCAGAGAAGCGGCGGGACGAGCAGGCGCGCGGTATTCATGCGCATAGCGTACCGCGTTCTCCCAGAATCTCCCCAGATGCCACATCGCGCAAATAGGTAGCTCGTCATCGCTTAGGGGATGGCGGGGAGATTCGCTTGCATGGTCTTCCCAGTGGCCAAGTCCACCGCGAAAACCGTCTCTCCGTGCAGCGCCTCCCGCAACAGCCAGATGACGATCTGGCTCTTTGCGACGTACCGGCGGGTGACGTGATCGGATCTACCGAATTCGCCCGGCAGGTCGACCACGAGGTCAGGTCTTCCCGGACGAACGACGACGACGTGAGTCGTGGCCTTGCCGATGACTTCATGGATTCGAAGGTCGGGCGCGACACCTATCAAGCTACTCTCTGGAGAATCACGATCTGCGGATCGGGATTGCGGGCTCGACAGTTCGAGCGGTGCGCCCGGTGTTGCGAATCGATCGAACTCCTGGACCTTGGAAGGAAGAGCCAAGTCGATACGGAAAAGCAGATCTCGCCCACCCCAAGCGTAGACGTATTTGTCACCGAGAATGGAAGCGAACACCAGCTCACCGACCTGCGGAAAACGAAGGCCGTTCTCCGAGTTCGTGACGATTCGCGTCGCGGAATGATACGGAGGCTCGAATCGATAGACGGCACTTCGATCCAGGCAAGCGAAGTACAGGACACGTGAGTCTTGGAGATCAAAGTCGAGATGTCCGTCACACGATATGTTCGCTGCTTGACGAAGGTGATTCGCCATTTCCTCTCCACGGCGAAGCTGGATTCGACCTCCGTCTTCGAATGTCACCAGATCCACGTCCCAGGGCCTGCTGAGCGGCTCGGACGGAATGACCCTCACACCGACGTCACGAGCCTTTCCCGAGTCAGATTCAACTCTACGACTTCGAAGCGCTGCTCCTTGAGCTTCGGTGTGCCGCGTTCGGGTATCGGCAGCCAACTACTTTCTTCTGTTTTCGTATAGCGCGTGAAGTAGAGCGCATGTCGCTCGGAAGCGAAGCCGCCCCAGACGTAAGACGTTGACGCCCTGTTTTCGCAGGACGTCAACGTCGACAGCGTTGCGCAAAGGACTGCCAGTCTCGCTATCGCGAGAACCGAACCGACACGTTGCGCATGGACTTCACGGATTGCGCTCATGGATGAAAGATCTGCTCCAAAGTCAGGTTCTGATACGGGTTCGCGAACGGAGCTACCGGTGGGTGCCTCCCTCGGTTCGAATGCCAGGTACCCCAACCCGGGTCCCTGTGCGCCGGTTCGGCTCTGCACGAAGTTGGCAGAGTCGCTCCGCAGGTATTCCATCGCAAGTTTATTGAAGTGCTCGGTATTGGAATGGACTCCGGTCAATTGGTTTGCCTGATCAAAGATCGGGAGCCAGTGCTGAAGCCCCACCTCGCGAGCGGTATACATAGACACGCCCGGGTCGAACGCGCATCGAGCGAAGTGAGCATGTTTGGAACCTGGGACCACAACGCAAGAGTGGCCGCAAATTTTTCTGGCGTGATGCCACCGGGCATCCTCTTTTCCTGTCGGCCCCACAACGCGGTCCGGTTGCTGGTGGTCGATCCCTAGCCAGGGCGTGCGGCTCGAAAGAGCTCCACGCATAGCGCCACGCCGACACCAATCGCTCCGACTACCGCCAGCAGCACTGCCGCGGCTGCGCAATCTTTCACGATGCGAATCGCCGGATGCAGATCCGGATGCAGATGATCGGCGAGATGTTCGATCGCGGTATTGAACAGTTCGGCCGCCAGCACGCCGGCGCTGGCCAGAATGACCAGTGCCCACCACAGCGGCGCCGGTCGCAGAATCGCCAATGTGATGATCACCAGGAACAGGATCAACGCCTGCGTCCTCAAGCTCCGTTCCGAACGTAATGCGTGACCGAGGCCAGCCAGCGCGAACCGTAGTCGCCTGACAAAAGAAAGATTCTTTTGATCGTCCATCAGCCGCAGCTCCGATCTTCAGGGTAGAACGAGGTTGTAGGCCAGCATCCCGCCATGATCGAGAGGCACCCACGTGAGCTGCCCCAGTCGCACCGGTCCATACTGTCGACGTAGAACGTAGCGCGCCGTGGAAATTCCGATCGCGGCGCCCGCCACTGTATCCGACAACCAGTGGGCATTGTGATCCAGCCGCGCATAGCCGGTGTACGCTGCCACTCCGTAGCCGAGAGCCCGCCGAAACCATCGGTACCTGTCGTTGCCGGATTCCGCGAATACAGTGCCGATGGCGAACGCGGCCGAGGTGTGCATCGAGGGAAATGAATTGCCGCCGCTGCGCCACGCATTCGAGTCGCTGGTCGCGTCAGGACGATCGCGACCCGCCGCGAATTTCAGAAGATAGCTGGTCGCGGAGCTCAAGCCCGCAGCCTCGAGCATGCCCCACGACTCGGTGCGTCCGTCCTTGTCGCTCGTGACGGTCGCATAGAGCCAGGTAGCGGCGAGAATGCTCGCCGCCGGAATGGCGTCTTTCACCTCGTTCGAACTCGAACTGTCGCTCGATGTGATCGAGCTGCCGACGAAGTGATCCCGGACCTCGGTATCGTAGTGATGAGCGATGCCGATAGCCGCCACGGTGCCCCCGAAGTACACCCAGTCTCTGGCGTCCCACCGGAGCGGCGCGCTCAGGTAACACTTTACGTCGCTGACGACGCCGGCAGTGCGGCTGTCACACCCCTGATCGGACTGGCTATCATCTTTGCGGGTCCCCGCCGAATTGCCGGTGATCGGCAAGGCCGCGAGGAACGCGAACGCGAATACACGCCTGTATGCAGGGGCAGACCTGAGCGCTCTGAGGATTTGCATTCGGACTTAGACGTCACAGATTGTCCCTTCCCGTCTCGCGCCGCGAAATAAAGATTCTGGCCGGGAAGGGGGATATCCAATAGTAGCTAGAAGGCTCCGGTGGTTTCGCGCCGGGCCACCCGCGCCGGATCACGTTTCCACGCGTCGCCGAATGTCGCCGTGCCGAGGCTGAGCACCCGCCGGTTGAGATCGGACCGGCTGAGCTGTCTGAATTCAAAGGCGCAGCCTAACTAGGCGTCGTCTTCTCGACGCTCCTGCGCCTCGATCTCGCGGTTTCTCTGCCGGGCCCGATCGAGGACGTCGGGCGGCGCCAGGGGAGTGCGCCTGCCGCGCAACAAGCCGAGCAAACCACCGATGAGCAGCGCGATGACGACTATCGTGGCGATGACAAATTTCGTCATGGCGACCGGCGGGCGACTCGCGGCTTTGAAGACTTCATACGCGCGACGCTAGCGGGCGCTCCAGTGCTTCACAAGAGGAATGTCGGCCGATTCGCCGCGATCAATGGCCGGCGCCCGCGCTGCGATGATCCGCATCGCCGCTGCGATGGACCGCGCGCGGACCAATGCTCTTGCGACTCCAGTCCCGCTAGACTGCTTCGCAACATGGCCGATCCCGTCGGCCGCCCAGAATTCGCCGAACCGCCGGAGTTCCAGCATGAAATTCAGTTCGCTCGCCTTCTCTATTGGCCTGCTCGCCGTGGCTGGCAGTTCCACTGCCCGCGATCTGCCGGCAGTGGATGCGGCCGTTCGTCCGGGCGATGCCTTCTATCAGTACGTCAACGGCGCCTGGCTGAAGGCGACCGGCATTCCGGCAGATCGCAGCGCGATGAGCGACGCTGCTGTCCTGTCCGAGCAAGCTGACCAGCGCACTCGCGAAATCATCCAGGCGACGGCGCAGGACAAGAACGCGACGTCCGATGCCAGGAAGATCGCCGACTTCTACAACGCGTTCATGGACGAGGCTGCGATCGAAAAACTCGGGCTCCAGCCCCTCGAACCACGGCTGCGCGAGATCGCCGCGATTCACGACCGCAAGTCGCTGTCGCGCGTGCTCGGCAGCCAGCTGCGAGCAGATGTCGATGTGCTCAACGCCACCGCGCTCTACACCGGCAATCTTCTCGGGCTCTGGGTGGCGCAGGATCTCGACGATCCGAGTCGATACGTCGCGTTCCTGCTGCAGGGCGGGCTCGGCATGCCGGATCGCGACTACTACCTGGACGATTCGCCGCCGACGGCGGCAATTCGCGCCGCGTACACGCCCCATCTCGCCAAGGTGCTGGCCCTCGCCAAGGTCAAGGATGCAGACGCGAAAGCGGCGCGCATCTTCGACCTGGAGAAGCGCATGGCGACTGTGCATGGCCCGCGCGTCGATACCTTCGACGTGGTCAAGGCCAACAACCACTGGTCCGCCAAGGACTTCGATGCCAAGGCGCCGGGTCTGGACTGGCAGGAGTATTTCGCGGCCGCGGGACTAGGCAAGCAGACCGACTTCATCGTCTGGCAGCCCGCCGCGGTGACGGGCCTGTCGGCGCTGGTCGCCACCCAGCCGCTTGAAACCTGGAAGGACTACCTGGCCATCCGCCTGATCGAGCGCGCTTCGCCCTATCTGCCCAAGGCGTTCGTCGACGAGCGCTTCGAGTTCTATAACAAGACGCTAACCGGCACGCCGAAGCCACGCGATCGATGGAAGCGTGGCATCGCCGTGACCAACGTCGCGCTGGGCGATGCCGTCGGCAAGCTCTACTCGGCGCGCTACTTCACGCCCGCGGAGAAGGCCCGCGCCGAGGCCATGGTCCACAACCTTATCGCCGCGTTCTCGCGGCGCATCGACCATCTCGACTGGATGGCGCCGGAAACCAAGGCGAAGGCGAAAGCGAAACTCGCCGTACTCAAGGTGGGCGTCGGCTATCCCGACCGCTGGATCGACTATTCCACGCTCACGATCCGCCCGGGCGATGCGCTCGGCAATGCCATGCGCGCGGAACTGTTCGAAACCCATCGCAATCTCGCCAAGCTCGGCAAGCCTGTCGACCGGTCCGAGTGGGTCATGACGCCGCAAACCGTCAACGCCGTGAATCTTCCGGTGATGAACGCCATGAATTTCCCGGCCGCGATACTCCAGCCACCGTATTTCGACCCGAAGCGACCGGTGGTGATGGACTACGGCGCGACGGGCGCGACCATCGGTCATGAGATCAGCCATAGCTTCGACGACCAGGGCGCGCAGTTCGACGCCACCGGGAAGCTCCACAACTGGTGGACGCCCGAGGATTTCGCGCACTTCAAGCAGGCTTCGCAGCAACTCGCGAAGCAGTACGACCAGTACCGGCCGTTTCCAGATCTCGCGCTCAACGGTATGCAGGTGTTGAGCGAGAACATTGCCGATCTCGCCGGGCTCGCGGTCGCATATGACGCGTGGCGGCTGTCCCTCGACGGCAAGCCCGCGCCAGCGGTCGACGGATTCTCGGGCGATCAGCAGTTCTTCATGAGCTTTGCGCAGAGCTGGCGCGCCAAAACGCGCGAACCGGCGCTGCGCCAGCAGATCATCACCGACGGTCACGCGCCCGACGAGTATCGCGCTGACACCGTTCGCAATCTCGATGACTGGTACAAGGCATTCGACATCAAACAGGGAGACATGCTGTTCCTCGCGCCGGATCAGCGCGTGCGAATCTGGTGAGCGGTCGCCATTGCCAGTGGCGGCCGCCGTCGGTGGCGGCCGCGTCTGCTTGCTACTGATTGGTTCGGCCGCACTTCCACGGCGCATCTGGCGGCCGCTTCTTTGCCGCCAACTCGTGCGCCAGCTTCACGGCCGCGTCGAGTTCGGCGTCATCCGCCGGCGTGTTGGCCGCGGCAACGCCACAAGGCACGAATGCCTCGCGTGGAGTGCCATTCACATGAAAGAGTTTTTCCGCCGGCACTCGCACGGGAATCTTTGAATTGGGGAGTTCGATCTGGCCGAGTGCGCCGAGCAGGTGGGCCATCGGTTCGCCAAGCACGGGCGCGCTGCGCGTGGCATTGAGCCCGATGGCGATTCCCTCGCCCATGCTGCCGGTCCAGTGGCCGGCGAGCACCACCACGGGCTGCGCAAACAGCGGATCGCGCGGCGCAACGTATTCAACCCAGATGCGGCGAACTCCGGTGTCGCGAAACTCCGCCACCAATTCATGCCGTTGATAGGGCATCGGTGTGCTGACGAAACGTCCCATGATTCCGCGCGCGACGGATGACACGCCGCCACTCGGCGTGTCGCGCAGGTCGATCACCACGGCGCGCGCCTGTGCGAACTTCGCGAGCGCGTCGTCGAAGGCCTGCACCAGAGCATCCTCGTCGAGCGAATTGTTGAAGCGGATGTAGCCGACGTCACCGAGCAGCTTCTGCGACAGCAACGCTTCGGGCCGATCGGTGTTGACGGGCGCAAAGGTGATATCCCGCGCGCCGCTGCCGTCGTTGATGGACAGGCGTATGGCATCGTTCGCGCGATGTCCGGCCAGCGCCAGCTGCAGCGCCCATTCCCGGGCGGCCGCATCGGGCGCGGTGAGAAGCTTTGGTTCGAGCGCGGCGACCGCGGTTTCGACCGGCTCGCCATCGACGGCGAGAACCTGCATGCCGGGGCGTACGCCGGCGCTCTTCGCCGGGGAGTTGTCGCGTACGGCGACAACCAGCGCCTTACCCGCGCGCCAGCTGCCGAAGATCTGCGATTGCGTCGGGACGAGCCGCGGAGATTTGTCGGTGTTGGTTCCGAGGTGCGCATGGTGATCGTAGATCTCGGCCATGGCCCGCTCGAGGACACCGATGAATGCGTCGCGGTCGGCGGCCGCGGCGGCGCGCGGGGCATAGGACGCGCACGTTGCCGCCCAGTTCGTCTTCTTCAACTCGAAGTAGGCGTACTGCTCGCGCACGAAGTCGCAGAAGGCGGTGAAGTCAGCGCTGCGCTGTTCCGCGGAAATGAATGCTTGCTGCGCCGGGGCGCGCGCCGACAACGCCAGCATGGCGAGACCAGTGACTGCGAAACCGGTGGGAAGGCGCCAGTTCATGGGAAGTTCGCTCCGCTTTGTGTCCGACCTGAATTCAGGGCCGCGAAATGCTAGCAAAACGTTGACGATCGCGCCGGCAGTCAATGTTGCGCCGCTGGATATTCTCGTCGGCGGAGCCGTCAGTTCACCGGTGCCGGCGGCTCCTTCTTGCGCAATGCGTCCTTGAGCCCGACGACATCCTTGAGCATGCGATACCAGAACGGCGCGCCGAACGACATCAACACCGCCATGAACAGGACGCCGAAGAGCCGATCCCAGCGAAAGACGCGTTCGTTGGCGGAATTCTTGTCGAAGTAATAGCTCATGTTCTCGAGCGGCTGGATGCCGACGCTCGACAGATCGGCGATGCTGCGTTTCGCGGCATCCAGGGATCGTTCACTCTGGAGGGCGAGTTCCTTCTCGACGAGCTTGCGGAATTCCTCGGCGAGTTCGTCGCGCCGGGGTTCGGAGTCCATCGCGGTTTCGAAATTCCCGACGAGATCGTCGACCGCCAACGCCTCGAACCGCAGCGCTCCGAGCTGCACGGTGTATTCGGGATGCGCTTCGAGGAAGAGTGTCCGCGCTCGCAGACCCGGCGTCCCCTCGATGATCGATCGGTATTCATCGGGAGCGTCCTTCGCCAGTCGCTCGCCCATGGCCTCGGCCCGCGCACGAAATTCGGAGTCGGTGCGCAGCCGTTCGAAAAGCTCCGGAGCGCTGGCACCAAACCACAAGGCGACGATGACCGAAGCGGCGACCGTGAGGCCCCGCGACCACTGCAGGTACTTGTCTTCCATGATGCGGCGCGTGCGGTCGAGCACGTGGCGTGCGACGGCCACACCTGACTCCGGCACTTTCGCTTCGATCAGCGGCGTGATGACGTCCTTGTCCTCGAGCCAGGTGACGCGCGGATCCGTTTTCGCGGCGGCGACGGTCGCGACGACCAGATCGATGAGCTGCGAGGCATTCTTGTCTCCCTGGTCGATCTGCGCGCGGAGATTCTCTATTTTCTGCGCAATATCCGTTTCCACGACACCGAGCGCCAGCGCCTTGTGCCGACGTCGCATCAGGTTGGCGGCCGTTTGAACAAGAGCCGTGACGAGGATGCTGAGCAGCAGCACGATCGTCACGAAGCCGACGATGATTCCGAGTATGTCGAGGAACATGGCTGATTCTCCGGTGCGTCAGTTCGCCGATATCCACGGCGTCCCCTTGTTGGCGGGAACGTCGTTCACGTCGAAAATCGGTGAGTCGTGTTTCGTGCCCACCTCGACGAGGCGGAAACGTTCTCCGTCGGTCTCGATGAGCAAGTGAGTGTCTTCCACGAGTTTCTGGATCTTCTGGTCGGTCGTGAGTTTCGCGCGGTCGAACTTGATCTCGTGCACATAGGTCGAATAGAAACGCTTGACGCCGCCGAGAGTCGTGATCGTGTCGAGCGACGGATGGCCGTAAGCCATGAATCCGGCGCCACCCATGGAGGCGGCGGACAGGATGGGCTTGAGCTTCTCGTGTTCGAGGAATTCCGGCGCGTTGTGATCGCTGCCGTGATGCGCGGCCTTGAAGACATCGACGTCGAGCAGCGCGGTGCGATGCTCATCCTCGAGATTCGCGACCACGTCGGGCTCGCTTTCCGTATTCAGGTCACCGCTGAACAGCATCGAGAATTGGCCGTAGTCCAGACGAAACGCGACGCTGTTGCCGTTGGTGGTCTTGTCCCACTGCCCGTAGCCGCGCGGCCGCTTCATCGGCCAGAGGGTCGTCACTGAAAGGGCGGGGCGCACGCCTGCCTTGGGGGCGTGGATGGCATCGAGCGGCCCGCAGCCGAAACAGGCCTGTTCAAACGACTTCACCTTGTCGGGCTTGGTTTTCTGGACGATGGCGGCAGCGAAATCTCCGTAGTCGGAGTTGAACTCGTTGGCGGCGACACGAGCCTTGAGCACGCCGAACGTGTCGACGAGGTAGAGCGCCTCGAGCGCTCCGGTCGAACTGAAGCGACCCAGCGAACGGTTCGTGTCGCCGATGAATCCGCCGGCGTTGCCAGTCAACGGAATGTCGCGCACGCCGCGGCGAAACGAGGCGAGACCGCCAACGTAGACATTGGTGACCGCGATCGTGTCGTCTTCGAGCACACGGGTCAGGCCGACGACGTGATCGCGGTCGTGATGCGTGAGCACCATGTGTTCGATGGTGACGCCGGTCGCGCCGTAGATCCGGTGCAGGAATTCCGGAGTCCTCCTGGCGAGATTGACGGGCGACGCGCCACCATCGATCAGGATATTGACCGGATCCCCGGCAGGATTGCCGAGCGCGGTGCTCACGCTTTCCGGCAGCTCGATGAGGATGGCGTCGCCTTGCCCGACATCGATGAGCCAGATTCGCAGGCGCTGCTGCGTCGCAATGCTGTGCGGGGTTCGCGATTGTGTGCGCGCGATTCCAGGGACGTCAGGCGGAGTGGCGAAGCAGTGTGACGGTCCCGCCAGCAACGCGAGCATGCCGGCGAGCGCCAGTGGCCGCCGCGCGAATTTGCGCGGCGTACTCGATGCAACATTGCCCATGGGTCTACCCCTGTCGTTCATGTTCACCTGAGGGCTCGGGCGAGACTTATTAGACTTCTGCACTATCTCTGTCGCGAGGCCGCAGATTCTCCCACCTCGGCTCATGAAATTCGCATGACTTGCGCCCCCGCGCACCCTGGATTTCGCCGCGCAGAGGATAAACCTGCGCCGTGAGCGCGGGCTCGCCCGGAAAGAGCCCGCAACGTCTCAGCCCAAATAGCTTTCGTCCCGGCGCGGCCGTCTTTGCGGCCGCGCCCGCGGCCGCCGCGCTAACCACCGCGACACTTGTTGGCGCCTCATCGCCGCGCAATACTCGATTCAACGCAAACAATTGTTCATGGAGTGTTTATGCGCAGGATGGCACTGTCCGCGGCTCTCGCTTTGCTCCTCGCCGGGCTCGCTCACGCGGCTGGCGACGATTACCCGGTCGGGCCGCTGCCGCACACGGTGAAGCCAAAAGCTTATCGACTCGCGCTCACCATCGATCCATCGCGCAAGGATTTCAGCGGCCACACCGAGATCGACGCGACGCTCATCAAGCCGGCGCGCATCATCTTCCTGCACGGCAGCGACCTGCACGTGAGCCGCGCCAGGGTGAAGTCGAAATCGGGAGACCTTGCGGCCACGTATACGGAATTGGGGAAGTCGGGAGTCGTGCGACTCGATCTGCCGAAGGAATTGCCGGCCGGCGACATCACGCTTTCCTTCGACTATTCCGCCGATTTCCATGAGGGTGCCGAAGGCCTGTTCCATGCGGAAGTGGGCGGCGCCTGGTACGCGTGGACGCAGATGGAACCCATCGATGCGCGCCGCATGTTCCCGGGCTTCGATGAGCCGGGGTTCAAGACGCCGTTCACGGTCAGCGTCACCGCGCCGAACAAACTCAAGGTCATCGCCAACTCGCCGGCGGTCGGGACGACACCGGCCGGTGAGCTGACCACGCACCGCTTCGCGCCGACGCCGCCGCTTCCAACCTACCTCGTGGCGCTGGGCGTCGGCGATTTCGACATCGTCGAGACGTCGGTGCCGCCGAACGCCGTGCGCAAGCAACCGCTGCCCATGCGCATCATCGCGACCAAGGGTCAGTTGCCGCGCATGCAGCTTGCGGCGCGCGAATCGCCGAAGCTCGTGGAGCTCACCGAGAAATACCTCGGCATTCCGTTTCCGTACGCGAAGCTCGATCTTCTGGCCACGCCGATCCTCGGCGGCGCGATGGAAAACGCCGGCCTCATCATTTCCGACGACACGCTGATGTTGCTCGCCGACGATGCGCCGTTCCGGCAGATCCGCGGTTTCGCCGAGGTCACCGCCCACGAGATCGCGCATCAATGGTTCGGCGATCTCGTCACACCCTCGTGGTGGACCGACATCTGGCTCAATGAAAGTTTCGCCGAGTGGCTCGGCAAGAAAATCGGCGATCAGTGGCGGCCGGAGCTCGGCATCGCCACGAGCGAGATCCAGGACGCGTTCGAAGGCATGGAGGCAGACTCGCTGGGCGCCGGACGTCCGATTCGGCAGACCATCACCGACAACCGGCAGGTCAACAGCGCCTTCGACGACATCACCTACAAGAAGGGCAGCCAGGTGCTGTCGATGTTCGAGACATTCATCGGCCCGAAAAATTTCGTGAAGGGCGTCAACCTGCACCTGACGCGCTATCGCCACGGCAACGCGACCGCCGATGACTTCTTCCGCTCGCTGGCCGAAGTCGCAGGCAATGCGAAGGTCGTGGATGCCATGCGCACGTTCACCGACCAGACCGGCGTCCCGATGGTGACAGTGACCGAAACTCCGGATGGCATCTCGCTCGCGCAGGCGCGCTATCGGCCGCTGGGGGTCGCGGCGGGCGCCGCGCAAACCTGGCAGATCCCGCTGTGCCTTGGTCGTGGTGAGACTCGCAGCTGTCATCTGCTGCAGAGCGCATCCACAAAAATCCCGGCTTTCGCCGGCACGGGCGCGCTCATGCCGAACGCGGGTGGTGCCGGTTACTACCGATTCCGCCTGAGCGATGCGGGCTGGGATCAATTGATCGCCGGCGCCGGCAAACTACCCGGGCGCGAGGCGCTCGCGCTCGCCGACAGCCTGTGGGCGGACTTCGCCGCCGGCACCGGAAGCTTCGATCGCGTGATCGCTGCCGCGCGCGCACTGAGCACCCACCAGGAACGGCTTGCCGTGACTGAACTTGCGAACCGGCTCGCCGGGCTCGCCAACAGCACGCTGAGCAGGGAGCAGCTGCCGCAGTACTCCGCGCTCATGCGGTCTATCTACGGTCCGAGACTCGCGTCGATTGGCTTCGATCCGAAGGCGGGCGCGCACGCGCGCGAGTCCTCGCAGGCGCAGTCGCTGCGCCAGTCGCTCGTGCCGTTGGTCGCGCTCGAGGGCCGGGATCCCAAGCTGCGCGCCCAGCTCGTCGCCGCCGCAGAAGCGTACCTGGGTGGCGACACGCAGGCGCTGGATGTGGCCTTTCGTCCGGCCGCATTGGAAGCGGCGGTGCAGGATCGCGGCATTCCCTTCATGAAGCGCCTGCAGGAAACCATGCTCGAGTCGACCGACTCGCTGTTCCGACAGAACAGTGTGATCGCGCTCGGCGGAGCCGATTCGCCAGAGCTCGCCGAGGAATCGCTGCGCCTCGCGTTTACACCCGGGATGCAGTCGCTCGAAACCGTACGCATGATTTTCGCGCTGTCGGTTCAGCCGGGCGCGCGCGAGTCAGTCACCGGGTTTGCGGAGAAGAACTTCAAACGCCTGCTCGAAGCGTTTCCCGGTTTCCTTCACCCGCGAATGGTGGAGTTGTTTGGCGGCTACTGCTCGAAGGCGGATATCGCGCGCGTCGATCAGTGGATCCAGCCGAAGCTGGCGGAGCTGGGTGGCGGCGAACTGGAGTTGTCGCAAACCAAGGAGCGCATCGCGCTGTGCGTGGCGCTCAAGGACGCCAAGGGAGAAGAAATCGGCCGCGCGCTCTCTCACTAGAGAGCGCGCCATGAGTGCGATGCCGATCAGTGCGGCGGCATCATCGGCATTTCCATTTTCTTGTAGCCGGCCGGCACTTCGAAGGCGGAGGCAGGAATGGATTCCTCCACCCATTTCGTCAGCACAGTTTCCGTGGAGCGGAACTTGCCGTCGCCCTCGTAGAAACGCGTACGTACCGGATAACCATTGATGGCCGCGAAGGCTCTCGCGGTCTGGTCCGCATTCGGATTCGCTTTCGCGAGGTCTGCGAATGCCGCGGCCATGTCCTTGAACACCTTGTCGAGGTTTTCCTTGCCGGGCAGGGTGCTGTAAGGGACCACGCACAGCTCTTCGAACAGCGCACCGTTCCGCGACATCGTCCAGACCTGGCAAGTGCGCCCTTCGACATTCCCCGTCTTGTTGAGATTCTTCGCTTCCCAGACGTCGGGTTTGTCCGATCCGCCGACCGCGCCCATGCCGCCTGGAATCTTGTTGCCCATCATTTTTTCCATCATGGCGCGCTGTTCGGGCTTCATGTTCTTCATCTGTTCCTGCATGCGCTTCATGGTCGCGCCGGCCTGATCGGCCATCTTCTTCATGTCTTCCTTGGTCATCTCGCGATATTGCTGGCGCTTGTCGTCGACCATGATCATGGTCGAGCCCTTGAGGATCATGGCGCCCGTGGCGTGGTTAGTGCGCAGCACGCCGTTCTGGACCAGCATGGTCGTCGTACTGCCCTGTTGCGCCTTCGTCTTGATGTCGCGCGTGACGTTTTCGATGTGCACCCCGGCGAACGCAGCGCTCGCAAACAAGGTTGCACTCACGAACAGAAGTTTCTTCATGGCGATGTTCCTCAATTGGTCTTGACGAGTTCGACGCGGCGGTTCTTCGCGCGCCCCTCGTCGGTGGAATTGTCGGCAATCGGCTTGTCGGGCCCGAAGCCCTTCGATGCGAGGCGCGACGGATCGACACCGAGGCCGACCAGCGCGCCCAGCACGCTGCGCGCCCGTGACGTCGCGAGCGCGCGGTTGTGCTCGGCGCCACCGGAATTGTCGGTGTGTCCCTCGATCGAAAGTTTCAGCGACTCGTCGGAGGTCAGCAGCTTGTTGACCTCGGCGATGAGGGGTTGCGCGTCAGGGCGCAGCGTCGCCTTGTCGGTGTCGAAATTGATGTAGAGCGCCACCCGGCCCTTGGCCTCGAGCTCTTTCTTCATGGCCGCGGCGTCGAGGAAACCGATGGAGGACTTCATTCCCTGCTTCTCGAGCACCACGACGAATCCCATGGACGGAATGATCGCTCCCGCACTGACGTGAACCCAGTATTCCTTGTCAGCGGTGCGGATGAGGAAGGTGTGATGCTCGGCTTCGGGCACCGCGGGCGCGGCGGCGGCCCAGTACTTTTCGATCTGTTCGCGACCGCCCGCGGCCGCGATCACCTCGGGTGTGAGCTGAACGCTGCTGATCTTGCGGCCACCGAGCGCGGCGATCGCATTCTCGTAATTGCGCAGGAACTCGAGCTCCGAGTAATGATGGTCGGCCGGTGAGTTGCCGAGGTTGTACTGGAACAGCGCCTCGCGTCCTTCCTGCGTGACGAGTTTGCCGCCGGCGATGAAGTAGTGCCGGTCGAACGACTTCACCGCGTCAGTGCCCTTGAGATCGTTCTCGAGCCCTTCGGGATCCTTGAAGAACGGAAACGGCGGCAGGCTCGCCGAGGTGGGCGCTACGGAACTCACATCGAAGTCCGCGGCCATCGTTGCCATCGGCGGCGCGCCGTCGGAAGTGGGCAGGCTCGTGTTGCCGGCCGAACCGGAATCGCCTGACTCGGAGTCCGAGGTTGGCAGCGTCGCCGGACCCGACGGCATCTGCTCGGCGACCGCGGCATCGGCTTCGCGCCGCTCGGTCGCCTGGTCTTTTTTCGAGCAGGCCGTGAGCGCTACCAACGCGAGGATGACAACTAAGCCAACGGTACGTATGGTCATCGAGTCCTCCAGAGCAATCGCGCCGGACTGTGCCGCGAAACCGCGCTGCATGCAAAGGGGGCTGCCCGCGAATGTGCGCGACTTTGAACCATGCACGGTCCAGCGTACAGTGCGCGCGCCAAGATGCGCGTTTTCGGGAGGCTACGCATGTCTCGAATGTTAGTCGGGTCGTGGGCGGCGTTTGCCAGCCTCGTTCTTCTCGTCGGTTGCGGCAAGAAAGAAGAATCACCGTCGGCGTCTGCTTCCACCGAGGAAGAAGAAGTCCCCGACTCGATGATTTCTTCCGGCCCCACTTCCCTCAAGGACATGGTCGCCGAGCAGAAGCGCGCCGAGGCGGACAAGATGGCCGAGGTCAATCGCATCCGCTATCAGACCTGGGAAAACATGATCAAGGCGAAGGAGTCGCAAGGCCCCGAAGGCGTACGTCAGGCGCAGATCACGCGGCTGCAATTCGAGTATCAGAAGCTCGAGTGGGATCCGAATTCGGATCCCGAAAAGAAGGCGGCAGCCAAGCTGAAATTCCTGATGGAGCAGCAGCGCGATGGCAAGCACAAGGCCATCATCAAACAACCCAAACTCGATCTGCCGCCCGACTGGGCTGCCACCCACCGTGAGGTGAAGAACGCGAAGGAAGCGGAGCTCCTCGTGCAGGTGGGCGACATCGACAATCTCGGCTTCGGGTGGCCGATGAATTTCGATCCGTTCTCCGGTGAGTCGACGCCGCCGCACCGATTCCCGTGGACGCCCGAGCCTGACGATCCGCAGGCAACCGACAAGATCATGGTGAGTTCAGGCGGGCCATTCGAGTCGGCCGTGCACGATGGTTATGCGCAGGAAACGATGCGCGATGAAAATCAGCCGCTGCCGCTCGTCATCCAGTTCGATCCCGCCGGCGTCGTGATCAAAGGCGCGGTGCTGCAACTCTTCGTCGATGATTTCCAGGCGCCGGAGCTCAAGACGCATTTCCTCGTGACGCTCGACGGGCGTCCCGCGTCCGACATCGAGACCACGATCAACAAGCTCAGCCAGTCGGGGCCGATCGGCAAGCTCATCACGGTCAAGTTGCTGCCCGAATACCTCGGCCTGCTCGACGACGGCAAGCTCGAGATCATGATCGACGATCCGACCACCGTGGCAGCCGATGGGTTCGCCTTTGACTTCGCTCGTCTGCTCATCAACCCGAAGGGATTTACGTACTCAGGTTCCATCCGCGGCGTGGTGCTCGACAAGGAAACCGAGAAACCGATCGACGGCGCGCTCGTATCGGCCGCCAACGTGCAGAAGGCCACGACCGGTCCGGATGGCAAGTTCGAGCTCAAGGAAGTGCCCGCCGGACTCGTCGTCACCACCGGCAGCCACCCGGACTACATCACGGGTTCGGAGCAGGAAGATCTGCTCGCCGGCAAGGTCGTTGAAATCGAGCTGCGGCTCGAGCGCGTGAAGAACGAAGACCTGGCCGAGCGGCTCGAGAACGACGGCAAAGTCGATCTCTACGGCATCTACTTCGACACGGACAAGGCGACGCTCAAGTCCGAATCCGAAGCGACGCTCAACCAGGTGCTCTCGATGCTCAAGGGCAAGCCCACGCTTCGCATCGAGATCGGCGGCCACACCGATTCGCAGGCGGCCGATAGCTACAACCTCGATCTGTCGAAGCGGCGCGCGCAGACAGTCATGAAATGGCTCATCGACAAGGGCATCGCCGCCACGCGTCTCACGGCGGTGGGCTTCGGCGAATCGAGTCCGGTGGCCGACAACGAAACTGCCGCGGGACGCGCGCTCAATCGCCGCGTCGAGATCCGCGATATCACGAAGGAAGGGAGCAAATGATGAAGTGCAAGCTGCTGATCGCGGTTTTGCTGTTCGCGTCCGTGTCGGTCGCGTCGGCGCAGGCGCCGATCCAGGTGTACAAGCTCGATCTGCGCAAGGTGCCCGACATTCCGGAAGGCGACGCCGCGTTGGTGTCGGGCGAGGCCGGCAGCGTGCCGGACCGGTTCTTCGTCGAAAATCTCTACATGCTGAAGCCCGTTTCGGTCACGGTGCGCGCGGTGAATCCGGGCGGCGTCGTCAACGTGAAACTGACGAAAGAAAAGTGGGACGACGTACTGCGCGAGGCGACCACCGGCCAGGACAGTCAAGTCAATTTCAAATTCCGGGTTCAGGGTCAGTTCCAGATCTCGATCACTTCACCGACGCCTAACACGCCTTACAAGATGGTGGTGTGGGTGGGCCCCGATGTCGTGCCGAAAACCAGGCCGGTATTCGTGCCGCAATCACAGTTCGCTGGCGGGGGCGGCATGCCGAGGTGGTTGTGGTGGGCAATCGGTGGCGGCGTCATCGCGCTCATCTTGTTAGCGCTGGTGTTCAAAAAGAGGAAGCAGGCGTCATGAAAAAGCTCGTCACCAAATCGTTGTCGATGGCAGTCGGCCTGGCGCTCGTCGCACCGATGCTCATGGCCCCCACAGCCTTCACCGGCTCACTCGGCAGTTTCTCGGGCGCGAGCACCGGCGGCCAGAACGCGGGTTCATGGGACATTCCGTCGAACAGCAACGGCCAGAACAGCAATGGCCAGAACAGTAATGGCCAGAACAACCACGGCCAGAACGACTCAGGAAAGGCGGGCGACGCCTCCGGACAGAACAGCTCCGGGCAAAACTCGACACAATCGAACGGCGGCCAGCGCGGTGCAGGTGAGCAGGATTCGGGCAAGGCTCGAGACAGCGGCGGTCAGCGCGGTCCGGGCGAGCAGGATTCAGGCAAAAGCGACGGCTCGCGGCAGAACGACAACGGCCAGAATTCGGGCAACAACGATGGCTCCCGGCAAAACGACAACGGCCAGGACTCCGGCAAGGGCGACGGCTCCCGGCAAAACGACAACGGCCAGAATTCGGGCAACAACGATGGCTCCCGGCAAAACGACGACGGCCAGGATTCCGGCAAGGGCGACGGCTCCCGGCAAAACGATAACGGCCAGAATTCAGGCGACGATGGTTCCCGGCAAAATGACAACGGCCAGGACTCGGGCAAGGGCGATGGAAACGGCAGCGGCAGCGGCAGTGGAAGCGGAAGCAGTGGCGGCAGTGGCAGCGGCGGTCTGTTCCCGCCCCTCGATCCATCCGACGGCCAGTACGATCCGTCGAACAGTAACGGGAACGATCAGCAGGTTCCTTCGAGCTGTGCCGAAGAAGGATCCACGTGCGCGCAATGCGTGCAGCGCTACGAGGATTCCATCCAGTTCAACCGTCGCTATCTTCACGTCGCCTGGTCGACGACTCACGACACTTTGAAGATGACCAAGAAGGCGCTGGCCTTTGGTGATTCGGTCTCGGGCATCCACGCGACGCAGGGGCTTGCGTGGCAATTGGCCGGCCGGCCGCAGATCGAAGAGGCGGTCAACAGCTTGAACAAGACCTACTCGCGGAAATACCACCAGTATCTCGACCTCATCGACCATTCGCTGCACGGCATGGCCCAGTGCGAGCAGGACAACTTCGCGATTCGCGATCTGTATTCGCGCTTCGGATTCCTCTACCTGGAGTTCATCAAGGCGCGCTACGAGAGCCCGGAATGAGATCTCACGCAGTCCAGGCGGTTAGTTAGGCAGGCGATAGAGGAAGGTGCAGGCGGAGGGCGCGAAATGCATCCCACCGGCTGAGATCTCCCGCTCGCCGTGCGCTTCGTAGGTCGGCGGGGGCCCGGGTTGGTGCGCGAGCGATTCGATCGCGACGCCGTCCGCCTTGTCGATGAACATCAGCAGGAGCAGCGCGTGCTTGACGCCGGTCTTGTCCTGCAGAACGAAGCCGTCGCCAGCGGCCACGTCGTCAACGAGCTTGCCCGTGACGATGAGCGGTTCGCGGCGCACGTTGCGCGGCGCAGCCACGGTGTCGGCCGCCGGCGGTACGATCCACACCAGTGATTTGACGCGCGGCAGCTCGATATTCTTGAGTGCGGTCATGCCCGGTTGCAGGGGATCGAGTTCGGCGAGCCGCGATAGATAGACGCGTTCGAGACAGGCGGCATCCTTGCAGGCGTTGCGTACGGAGCGCAGCCAGTCGCGTTGATTCGGCGCGAGACAGGCGCCGCCGTTTCCGAGCGCGGCTCGCGCCGCGCGATAGTAGCGCCCCAGGTATTCATCGAGATCGGAGACGCGCGGGCTCGCGCAAATCGCCTTCTCGGTGGCGGTTTCGGCCCGAGCACAATCGAATGATGCGGCATGAGCGACGGTCGCTGAGCACCACAGGGCGACGATGAGGATCGGGCGCATGCTGTCTCCTGGTTGACGTCTGCGCGCATTATGCCGTGTACCCAAGGGAGATTGACCATGAAGAAAGGTATTGCCGGTGTTGTGATGTGCCTGCTGACCGCAGTGCCGGTTCACGCGGTCGAGCTCAAGGACCATCTGCTCGCCAGTGACAAAGCGCTGTGGTCGGCGTGGGACAAGAAAAACGGGCAGCTGTACAAGAAGGCATTCGCGGCGGATGCCATGTACATCGTCGCAGGGGCCGTGCCGATCCAGGGTCGCGACGTGATCGCCAACGAAGTGACGAACAACATATGCACGCGCGAAAAGTTCGCAATCGAGAATGTGTCGCTGCGGCAGCTGGCGCCGACGGTCGTCGAGCTTTCGTACGACGCGCTGCAGACCGGCGAATGTGACGGCACGCCGATGCCGGTGAAGGTGCGCGCCACTTCCATCTACGTGAGGCAAGGCACCCTGTGGCTGGTGGCGCTGTTCCAGGAAACTCCGGTCGAGCTCGAATAGTCGCCGGCTAGTTAGGCACGCGGTGGCTGCCGGCGGGATCGCCGTCACGGTCCGCGCGGATCACACCGATTGTGCCTATCCGGCCCCGGGGCAACTCCGATGTGACGACCGACCCCGATAACGGGTAGCCTCGCGTCCATGAGTGGAGCGATTGTCTTCCTGATCATCGGGGTCGTGGCTGCGGTGGCCGGCATCGTCGCCTGGCTGCGTGTCACGCGTCAGAAGTCCGCGCCGCTCGATCCCCTGGCGGCGACCACGGGTTCGAATCGCACGCTGACGGGCAATCGCCCGGTCGGTATCGTGGCGTCGCTCAGCTGGGATGAGGCATTGCGCCGATTCGTCGCGTACGCGCTCGACGATGTTCCGCGCGAAGCTTTGAGCAAGCCACCCGATCCCGAGCACGCACCCGTCTTCAAGGCGGTGCAGCTCATTCTCGAACGCCTCGAAGCACGGCCTGAATACATTCCGCGGCGACCATCGCTGCTGCCGAAACTGCTGGCCACGGTCAATGACAACGAAGCGACCATGGCTGAAATGTCGCGCATCATCGCGCAGGATCCCGCGCTCACCGGCAACCTGATTCGCATCGCGAACAGTCCGATTTATCGCGCCGCCGGGCAGCCCGTGGAGAGCATCGATCGCGCGGTAACCATGGTGGGCGTGCAGGGTATCCGCTCGATCATCGCCACGGCTTTGCTGCAGCCACTGATGTCGGCGGGAAACGGCGCTTTCAGCAAATTCCCGGAAGCTGTCTGGGAACACACGCTGTATGCGGCCATGGCCGGCGAATCGCATGCGACCCAGTTGGAAAACGCGGAGCCCTTCGTCTCGCAGCTCATCGGACTGCTGTATGGCCTGTCGGCCATCGTGGTGTTCCGAATCGTGCGCGATCAGTTTGCGGCGCACCCGCACCTGAACCCCGACCCCGGAAGCGTCGCGCGGATGCTGGAGACCTGGGTGGCACCGACCGCGGGCCGAATCGCCGTGAGCTGGGAACTGCCCCAGCGTGTGCAGTACGCGCTGGAGAGCCAGACGCTCGCCGTGGAGCTGCAAATGGAGAATTCGCTGGGTCGGTCGCTCAAATTCGGCCGAGTCGCCGGAGCGCTGATCGTGCTGTGCCGCCTTGGCCGCGTCACCGAACCGGAAGCGCGGGCGATTGTCGTTGCCGGCGAAGGGCGCCGTTCGCAGGTCGAGCGGCTCTGGGACCGTATGGCCGCCAGCTACCTCAAGCCCAAGGGCTAAACAAGCTCTCGTTCCCCGCAATAAAAGCGTCTTAGAGGTGGGAGAAAATGCCACCTCGTGACACAGAGTATTCGTGGACACCGGAACCCTACCGGCATCCACAGACCAAGAGCGGCGGAACAAGACCCCCGTTTCCGCGCGACTAGAGCCCCGCTCAGGCGGGGCTCTTTTTTTAAGGCAGGTCACTCGCGGTAAGCTGTACCCCGCCATCGGGGGAGAGGCATTTGAAGAGTCAGGATATTCAGGGCGGCTGCATTTGCGGCGCCATACGTTACTCGGCGACTGCCAATCCGGCGAACAGCATGGTTTGCCACTGTCAGTCGTGCCGTCGAACAGCCGCCTCGCCAGTGGTGGCCTGGGTCACCTTCGCCAAGGCGGAGTTTCGTTTCACGCGCGGTACGCCGCTCGAATTCGAATCGTCGCCGAAGGTGAAACGCCGTTTCTGCGGCGGCTGCGGTTCGCCGCTTACCTACGAACACCTCGATACCAATGATTTCGTCGACGTGACCACCTGCAGCCTCGACGCACCCTGGGCGTTTCCACCGACGCATCATTCCTGGCTCAGCGACGACATTGGCTGGGTGAAATTCGGCGACGGTCTGCCGGCATTCGAGCGTTCGCGGTTTGGCGACCCATCCTGAACTCGACACGCCGCGGCTTACCCTTCGCCGTCTCGAGTTCGACGACGCACCCTTCGTGGTTGCGCTGCTGAACGAACCGTCGTTTCTCGAGAACATCGGCGATCGCGGCGTGCGATCGATTGAAGACGCCCATCGCTACCTGCGTGAAGGGCCGATGGCTATGTACGAAAAATACGGCTTTGGCCTGTGGCACACCGCGCGCAAGTCAGATGGCGCTTCAGTCGGCATGTGCGGACTGCTACGGCGGGACAGCCTTCCGGACGTCGATGTCGGTTACGCCTTTCTGCCCGCGTACTGGGGGCAGGGATTCGCGCACGAAGCGGCCGAAGCCGTGATGCGCCTCGGCGCCAGCAAATTCGGCCTGAAACGCCTCATCGCCGTGGTTTCCGCGGGCAACGCCGGATCGATTCGCGTGCTCGAGAAGTTAGGCATGAGCTTCGAGCGCATGTTTGCCATGAGTCCGGATGAGCCACCGGTGCGGCTGTATGGCCGCAATCTCAGGGGCGCGTGACCGAATCCCCGATGACCTGACCGATCTTCGCGCCGGTATCGACGCGCAGTTCCACCGGACGTTCGAAGCGCAGGTCGCCTTCGACCACGCACGTCGAGCAGATGTGCACGCGAATCAGATCGTGTTTGCCCCAGCCCCAGTTCTTGTTGTTGTCTTTCTTGACGTGGATGCCGCCGCGCACGCGCGCGCCGTCAGAGAGATCGATGTCGCCGTTGCTCGTGATCAGCTGCCCGCCAACCTCCGCGCCGCGCAGTTCGATTTCGCCAGAGACGGTTGAGACATCACCGCCCACGCGCGTGTTCTTGCCGAGTTCCACTTCGCCATTCACCGTTGAAGCGCTGCGCTCGATGGTGACCCCGTGGCCGATGTTCAGCGCGCCATTCACGGTATTCACGTCGCCGAGTTTGACGTCGTCCTCGACCTCAATTTCGCCGTTCACGGTCTTGGCATGCTCGGCCGTGGCGCCGCGGCCGATCGTTACACCGCCGTTGACGGTGCTCAGCGTGCCGTAGGTTTCACCCGGCGAGGCGGTGATCTCGCCGTTGACGTTGGAGATATTTCGGCCATCGCCGGCCACGGAAACCGGACTACCGGCCCAGACGACAAACGCAATGAATGCAACGACAGCGAATGCGGCAAATCTCATGTTCGGTCCCCCTGGCCGTGCTTGGCCATGCATGTTTGGACGCGCCATCCGCTCGATGGGTTGCAAAAAAAGAAGCCCCGCCAGGGGCGGGGCTCATTGGTCGCTTGCTTGCTTGATTGTGGAGGAGTGTTTTCGCTCTTCTTGTTCTTATCCGATGCGGTCTTTGTCGAGCCGCTTGTGAATAAGAAGAGCAATCGCTGTGCCAGTGAATTCTTACGCCGAGACCCGCTCTGAATCGATCGGCCGGAGCCTCGGCGGGCGCAAAGTGCGACTTTGGGCAATATGTCACGTCGGCAGCGGCGCGCCTCCTGTCAAAATCTTCGACGCATGGACCGGGATGGTTCGCGACATAACACCCGGGCTGCCAGCCCCAATGCCTTTCAAAACAACGGATTGCCTATGAGCCAGCGAGTGTAAATGAGCCCGACAGTCGTGAAATCGCCTTGCCGCGCCCGCTTTGCCGCGTTGGGTGTGTTGATCCTGCTTGCACCGCTGCTTGCGCGGGCGGAGACCATTCCGCGTCCCGAGGGAATTCAGTCGGACGTGAATTTCTGGATTCGCGTCTACACCCAGGTCACCACCAACGAAGGCCTTCTGCACGACGAGCGCAATCTCTCGGTGGTCTACGACACGTTGAAATTCGGCGCTGGCACCTCGCCGCGTGAACGGCAGCGCCTCGTCGATGATCGTCGCGACCAGCAGATCGCCGCCTTGCGCCGCATCATCGTCGCCTTGCCCACGGTTGAGGCACGTGATGCGTTGTCCGCCGATGACAAGCGTCTGCTCGCAATGTGGGGGCCGGATCCCAGTGTCATCGTGCTCAAGGAAGCCACTCAGCGAATCCGTTTCCAGCTCGGGCAGGCCGACAGATTCCGTGAGGGCCTGATCCGCTCGTCGAGTTGGGCAACACACATCGCCGAAACCTTCGCCAACCAGGGGTTGCCCGCTGAACTGGCGGTGCTGCCGCACGTGGAGTCGTCATTCAACGCGGCCGCCTATTCGAAGGTCGGTGCAGCTGGTCTGTGGCAGTTCATGCGCTCCACCGGGCGGCGATACATGCGAGTCGATGATGCCGTGGATGAACGTCTCGACCCGTATCGTTCGACGGAGGCCGCCGCGCAGCTGCTGGCCTATAACTACCGTGTGCTCGGCAGCTGGCCGCTGGCACTGACGGCGTACAACCACGGCGCCGCCGGCATGCGCCGGGCACGTGAGACCGTGGGCAGCGACGATTTCGTGAAGATCAACCGGACCTACACCAGCCGTACATTCGGCTTCGCGTCGCGAAACTTCTTCCCGTCGTTCCTCGCCGCGCTCACCATCGACGAGAATCCCGAAAAGTATTTCGGACCGCTGCAACGCCGGCCCGAGCAGAAATTCCGCGAAGTCACCATGCCCGCCTACGTGCGCCTGGCGACGCTCGAGCGCGCGCTGGCGGTGGATCGCGAACAGCTTCGGCTGCTCAATCCTGCGTGGCGCCCCACGATCTTCAACGGCACGCGCCTGATTCCGCGCGGCTACCGGTTGCGCTTGCCGGTCGACACCGCGGAAAAGTGGTCCTCGGACTTGCTGGCGGCGAAGCTTCCGGCGAATGAGTTGTACGCGGGACAGGTGACGCCGCGCACGCATCGCGTGCGCAAGGGTGAAACCATGGCCGCAATCGCCAACCGCTACGGCATGACCGCCGCGCGGCTCGCGGAAATGAATGGTTTGTCCGCGAGCGCGAGCCTGCGCGCGGGACGCCACTTGCAATTGCCCGAACAACTGCCGCGAGCGCTCGGTGCCTCCACCGAAACACCGAGTGTCCCGGCGACCGTCGCGTCGGCTGCGGAGGCTGCGCCGTCGCCCGCAAACGCGACCGCGTCGAGCGCACCGGTCGGGGAGTTCTATGTCGTCCGCCGCGGCGATTCGCTGGAGGCGATCTCCGCTCGCGTCAGCGTGCCGCAAGCTCAGCTGCTGAAGATGAATTCACTGCGTAACCCGGACTTCCTCTACGAAGGACAGCGGCTGCGCATCGCGGGTGAAGCCGTCGCCGTGACGCAGGCCGAGGCCGATGTGAAGGTCGCCGCCATCGACGCGGCGCGTGGCGAAGCGCAGCGCGAAGGCGCGACGGTGGATGTGGTGCGCGAAGAAACCACTCGCCCCATCAGCAGCGGCGAACCCACGCGAGGCAGGCCGCGCTCCGCGGCCACAGTCGCCATGGAAGCGGCGAGCACACGTGAAGTCGCTACGGCGGTGGTCCAGGCCGCCGAGGGCGCCCGCGAACCGGTGTCGGCGAGCCAGGCGGAGGCGTTGAGTCCCGCACTCGGACCGGTCTCGGTATCGCAGGGACTGGCCGACTCCATCGACTACCACGTGCGTGACGATGGTTCGATCCGCGTCGAGGCTACCGAGACGCTTGGCCAATACGCCGACTGGCTGCGGATTCCGACGCAGAAGCTGCGCAACGCGAACAAGCTGAAGGCGCGCCAGCCGGTCCTGCTTGGCCAGAAACTCAACCTCGACTATTCACGCGTCTCGCGCGAGGCCTTCGAAGAGCTGCGGCGTGACTACCACTCCAAGCTGCAGGGTGAATTCTTCGTCCAGCACCGTATCGCCGGCACCGAGGTCTACATCGTGCGGCGAGGGGATTCGCTGTGGACCATGACGCAGAAATTCAGCAATCTGCCCATCTGGTTGCTGCGCCAGTACAACCCGGATACGGATCTGTCGGATCTGCGGCCCGGAACGCAGGTGGTGATGCCGCGTGTCGAGGTCCTCGCCGGTAGCTAGAAATGGGGAACGGCCCGTGACGGGGCCTGATCCGCTGTTTCAATGCGCGGCGAAGTCCTTGAGGCGCGCGTCTGCCGCAATCTTGGTCACGAATAGTGTCTTGACCGTGCCGTCCTTGCCGGTCTCGGACACGCGGATGTTGATATCCGTGGCGTCGCCGAGCTGCGTGACGATTGTATTGTCGATCTTGAAGTAGTACATCGCGCTCCACGGCGTTGGAATCTTGTACGGCGGCTGGTGTACGCCGGCGAAATCCGCAGCGCGCCCCGGAGCGCCCAGTGTCAGCACCACGCCATTCACCTCGACGGCGGGTACCGAATCCGCCAAAGGCTCGAGGGGTAGGGCCAGCCACAGGAACGATTCGCGTTGTCCCATCAGGTTGGTTTCGAATGGACCCATGAAGGCGAATTTGCCCGCGGCTTCCTGCAAAAAAGTTTCGCGATAGAGTTCGATGGGACGCCCGAGTCGCGTCACGGTAGCGCCGGTTTCCGTGTCGAGCTGTTCGACCAGCGGCGCGTCATCGGGAAGGGCGGCACATGCGCCGAGCATCACGGAAGCCACCGTGCACTGCGCGAACCGGACGAGATGTTTCCAGGTCTGAGTTCGGCGACGGCTTGTCATAATTGGATACGACGGACATTCTTGCTGCATTGAACACCCCAAAGCTGTGACGCGATCCGTTCTTCCCCTCGCCACCGGCCACTATAATCAATGTCGTCATAAGTGCTTGTTTTGTAACCAAATGTCGCTTGCTACAAAAATTATCGCACTGGCTGCGCCTTTGCTTCTCGGCTTGTTCGCCGGAACGGCCGTGGGTGACGCGCTTCCATATCATGCCCGCGCCATGGCATCGGTGGGCGTTGAATTGCCGGTCGCCGATCGCGTGTTGGTGCGCAAATCCGAGCGCCGCCTCTACCTCATGCGCGGCGACGATGTGTTGCGTGCGTATCGCGTGGCGCTCGGCCTGAATCCCGGCGGCGCGAAAGAGCGCGCCGGTGATTTTCGCACTCCCGAGGGCAGCTACCGGCTTACGCGCCGCAACACCCGCAGCGATTTCTTCCTGTCGATCCAGGTTTCCTATCCGAACGACCAGGACATGCAGCGCGCACGCCGCAATGGTTGGCAGGCGGGTGGATCCATCATGATCCACGGCCTCCCGAACGACCCCCGCCACGCGCCGGACTACTACGCCTCCCAGGATTGGACCGATGGCTGCATTGCGGTCACCAATGCCGACATGGTGGAAATCTGGATGATGACGGCGGACAACGTGCGGATCGACATCCAGCCCTAGTTTCCGAGACGGCCTTTCCCGTCGGGTACACTCGTTCACCACAAACAAGGTGAAGCAGGACCGAAGGGGAGAACTTGGAAACCAACATCGTCATTCCCGATTTCGTGGATGCGCGCATCGGACCGCGCGGCAGCCTCGAAAACCTTTCCCAAACCGAGATCGAGAAACTGCTCGATTCGCGCGCCGGCGGCCTCTATCCGTTGTTCCGCAAATGCGCTCTGGCGGTGCTCAATTCCGGCAGCGAAACCGACAATGCCAAGGAAATCTTCGACCGCTACAAGGACTTCGAAGTGGAGCTGGTACGCCAGGCCTGGGGCATCAAGCTCGAAATCAAGAACGCTCCCGGTCAGGCCTTCGTCGACGGTGAAATGATTCGCGGCATGAAGGAGCACGTGTTCGCGGTCCTGCGCGACGTGATTTTCATCAGCAACGAAATTCTCGAAAGTGGCAGGTTCGATCTCGCGCAACCGGCGGCGATCACCAACGCGGTATTCCACATCTTGCGCAACGCGCGGATCCTCGATTTCAAGTCCAAGCCCAATCTCGTGGTGTGCTGGGGCGGACACTCGATCGGTACCGAGGAATATCAGTACACCAAGAAGGTCGGCTACGAGATTGGGCTTCGCGGCATGGACGTATGCACCGGCTGCGGCCCCGGCGCCATGAAGGGTCCGATGAAGGGCGCCACCATTGGCCATGCCAAGCAGCGCATCGTCGGCGGCCGGTATATCGGCCTGACCGAGCCCGGCATCATCGCGGCCGAGCCGCCGAATCCGATCGTCAATCAGCTGGTGATCATGCCGGACATCGAAAAGCGCCTCGAAGCCTTCGTGCGGCTGGCGCATGGCGTGGTGGTGTTCCCTGGCGGTGTGGGCACCGCCGAGGAAATCCTCTACCTGCTCGGTATCCTGCTCGAACCGGCCAATGCCGGGCAGCCGCTCAAAGTGGTGCTCACCGGGCCCAGGTCCACGGCAGACTATTTCATCCACATACGGCGTTTCATCGAGGGAACCCTCGGTAAAACAGCTGCCGATCTGCTGCATGTGATCGTCGACGACCCGGCCGAAGTGGCCCGCTTCATGGTTGCCACCATGGAAGAGGCGCGCGATTTCCGTCGTCACAACAGCGATTCATACAACTTCAACTGGCTGCTCAAGATCCCGGGCCCGTTCCAACACCCCTTCGAGGTGTCGCATGAATCCATGCGCGCACTGCGCCTCTACCGTGACCAGCCGGCCCATCAGCTGGCCGCGGACCTGCGCCGCGCGTTCTCCGGAATCGTCACCGGCAACGTGAAGGAAAACGGAGTGCGCGCCATCGAGAAGCTAGGCCCGTACGAACTCACCGGCGACGCGTCGGTGATGAAATTGCTGGATGAGTTGCTGACTGCGTTCGTTGCGCAGAAGAGAATGAAGCTTCCTGGCAGCGCGTACCGGCCTTGCTACCGGCTCGTCGCCTGAGCGACGAAGTACACAATAAGCAACTGCAACGTTAAATGAGCTGGCGCGTTTCTCGCGCCGGCACTACATAACGAAAAAATCTCTGCGAACCAGCGCGCATCGCCCGCAAGCCGTCGCGGGCGCGTGAATCAGTTCCTGTCGTTTCGGTGCGACGAAAACGTAGGCTTACGTCAACCGAAAGGGAGTACCGCATGAGTGCCTCAGACAGAAACCCGGGAAAGTTAGCGAACGGAGCACCGCCACCGGTGGGTACCGACGCCTATGCCGCCTGGCTCGAACGCATGCAGCGCACGCGCGGGCGACACGCCGCGATCACCAAGAATCTCTACACCTGGTCTAGCTACAAGCATTGGGCCGACAAGGTGAAGGGTTCCTGGGAAGATGAGCCGGTTCCGGCTCCGGCGAAGAAATAACACCGCAAGAAATGCGGGTTGGCCGGCGATTCAACGCTGGCGAGATGAAGGTTTGCGGCAGAAGCGGGAAGCAGAGGGTCGGCTGGAAATGCCGCTCCGGCGCGTTCATATGCATGGGCGCGGGGGCTTCGGCCGCGTCGGCGCGACCCTACCAGGACTGAGTAATGAACTGCGCGTCGTGCGCAGACGTGCCACTCGTGTCTTCGATTACTGATTCCGTCGCGACCGTCACGACTTCCGGCGCGGGCTGTTCCTGCAGCGGCGCAGGTTGCTCGGCGAGCACCCGTTCCGGCTCCAGCCAGGCGAGCAGGGTTTCCCACTGCGCCAGGTCTTCTTTCACGAGGTAAGGCTTCATCTCGTGGATGCCGACTCCCTTTTCGGCGGCGCGCACGTAATTCTGCGAATCACGCACCGTCGCCACGATGGGAATCTCGAGCTTTTCGAGGAACCGCATCAGCGACTGGAACATGAGCGTGTTCTTGCGCACGCGATTGGCGATGACGCCGATGCGGTTTTCGGCGCGCTTGATCTTGGCCACCAGCAACAGGTCGGCGATGCAGCGTGAGGCGGCATGGATGTCGATGTCCGACGGCAGCACCGGCACGATGATCTTGTTCGCATCGCGGGTGATTTCCGGCATGAGGCGTGCTTCGACCGCCGCCGGGCTGTCGACCACGATCTTTTCGGTGCCTTCGGGTACACGCATCTGCCAGGAGCGCGTGGTGCGCGAATCGTTTTCGAACGTGGCGATGCCGTTGATGACCGGCTGCGGCGGCCGGCGCTTGCGCAACCAGCGGGTGGCCGAGCCTTGCGGATCGCGGTCGATCAACAAAGTGTTGTCGCCACGCGCCGCGAAGTACGCCGCGAGATTGATCGCGAGCGTCGTCTTACCGGAGCCCCCTTTAGGGTTTAGTACGACGATGCGTTGCATGCGCCTTCAGACGTGTTTGTCAGAATGTGGTTGCGATGTGAAGCACTCGAAAGACTAGCGATGCGGCGCACGTGGCGCAACCAAACTGCTGAACGACTGTGACTCCGAACACAGCGATGGTGCTCGCGTGTTCCTAGGATCGCATCCACGCTGAGTTCTCGAGGTGTTGCGCGATGGAACGTTTCCTTCTTCTCTGGGACGAAATCGACGATCTCATGGGTACCAGCCGGTACTACATGAAGAACACTGCGATGGCCATCTGGACCACCGTCCGCAACCGCTGATCCGGCGGCCTTGATGACCCAAGCCCAAATGAGGGCTTGAATTTCGATTTCGGCGCCCGCAGTCTGCCGGCGCCATGACAACCCCCCAAGCCGAAAATACGGCCAAAGAAACCCTCGGTTTCCAGGCCGAAGTCCGTGAGCTGCTCAAGCTCATGATCCATTCGCTGTACAGCCACCGGGAAATCTTCCTGCGTGAACTGATCTCGA
>JBDTSV010000176.1:0-14854 GCA_039930985.1 Pseudomonadota bacterium
ATGATCCATTCGCTGTACAGCCACCGGGAAATCTTCCTGCGTGAACTGATCTCGAACGCCTCCGACGCCAATGACAAGCTTCGTTTCGAAGCCCTGAGCAAGCCTGCGCTGATGGCCGGGGATACCGAGCTCGGCATCTGGATCGAAGCGGATGCCACGAAAAAGACACTGACCATTCGTGACAACGGCATCGGCATGAGCCGCGAAGAGGCGGTCTCGCACCTGGGCACCATCGCGCGTTCGGGGACTGCGGAATTCTTCAGGAAGCTCTCGGGCGATCAGCAGAAGGATTCCCAGCTCATCGGCCAGTTCGGCGTGGGTTTTTACTCGGCATTCATCGTCGCCGATCGGGTCGAGGTGCTGACGCGCCGCGCGGGTTTGCCTGCGGCGTCGGGCGTGCACTGGGAGTCCGCGGCCGACGGCGATTTCACGGTCGAGACGATCGAACGGGCGGAACGCGGCACGACCATCGTGCTGCATCTGAAGGACGACGCCAGTGAGTTCCACGACAGCTGGCGGCTTCGTTCGCTGGTACGGCGCTATTCGGATCACATCGCATTCCCGGTACGCATGCCGAAAGAGGGCGAGGCCACGCTCGAATACGAAGCCGTCAATCGCGGCACGGCGCTCTGGACGCGGCCCAAGGGCGATATCAAGGACGACGAATACGTCGAGTTCTATCGCCACCTGACCCATGACTCGGGCGAGCCGCTCAGCTGGTCGCACAACCGGGTTGAGGGCAAGCGCGACTACACCAGCCTGGTCTTCATCCCGGCCGCGGCACCCTTCGACCTGTGGCAGCGAGACGGGGCGCGCGGGCTCAAGCTGTACGTTCGGCGGGTGTTCATCATGGATGACGCCGAGCAGTTCCTGCCGCTGTATCTGCGCTTCGTCAAAGGCGTGCTCGATTCCGCCGACCTGCCGTTGAACGTTTCGCGCGAGCTCCTGCAGACGGACAGCGAGGTAGAGGCCATGCGCGCCGCGCTGACCAAGCGCGTACTCGACATGCTGGCGAAGCTCGCCAAGGACGAGCCGGCGAAGTACCAGGGTTTCTGGCGCGAATTCGGCACGGTTTTCAAGGAGGGGCTGGCCGAAGACCACGGCAATCGCGACAAGATCCTGCCGCTGCTGCGCTTTGCGTCGACGCATTCCGAGGGCGAGAACGAAGAGATTTCGCTTGCCGATTACGTCGCGCGCATGCAGACCGGCCAGGACAAGATCTATTACGTGGTCGGTGAGAGTTTCGCGGCGGCACGCAGTCATCCGGCCATCGAGGGCCTGCGGGCGCGCAACGTCGAGGTGCTGTTGTTAGGTCGGCGCATCGACGCCTGGGTCATGGACCACCTGCAGGACTTCGAAGGCAAGAAGTTCAGGGACGCCACGCGCGGCGATCTGGAGCTCGGTGCGTTGGCGAGCACCACGGATAAGGAAAAGGCCGCGGCGCAGCTCAAGGAAGCCGAGCCGCTGCTCAAGCGCATGAAGGATGCGCTCGGCGAGCGTGTCTCCGAAGTGCGCGTGAGCACGCGCCTCAAGGATTCGGCCGCCGTGCTGGTGGCCGGTGAGCACGACATCTCTGCCCCACTGCGGCGCGCGCTCGAAGCGGCCGGCCAGCAGCCGCCGGCCGGCAAGCCCGTGCTCGAGGTCAACGTGGATCATCACCTGGTGAAATATCTCGAACACCGCGAGGAGCCAGCCGACTTCGGCGAGCTCGCCCTGGTGATCTACGAACAGGCGATGCTCGCCGAAGGGGCGTCCCTTCCAGACCCCGGTGCCTTCGTGCAGCGGCTCAATCGCTTGTGGGTGCGACTCGGCTAGCAATTTTTTGCAATAATGGCGGCCCCCAAAATCCGGAGTCGCGCGATGCACGGCAAGTCACTGGTCTTAGGTCTGGCCGCATTGCTCCTCGTGGCTTGCAGCAAGAGTGAGAAGCCGGAGGACACCGCACAGGCGCCACCGGCGCCCGCTGCGCAAACCGCCGCGGTCCCGGCCGCTGCCACTCCCACAGGAACTGAAACCATGTCCATGCAGCAAACCGATCTCTCCCCCGGTGCCGGCGCCGAAATCAAATCCGGTCAGACCGCGCTGGTGCACTACACCGGCTGGCTGTTCGACTCAGCCGCCCCCGACAACAAGGGCAAGCAGTTCGACAGCTCAGTGGGTGGAGAACCCTTCGAATTCCCACTGGGTGCCGGCGCGGTCATCCAGGGTTGGGACAAGGGCGTGGTGGGCATGAAGGTCGGCGGCAAGCGCCGCCTCGTCATTCCGCCAGACATGGGCTATGGCAACCGCGGCGCCGGTGGCGTCATTCCGCCTGGCGCCACGCTGGTTTTCGACGTCGAGCTGGTCGAGATTCACTAGGTGACGTTGCGCGCGCGCTTCACGCTCGCGCTGCGGGTCGCCGTTGGCAGTGCCGCGCAGGCCGCCACACTGATTCACGCTGGTCGCGTCATCGACGCCGTCGTCCGTGCCGATCGCACCTTGTTAGCCGGCTTCACCACGGTGCGCGATCTGGGCGATGAATACCGCGCGTTCCGGCGAAGTGCCTCGACCTGGACGACAAGACCGGCAGCATTGCCGTGGGCAAGCTCGGCGAGTTCGTCGGTGTGCCGGGAAATCCGCTCGAGGACATCAGCGTCATGGAACGGGTGGTGTTCGTCATGAAGGACAACACCGTCTACAAGGCGCCGTGATCCGCGCGGAAACGCTGACGATCGCCGGTCCGGTCGGGCCGCTGGAGGCCAAGCTCGAGTTTCCTGACGGCTTTGCAGACGGCGACAACCCGGCGCGTGTGTTCGGTGTCGCCTGCCATCCGCATCCGCTGTTCGGCGGCACCATGGACAACAAGGTTACCCACGTGCTGGCACGCGCAATGTCGGAGTGCGGAGCGCCGGTGTTTCGTTTCAATTTCCGTGGCGTGGGCGCGAGCGCAGGATCCTTCGACAACGGCCGCGGCGAGGCCGATGACCTTGTCGCGGTGGTGGCCGAAGGTCGGCGACGTTTTCCAGGCGCGGCGCTGTGGTTAGGCGGTTTCTCGTTTGGCGCGTTCGTGGCGTTGCGAGGCGCGGCAGTGCTCGCGCCCGTGAAGCTCATCGCCGTGGCGCCGCCGGTGGCGCGCTTCGAGCTCGGCAGCGTGGCGCACCCTGACTGCGACTGGATGCTGGCGCAGGGTGACGCAGACGACGTGGTGCCTCCCGATGCGGTGCTTGCCTGGGCTGCGCAGCAACCACGAAAACCGCGCCTGCACGTGCTCGCGGGCGCCGGTCATTTCTTTCACGGCAAGCTGCACGAACTCAAGCCGCTGCTCATCGATTTCCTGCGTAGCTGAATAAAAGGGGACAGATCTATTTTTCCCGCCGCGGGAAAAATAGATCTGTCCCCTTTTATTGCTGCGTAGCTAGAAATGGGGAAGTCCCTGAAGCACAAAAGCCCGAACGCCTTGCGACGTCGGGCTTTTGAAGCTGCAATCGCGCGAGCAAACGCGCGACGCAAATCGCTTAGTTCACGAGCGCCTTGAGGCTCTTCAGGGGCAGAACGCGAACCTTCTTGGAGGCCGGCTTCGCCTTGAAAACCATCTTTTCCTTCGTGAAGGGGTTGATGCCTTCGCGCGCCTTCGTGGCGGGCTTCTTCACAACCTTCATCTTGAGAAGGCCGGGAAGCGTGAACAGGCCAGGGCCACGCAGGCTCTTTTTGATGATGCCGTTGAGCGACTCGAACACCGCGGCGACCTGCTTGCGCGACAGCTCGCTGTCCTTGCAGATCGTTGCCACGATTTCAGACTTCGTCGGTGCGCCACCTTTCTTTGCCATTACTCGGACTCCTCGTGAGAAAAAATGCAGCGGAAAAAATATTCCGCGGCGAGCTATTCGGCGCGCAACATATCACACAGGTCCGCATTCGCAAGCACTTTCGTTGCGCACCAATGCGGCAAATGGCTTGTTTTCTAGGTCCGCGCGCACATGTGACGGAGACCTGACGCGCGCGACCCGAGAAAATTTCACGCCAGCCCTGTACGAATCTTCGCCAGATACGCGTGCGCGCACGCGTCGATTCGACGTTGAGGTGTGCCGTTAAGTCGTTGTCGCGACGAGGGCGAACGCTGCGCTAGAGCCGGATTTCCCCGATCAGAATGATCAGCGCCTGAAGAGCGATGATTGCCCAGAGAAACGACAGATCCAGGCCGGCAACGATCGACGGAATTATTTTGCGGATGCGATTCAGCAGCGGATCGCAAACGTAGGCGAGCACCTCGTAAATAGGTGAGCTGCCGCCCTGCATGAGAAATCCGGCGATTCCATAGAAGAAAATCATCACGACGTAAAGCCACAACACCGCGAGCACCAGCGTGCGCAACACCATGAGCAGCAGTGCGATTGGCGCGAACAGCAGCCCGGCGCCGAGTATCAGCATCAGGATCACGACCTTGAACACCGCGAACAACACGATGGCCAGCACCGTTGCCGTGTCGGTCTTGCCCACCGGCGGGAGCACGCGTCGCAACGGCATGATCAGCGGATTGGTGAGTCGGAGAACCGCTTCGGCAAACGGATTGCGGAAGTTCGCCCGCACGATCTGCATGATGAGCCGGAGGATCAGCACGCCGAGATACAGCGAAGTGAGCGTGTCGACGATGAAGTAGAGGGCGTTCATGGTTTCTGCGGATTTCCAAATGCCTGCGCCATCTCGCGGCTCCGGTCGGCAGCGGCAGAAAGGGCGGCGGCGACGATACCACGCAGATTCGCGGCATCGAACGAGCGCAACGCCGCTTCTGTGGTGCCGCCTTTGGAGGTGACCTCGGCGCGCAGGCGCGCCAGGTCGCCGTCGCTGTCACGCGCCATCGTCCCGGACCCGAACAGCGTCTGGATTGCGAGTTCCCGGGCACTGTCGCGCTCCAGGCCGAGACTCACCGCGGCATCCGTCATGAGTTCGGCGAGCAGGAAAAAATAGGCTGGCCCGCTGCCCGACAGCGCAGTGACCACGTCGAGCGCATCCTCGCTATGTACCCACACTGTGGTGCCCACGGCTCCCAGCACCTGTGCAGCGAGGGTGCGGTGCGCTTCACTGGTGCCGGCCGGTGCGTAGATCGCGGTTGCGCCAGCGCTGTTGAGCGCCGGTCTGTTCGGCATCGCACGCACCACGGCTGTGGTGCCGGCACTCCAATTCACGATGTCGGCCACGCGAATGCCGGCCGCGATGGAAATCACGAGCGGCGCGCGTTGCGCGAACACGGGGGCGAGCGCCTGCACGGTGCCCGCCATATCCTGCGGCTTTACCGCGAGTACCACCACGTCGGCGCCGGCCACTGCCTCTCGATTGTCCGCGGTGACGTGCACGCCGAGTTCATCCGCGAGCGCGATGCGGCGCTGCTGGTGCGCTTCCCCGACGCTGATGTTTTTTGCGGCGAGGCCACGGGCGATGAGGCCGCGAACCAGGGCACCGCCCATGTTTCCGCCGCCGACGAATGCTGCGTTGATGTTCATGGGACGAATAATAGCGGCAGCCAAATCAAGTCTCGGCGTTGCGCGGACCGAAAATGGCGGTGCCGACGCGCACGATGGTCGATCCTTCGGCGATGGCCGCTTCGAAATCGGCGCTGGTGCCCATCGACAAGGTGTCGAGTCCCAGGCCGCGCTCATTGAGATAGTCGAAGACCTGCCGCGTTTCGCGAAACCATTGCCGCTGGCGTTCGACCGCGGATTCCGCGGGCGGCATGGACATGAGGCCGCGCAGCTTGATGCGTGGAAGCTCGCGTACGGCCAGGGCGAGCGGCGCGATGTCGGCCGGTTCGACCCCACCCTTGCTGGCCTCGCCGCCGACGTGCAGCTGGATACAGAGGTTGAGCGGTGGGGCGTCGGCCGGGCGCTGCGCCGACAGACGCTCCGCGAGCTTGAGGCGATCGACGCCATGTACCCAGTCGAAGATCTCGGCTACCGGACGGGTCTTGTTAGTCTGCAGGCGGCCGATGTAGTGCCACGTGAGCTCGCGTCCCTTGAGTGCTTCGATCTTGGGCAGGCTTTCCTGCAGGAAATTCTCGCCAAAATTCTCGACACCGGCGCGTGTCGCCGAGTCAATTGCTGCGACGCTCTGGCCCTTCGAAACCGCCAGAAGCGTGACGGAGTCGACACTTCGGGAATGGCTGCGACAAGCCGCAGAAATGCGGTTTTGCGTGGCTGCGACGCTCTCCGAGCAATTCTGCGGACGGGATAACATATTGATCAGTGACACCCGGGTCTATACTCAACGGCGCTATTCAAGGGACACCGTATGGCCGTCGACGTCGCCCAGCTCCTCGCTTTCGCCGTAAAGAATAACGCCTCGGACTTGCATCTGTCCGCAGGCGTTCCACCGATGATTCGTGTCGACGGCGACATGAAACGTATCAACATGCCCGCGCTTTCCCACAAGGAAGTGCACGGCATGGTGTACGACATCATGAACGACAAGCAGCGCAAGGCTTACGAAGAATTCTTCGAGACCGATTTCTCGTTCGAAATCCCCAAGCTCGCGCGCTTCCGCGTCAATGCGTTCAACCAGAACCGCGGCGCCGGCGCCGTGTTCCGCAACATTCCGTCCACGATCCTGTCGCTGGACGACCTGGCTGCGCCGAAGATCTTCCGCGACCTGTGCATGTTGCCGCGCGGTCTGGTGCTGGTGACCGGCCCCACGGGCTCGGGCAAGTCCACCACGCTTGCCGGCATGGTGAACCACTGCAATGACAACCGTCCCGATCACATCATCACGATCGAGGACCCCATCGAATTCGTCCATGAGAGCAAACGCTGCCTCATGAACCAGCGCGAAGTGCATCGCGACACTCTCGGCTTCTCGGAGGCATTGAGGTCCGCGTTGCGCGAAGATCCGGACGTCGTCCTCGTCGGCGAAATGCGCGACCTAGAGACGATCCGCCTGGCGCTCACCGCGGCCGAAACCGGCCACCTGGTGTTCGGCACGTTGCACACAAGCTCGGCCGCCAAGACCATCGACCGCGTGGTCGACGTGTTCCCGGCCCAGGAAAAGGAAATGGTGCGCGCCATGTTGTCGGAATCACTGCGCGCAGTAATTTCGCAGACGCTGCTCAAGCGCAACGGTGGTGGCCGCATCGCCGCCCACGAAATCATGATCGGCACGCCGGCTATCCGGAACCTGATTCGCGAAGGCAAGATCGCCCAGATGTTCTCGGCCATTCAGACTGGTGGCTCGGTCGGCATGCAGACGCTCGATCAATGCCTGACCGATCTGGTTGCCAAGGGTGTCGTGAGCAAGGAAGAAGCCCGTTACAAAGCCACAAACAAAGATGCTTTATAACGAGCTGCGCTCGGGATTCAAAACCGGTTTGCAGACGCAAACCGGGTACATGAAGCGCCGCAAAGCGGCGTAAGAGACAGGTAACCGCGATGGACAGAGAACAAGGCATCAAGCTCATGCAGGACCTTCTGCGTCGCGTAGTCGACAAGAAGGCGTCCGACCTGTTCATCACGGCGGGCTTCCCGCCAGCGATCAAGATCGACGGCGAAGTTCGGCCGCAGTCGGAGCGCGCCCTGACCGGCGAGCAGTCCGCCGTGCTGGTTCGTTCGATCATGAACGATCGCCAGACCAAGGAATTCGACGCCACCAAGGAATGTAACTTCGCGATCGCGCCGCCGGGCATTGGCCGCTTCCGCGTGAATACCTTCGTGCAGCAGGGCCACACCGGCTGTGTCATCCGCCTCATCAATTCCAAGATTCCGACTCTCGAAGAACTCGAGTTGCCGCCGGTACTGAAAGAAGTCGTGCTGTCCAAGCGTGGCCTCGTGATCCTGGTCGGCGGCACGGGCTCGGGTAAATCAACTTCGCTCGCGGCGATGGTCGGCTACCGCAACGAAAAGACGCGCGGCCACATCGTCACCATCGAGGATCCGGTGGAGTACGTGCACCAGCACCGCGGTTGCGTGATCACGCACCGCGAAGTCGGCGTCGATACCGACAACTGGCACACCGCTTTGAAGAACACCCTGCGCCAGGCGCCGGACGTCATCCTGATCGGCGAAATCCGCGACCGCGAGACCATGGAATACGGAATTCAGTTCGCAGAAACCGGTCACCTTGTGCTGGCGACGCTGCACGCCAACAGTTCCAACCAGGCGCTCGATCGCATCATCAACTTCTTCCCCGATGAGCGCCGCGAACAGTTGCTGATGGACCTCTCGCTCAACATCCGTGCGCTGGTGTCGCAGCGTCTGGTGCCGCGCGAAGCCGGCGCAGGGCGCATCGCGGCCATGGAAATCATGCTGAATTCGCCGCTGATCCAGGACCTGATCTTCAAAGGCAAGGTCCAGGAGATCAAGGACGTCATGGCGCGTTCCAATCGTATCGGCATGAAGACTTTCGACCAGGCGCTCTACGATCTGTACGAGGCGGGCTTCATTTCCTACGAAGACGCGCTGCGCAATGCCGATTCCAAGAACGAGCTGCGCTTGAGAATCAAGCTGGAGAGCAAGCGCGAGGTGAAGAACCTCGATGACGGCGGCACGCTGTCGATGGTCGACGAAGAACAACAGGGTCGTTCGTTCTAACTACCGTAGAGAAGGGCGGGTATGGCAGTTGTGAACGAAAAGTTCGTGGAAACCATTGAGGTCAAGGAATCGTCCGACGGCGCGCCGATGGTGCTCAACACCCGGCCGCTGTTCAAGCTCATGGTCGAGCGCAAGGCGTCGGACCTGTTTTTCACTTCGAACTCACCGATCAAGGTGAAAATCGAAGGCGCGATCCTGCCCATCAACAAGCAGGTGCTGAAGCCCGAAACCGTGCGCCAGGCGGCCTACGGGCTCATGACGCCGGACCAGCTCGAAAGCTTCAAGCGCGAGCTGGAGATCGACTTTGCGATTTCCGAGCCGGGACTCGGGCGCTTCCGCGTCAACGTGTTCTACCAGCGCGGCTATCCGGCCATGGTGCTGCGCTACATCAGCGCCGACATGCCCAAGCTCGACCAGCTCGGCCTGCCCGACATGTTCAAAGACCTCATCATGATGAAGCGCGGGCTCATCCTGATGGTCGGAGCCACCGGCTCCGGCAAATCCACCTCCATCGCCGCGATGATCAACCATCGCAATGAAACCTCCTCGGACCACATCGTCACCATCGAAGATCCGATCGAGTTCCTGCATACCAACAAACGCTCGATCGTCAATCAGCGCGAAGTCGGCCTCGACACGAAGAGTTTTGCTCGCGCATTGCGCGGGGTCATGCGGGCAGCCCCCGACGTCATCCTCATCGGCGAAATACGCGACCGGGAGACGATGGAGGCCGCCATCAACCTTTCCGGCACGGGTCACCTGGTGTTGTCCACGCTGCACGCGAACAACAGTGCCGAGACGATGGATCGCATCATCAACATGTTTCCGCAGGATCAGCACAAGCAGATCTTCCTCGATCTGTCGCAGTACCTGAGGGCCGTCCTTTCGCAGCGCCTGGTAGTGACCAAGGACGGCAAGCGCATCGCCGCCATCGAAGTGATGCTCAACACGCCCTACATCAGTGAGCTGGTGAAAAAGGGCGACGTCAGCGCGATCAAGGAAGCCATTGTTGCGAGTTCGGAGCGCGGCGTGCAGAGCTTCGACGTGGCGCTGCTCAATCTCTACAAGCAGAACCGCATCGAGCTCGAAGAAGCGCTGCTCAACGCCGATTCGCGCTCGAACCTGGAAGCCAAGATCAACTTCGGCTGATCGATCCCGCGCGTATCGCGCGGCGCTACGCGCCCGATGGAGAAGGCTCCGTCGTACGCGTCCGGGAACCAAACTATCTGATCCCTGCCTTAAGATTCGGCGGCGCGCATCCGCGCGCCGGAACGACACTAACTAATGGACTGTTGCATGACAAAACTGAACGACTCGAAGATGATCGTGGTGCTGCTGGCGCTGTTGCCCGCCGCCTCGCTCGCCGATGATTACCGCGTCGAGGTGAAAGGCACCTTCGATCGCGACATGCCGGATGGCGACGGCCCGCTCGGCGATCCGGATACCACGACGCTGTCCGGCACCTGGTATTTCGCGCCGGTAGCCACCGACGGGGTGCCGCTCGCCGAGGCATCGTTTCTCGGTCGCGCCAGCTCCCTGAGCGCCATCGCGGCGCGCTTCGAGGTGTTCGGCACGCACCTCAACGCGCAGGCGGCCAATGTCAGCTACTACATCCCGGGCACCATGTTCTACGCAGGCGCGGGCGTGTCGCACCAACAAGATGTCACCGCCGTCAACTCGACGACCGTGCTGAAGGAGTACAACTCGACGTGGTTTGGTACGGTCGGCGTCGCGCCGCTCGATGGGCTGCTGGTTACGACGAATTTCCAGGAGGGTGGCTATGATCCCAATGTCACCGCGCGTTACGTCGGCAAGCTGCCCAACGCGCACTTCTACGCCGGCAGCGTCGGCGTAGTCGACCCCGATCAGGGTGATCGGTCGTTCCGGCTGGATTTCGACTACTACCTCGACGAATCTGCAAGTCTCGGAATCGGCTACGCCGACGGTGACGACCGCCTGGAACTGCGCGCGGAGAAGTTCTTCTCGAGGAGCTGGGCTGCCGGTGTTTCGGCCTATACCGCCGACAGCAGCAAAGGCTTCGGGGTTCACGTCACCTGGCGCAATTGATGCGCAGATCGCCGTTGACAGCCGGATATTCCCTCCTATAATGCGCGCCCTCATGCATCCTAACTACCGAAATTCGTTTGCCCGCCGGCTTCCCGCCGCGCTGCCGCAACCGTCGATTCTGTCGAATCGGCGCTGCGTCTGCGCGTGCGCGTCGCGCGACGCGAGCGACTTCGACGTTCTGATGCGTTAGCTCTCCTGCGAAACGGAGAGCCGCGTTCAGGCAGCTCTCCGCAAGGCCAACAACAAGGCCCCGGTCAGTTGCCACTGATCGGGGCTTTGTCGTTTCAGGAGCCAAATTGTCGTTATGGATTCGGGGCGTCGCGAAATCGACACCTCGTCAGGAGGTCTTTGTCCGCGTTTTTCGCAGCGGTCCGGGTTCAACAGCCGGCTGGCGCGCTTTCACCTGGCAACAGTCGTGCAGGCGTGTACCGCGAATGACGGGGCAATAACCACCACAAGCTAGCTCAGTCGGGTAGAGCAGGGGACTAACAATCCCCCTGTCGTGGGTTCGAATCCCGCGCTTGTAACCAGCGTCAGCTGGTTTGCAGCTAGTGGAGTTGAAGCGGGGTTTGCCCCGCATCGAGGTGACCTGGCGGTCCGCGACCGAGCGGGCCGCAGCACGTCCGGTGCCATGAGCCGCCGGTGTGCGCGGTGTTGGAGCGTAGACAGGCAGGGTGCGAGCTGGCAGCGAATGTGCCGCGAGCGTCCGGGGCTAACTACAGGACGGCACCGCGCCCCCGGCCGGACCGCCCGGGCGTGTGGGTATCACTTCGACCTGTTGGATGCCGCCGCGGCAATGGGGCCGCGGCGGTGAGGTGAAAGAGGAAGGAGAAGGAAAATGTTGGGTTTGAAGCGATTGTCGATTGCAGAGTACGAACGGGCGCTGGTGTTCCGTGAACGCAGCCTCGAGCGTGTGCTCACTCCGGGCGTTTACTGGCTGTGGGACCCGCTGGGGCGTCTTTCGGTGCAGACCTATGACGTGACCACGCCGGAACTCGTTCTGCCGCGTGCCGACGTTCTGTTGACCGAGTCGCGGGCGTTGCTGGAACCGCACCTGCAGATCGTCGAACTCGGCGATCGTGAGATCGGCCTGGTTTACAAGAACGAGCGACTGACAGGCGTGCTCGCGCCGGGTACGCGACAGTTGTACTGGCGCGCCGCGGTGAACGTACGCGTAGAAGTTCGCGACATCGCCGATGAGTACGCGCTCGACGCGAACACGGCCCGGGTGCTGACGCGTGCCAGGGCGGCGGCAGGCGTGAGCGACGCCATCAGCACGGTCGAGGTGCCGGACACCTCGGTGGGCCTGCTGATCGTCGACGGCGAGCTGCGTGATGTGCTGAAGCCGGGCCTTTCGGCGTACTGGAAGTACCAGCGCACGCTGCGCGTGGAGCTCGTGGACCTGCGCCTGCAGACGATGGAGGTGTCGGGCCAGGAAATCCTGACGCGCGACAAGGTGAGCTTGCGCGTGAACCTGACGGCCTTGTGGCAGGTCGTGGACGCGGTGAAGGCGCGCGCGACGGTCAGCAACTTCGTGGACTACGTTTACAAGGAGCTGCAGTTCGCGTTGCGTGAGGCGGTGGGTGTGCGGACGCTGGATGAGTTGCTGGGTGACAAGGGCGTGCTCGACCGCGAGGTCCAGACGTCGGTCGCGAAGCTCGAAGCCAGCGGCCTTGCGGTTCGTTCGGTTGGCGTGAAGGACGTCATCCTGCCGGGCGAGATGAAGACCATCCTCAACCAGGTGGTCGAGGCGGAGAAGCAGGCGCAGGCCAACCTGATCCGCCGTCGCGAGGAGACAGCTGCCACACGTTCGCTGTTGAACACCGCGCGGCTCATGGAAGAGAACCCGACGCTGTTGCGTTTGAAGGAACTGGAGACGCTGGAGAAGGTGACGGAGAAGATCGGTTCGTTGACGGTCTACGACGGCCTCGAAGGTGTATTGAAGAACATGGTGCCTCGTCTTTCATAGGCGGGGGCACCGCAACCAGAGTTACGACAATGGAAAAGCAATACGAAACGATGAATGTCGAAGGCGGGCGCCACGTGAAGATGTGGACGCGCGGCGTGCCGGTGGACGAGGCGGCGAAGACGCAGCTCGCGAACATCGCGCGCATGCCTTTCGTCCACTCGCACCTGGCCGTGATGCCGGACGTGCACGTGGGCAAGGGCGCAACTGTCGGTTCGGTGATCGCAACGCAAGGCGCGATCATCCCGGCGGCGGTCGGCGTCGACATCGGCTGCGGCATGATGGCGGTTCAGACCTCGCTCAAGGCGAGCGACCTGCCCGAGTCATTGACGGCACTCCGCTCGCGTGTCGAGCATGCGGTGCCGCACGGCTCCGTGAAGGGCCGTGGCCGCAACGATCGTGGGTCCTGGGGAACGGCGCCGGAGCCGGTGCTCGCGCGCTGGAGCGGCTTGAGCGAACGGTGCAATGCCATCACGGCGAAGCACCCGAAACTCAAGCCGAAAGAACCGCAGAAGCAGTTGGGAACGCTGGGTGGCGGCAACCACTTCATCGAAGTCTGTTTGGACACCGAGCAGGCCGTGTGGGTGATGCTGCACTCGGGCTCGCGCGGTATCGGCAACATGATCGGTCAGCTCTTCATCGAGCTGGCGCAGAAGGACATGAAGAAGCACTTCATCAATCTGCCCGATCGTGACCTCGCGTACCTGGTCGAGGGAACCGAGCACTTCGACGACTACGTCGAGGCGATGACCTGGGCCCAGGACTACGCCGCGGAAAACCGCCGCGCGATGATGGATTCGGTGCTGCGCGTGATGCGTGAAGAGCTGCGTCCGTTTGCGATGGGTGAGGTGGCGGTGAACTGCCACCACAACTACTGCACGCGGGAGCGGCACTTCGACGCGGATCTCATCGTGACCCGCAAGGGCGCGGTGAGCGCGAAGCAGGGCGAGCTCGGCATCATCCCGGGTTCCATGGGTGCGCGTTCGTTCATCGTGCGCGGCCTGGGGAATGCGATGAGCTTCTCGAGCTGCAGCCACGGCGCGGGTCGCGTGATGTCGCGTACCGCGGCACGCAAGCGCTTCACCGTCGCGGACCACGAAGCCGCAACGGCGGGAGTCGAGTGTCGAAAGGACAAGGACGTGATCGACGAAACGCCGGCCGCGTACAAGGACATCGACGCGGTGATGGAAGCACAGCGCGATCTCGTCGAGATCGCGTACACCCTGAAGCAGGTTCTCTGCGTGAAAGGGTGAGCGGGGCGGGCCACGCAGGTGGCCCGCCTTTTTTATTGGAGAGACCGATGCAGACGATGATTCTCTATCGACCTGTCGGACCCGCTGAGCTCGAGCTCATCGCGGCGGCGGGCTTTCGCGCGTTTCCGCCGCGCCTGCCCGACCAACCGGTCTTCTATCCCGTCACCAATGAGGCGTATGCCGCGCGCATTGCTGCTGATGGAACGTGCGCGACAGTGGTGCAGGTTTCGTGACTCGTTTTGCAGTCGACGCTGAGTACGCGATGCGATTTCCCGTGCAGGCGGTCGGCGGGGCGGAGTGCACCGAATTGTGGGTGCCCGCCGAGGAGCTCGCCCAATTCAACCGTCACATCGTAGGAATTATCGAAGTCATCGCGGAGTTTCGCCGCTGACATCGACTTCGGGCTGAGTCAGAGGGCGCCACTCGATGAGTGGCGCCTTCCCGTTGCCTGGTTGCACGTGCTGGCGCCGCTTATGGGTGCGGGAAATCAAAATTTTCGATGTGTCCGACCTCGAGAATCGCCTGGTGCACTTCCGGAAGGTTCACGAGCGCTTTGAATCGTGCGAACTCATCCCGTTCAGCGGGAAGCGGCGGCAGGGTGCGATAGTTCTGCACGTCGGCGAGCATCTGGCCGCGCCAGTTCGGATTCCGGAGAAGCTCGAGCATGAGCTCTCGCGCCTCATCCACCCGCCCGGCGCGCAAGAGTGCCCGCGTGTAAAGGCGGACGCCAGTCCAGCGCGCCTCGCGGGCTCTCAGCATCGCCTCGTTTGCACGCGGCAGGTCACCGGTCTGCAGTGCGGCATTCGCGATGCCCACCTGCAGGATCAGACCACCATGCTCGCTGGTGCCCACGACCTTTGCGAAGGTCGCAAGCGCCGCGTCCGCGCGCGCAACTCTTTCCTGCGCAACCCCCAGGTTGATCGCGAAATTCACGTAGGCGTGCGTGCCAACCGCGTATTTCTCAGCAGCGTCCAGTGCCGCAATCGCCTCATCCACTCGCCGCAGGTCGAGCAAGGCCC
>JBDTSV010000177.1:0-41209 GCA_039930985.1 Pseudomonadota bacterium
CTGTGCGCACCTTGCTGAGTTTCGAGGTGCCGTCGTCCACGGAATGGCAGTTGCCCGATGGCGCCCCACCATTCGTACCGAATTGGTTCATCGATATCTCCGACACGCTCGCGCTCAAGCTGGCGGCGCTCGATGCTTACGCCGAGGAGCTGCGCGAATGGCCACACCCGCGTTCGCGGCGCGGCGTCGAGCATCTCGCGCACTGGCGCGGCGCGGCGGTGGGTGTTGATGCCGCCGAGGCTTTCGTATTGGGGCGGAAGATATTCTGAAAGTCGTGATTCGAGCGGATGCATCCGAACGGCTGGGAGTGGGGCACGTCATGCGCTGTGCCAACCTCGCCGCGAAATTGCGCGCGCGCGGCGCGCAGGTACGATTCGTGAGTCGCGCGGACCCGGGCAATCTGATCGCGACGCTTCGCTCCCGCGGTTTTGAAGTGAGCGTCATCGGCGACCAGCACTCATTCGATGAAGACGCCGCGCAAACCCGGGCCGCCATTGGCGCGCAGAGCGTGGACTGGCTGATCGTGGATCACTACGCGCTCGATGAACGCTGGGAAGTCGCGCTGCGTCCCGCAGCGCGGCAGCTCCTGGCCATCGATGATCTGCCGCAGCGGCGCCATGACTGCGATCGCCTGCTGGATCAGAACGCCCGTGGCACGGATACGGTGGATTACCGGGATCGCGTACCAGCCGGTTGCGAGCTGGCGATCGGGGCGCGTTATGCGCTGCTCGACGCGCAATACGTCAGCCAGCGCGCGAGCCTGGCACCGCGCGGGGGCGAGGTGCGCAGAGTGCTCGTCACATTTGGCGGTAGCGATCCGCTCGATCTGACGGGCCGCACGCTGGCCGCCTTGTCGAGCGAAGCATTCGCCATGCTCGAGCTCGACATCGTGACGGGCTCAAACTACCCGTACTCGCAGCGGCTCGAACAGGCCGCCGCGGCGCGACCGCGTACCCGTGTCCTTCCACCGCAGGCCAGCCTCGCCCCATTACTCGCGGCGGCTGACCTGGCGATCGGCGCGGGCGGGACCACCACGTGGGAGCGACTCTGCCTTGGCGTTCCAGCCATCGTCGTGTGCATGGCCGAGAACCAGCGCCCGGGGTGCGAATTCCTGGCCCGCGAAGGTCTCATCGAGTACTGCGGCCTCGCGGAGTCGATGACCGACGAAACACTGTCGAGCGCCGTGAGCGGTTTCATGCAGGATTCCGCGCGCCGGCGCGACATGGCAGCGCGAGGTCAGGCGCTCGTCGATGGCCTCGGCGCCGCGCGCATCGCCGAGTGGCTGTCGCCGACCGCAGGTTCGCAACTGCAGCTGCGGCGCGCGGCGCCCGCCGACGTCTTCCTGTACTTCGATTGGGTCAACGATGCCGAAGTGCGGCGCCAATCGCTCGACACCGCACCGATCGCATTCGCCGGCCATCGCCGCTGGTTCGAGGCGCGGCTCGCGCGACCGGACTCCTATCTATTTGTGCTGCTCGCGGGCGAGCTGCCGGTGGGCCAGATCCGCTTCGATTCGATCGACGGCTGGGCGAACGTCGACTATTCAGTCGACCGGATCTTCCGCGGCCGCGGATGGGGCGCCGAACTGCTGTTGCGTGGTATGCGCGCGATGTCGGCCGATACGCGCTTTCGTGGTGAGGTGAAGCCGGACAACACAGGTTCCGCGGCCGCGTTCGAGCGCGTGGGATTTCGGGAGCAGGCGGTAACGGCCGCGGGGCTGCGCGTGTTCACGCACGAGGCACTGCAATGAAAATCATGATGAGTGCCGCGGGGTCTCCGGCATCCGTGTCGATAATCCAGCACTTGCGCGCCCTCGGACACCGCAGCGTGGGAATCAACGCGTCGCGTGATGCCGGGCCGCTGGCCAGGAAGTTCTGCGACGAATTCCACGTCGCGCCGCTGGGGACCGACCCGGAATTTCTGCGCTTTCTCACGCAGCGCCTGCGCGAAGTGGATCTGTTCATGCCGTTCGTCGACGAGGAACTCGTCGCCATCGCGCGTGGCTGGGATGAAATCGCTCCCGAGCTGCGGGCGCGAATCGCACTCAGTGAACCGCAGGTCGTACTCGATTGCGTCGACAAGCTGCGCTTTCAGCAGGTGTGCGAAGAGTCCGGCCTGCCCATCGCGCCGCGCGCCGACGATGCGCCGGCCTTCTTCAAGCCGCGGTTCGGCCGCGGCGGCAAGGGAGTGGTGGCTTGCGTGGATCAACGCATCCACGCGGCCTATGCGGGCCGAGACGGTGTCATGCAACGCGCCATCGAAGGGCAGGAATTCACCGTCGATGCCATCTACTCGCGCAGCGGACAATTGCTCGCGACCTCGCCGCGGCGGCGGCTCGCGGCGGCGGGCGTCTCCACGCTCGGCGAAGTGGTGCCGGATGAGGCGCTGCACGCGCTGGCCGAGGCTCTGGGGCGGCGCTGGCGGTTTCGCTACGCGATCAATTTCCAGGTGATTCGCGATGCACACGGTCACGATTTCCTCATCGAGCTCAATCCACGGCTCGCGGGGAGCGCCATCTTCTCGGCGCTCGCGGGCTGCGATCCGTTCGCCGCGACGATCGCGCTCCACGAGGGCCTAGCCTGGGAAGGGCGTGCGCGGCCGTTGCGCATTGCACGCTATTGGACGGAGTTCGTCGAGGTGCCGGCATGAGCACAGTCACGAGCGATCTGGCGCGGCTCACCGATTCACTCGGCACGGACGAGCGCCTGGTGTTCGATCTCGACGGCACGCTCTACGACACGCGAGACTTCGAGCGGCCCGCGCTCGCCGCGGTGTGCGAGTGGTTGCGCGAACGTAGTGGGGAACTGCTACAGGGCGCGGAGCAGGCGCTTTGGGAGCGCCGCGAGACTGATCGACATCGCCCCGGCCTGTTCGATGACCTGCTGCGCGAGCGTGGCCTGCCCCGCGAGTGGGGTGCCGAGTGTCTGCGTCGCTTCCACGCGTATCCGGGCGATGAACTGCTTCATTCACCCAGTCTCAAGCCGCTGTTGCTCACGCTGCGTGCGCGCGGCCGCGCACTGGCGCTGGTGACCAACGGACGCCGCGAAGTGCAGCAACGCAAGCTGCAGGCGCTCGGCCTTTCCGAGGTTTTCGATCGCGCCGTGTACTGCGATCCCGCGCGGCCGCGGGAACTCAAGCCATCCGCTTGGGCCTGGAGCGAATTGCAGGACTGGCGCGCGGGTTTGCGCGCGTTCTACGTAGGCGACGATCCGGTGGACGCGGCCTTCGCGGCTACCGGCGGCGCCGGTTACATCCCGTTTTGTTTCCGGAGTGAGCACTATGATCATTGAGGGACGCGCCATAGGCGCGGAACACCCGCCGTATGTCATCGCCGAGGTATCCAACAATCACCTGGCGGACTTGGACCGCGCCTGCCGGCTCATCGAGGCGGCGGCAAAGACCGGCGCCGACGCGGTGAAGATCCAGACCTATGACGCGGATTCGCTCACTATCGACAGCGATCGGCCGGAGTTCCTGATCCAGACGCCGCCGTGGAAGGGGCTCAACTACTACCAGCTCTACAAGAAGATCGCGTTGCCGGTCGAAGCGACGGCGAAACTCTTTAAGGTCGCGCGCGATAACGGCATCACGATCTTCAGTTCGCCCTTCGACGAGCGCGCAGTGGCCGTGCTCGAAGAACAGGACTGTCCGGCCTACAAGATTGCATCGTTCGAAATCTGTGACGATCCGTTGTTGCGCGCCGTCGCCGCGACGGGCAAACCGGTGTTCGTGTCCACGGGTGTCGCGAACGTCGTCGATATCGAGGAGACCCTGCGCGTGCTGCGCACCGGCGGTGCACCGGAAGTCGCGCTGTTTCATTGCGTGTCCGAATATCCCGCCAGGATGGCCGACATGAACCTGCGAGCGCTGGATCGTCTCTCACAATTCGGTTGCGTCGTCGGGCTCTCCGATCACAGCCTCGGGAGCCAGGCGACGCAACTGGCGATTGCGCGCGGCGCCGTGGTCATCGAAAAGCATTTCACGTTGCAGCGCTCCGACGGCGGTCCCGACGCCCTGTTCTCGCTGGAACCTGAAGAATTCGGCGGACTGGTGAAGGCAGCGCGCGAAGCCTGGGAAGCGCTGGGAAGCGCGTCGATTCTCACCAGCGACAAGCGTCCCGGGGCGGGGCATGCCCGCTCGCTGTTCGTGGTGAAGCCCATCGCGGCCGGGGAGGTGTTCGGCGAATCCCATGTACGCGCCATCCGTCCAGGTCTCGGCTTGCCGCCGCGCGCGTTATCCCGCGTGCTCGGGCGGCGCGCCAAACGCGATCTTGCGCGCGGTGAACCGCTGCAATGGAAGGACGTGGAATGAAGTCTTGTCCGATCTGCCGTTCGCGCGGCGAACCGTTGTTGTCGCTCCGCCGGCAGCCTATCTACCAGCATCCGGTACCCGCCGGCGTCGAAGTGCCCGCGCCGCACGTGGTCGATCTCGAGTGGTTTGCGTGTGAGGACTGCGCGCATGCGTGGCAGCCGGATTTCGATGCCGAGATGCTCTCGGCCATCTATCGAAACTTCTACTACACGCCGGCGCCAGACGGGATGGGTGGCCAGTTCCGCGAGGATTTTTTCGCGGCGCTCGATCGATTCGGCCTGCTGCGCGAGGGTGGCACGCTGCTCGAGATCGGCGCATCGAGCGGTGACGTCCTTTCGGCGCTCGCAACCCGGGTGCGCGCGAAGCACGCCTATGCGTTCGAGCCCAACGCGGCAAACGCCGTGGTGGCGCGCGCACGTGGGCTGGACGTGCGTGAGGAGTTCTTCGGTGTCCATACCGTTCGTGACTGTGCTCCCGCCGATCTCATCTATTCACGCCACGTCATTGAGCACATCTTCCAGTTCGACGACTTCTTCGCCGGACTCGACGCGGCCAGCGCGCCGTCTGCCGCTCTGATACTCGAGACGCCGAGTCTCGACTTTCATGCCGCACGTGGAACCATCGATCCGTTCCATGTCGAGCACATTCACGTGTTCGCGTCGCGCTCACTCGCTCGCCTTGCCGGAGAGAAAGGCTGGACGCTTCGAGGCTCGGAAGTGACCCCCGCCGGAAATCTGATCGCGTGGTTTGCGCGCGGCGAGCGCGCAGCCGATATTCCGCGTCCCGACCTGTCCGCCGTACAGCTAGGCGTCGATGCGCGGCGTACACGGCTGCGGGCATTGCTCGGTGCCCGGCCACTGGTGTTTTGGGGCGCGGGCAGCTCGGGCGTCAGCCTTGCGACGGCATTGGGCCGGGAACCCGAGCTGTGGACCGATGGCAATCCCGCCAAGGTGGGCAAACATTTCGTCGGGCTGAGCGGCGAGGTGGTGGAGCCCATTCAGGCACTTGCGCGTGCACAAGCTAACTATGAGAACCCAGCGCTGGTTGTCACTTCGACCTTCGTCAAAGAAATCCTGCCGCGCGTGCGCGAGCTGGGTTGGTGCGGCGACGTGTTCGATTGCGAAGGGAATTCACTGTGACTGCTTCCGGTGGATTTCGCGCGCTCGTGCTGGGCTGGCCCTCTGACCTCGGCAAGGAAATCAGCCGGCGCAGCGGAATTCCATTCACCTTCGTCGAGCATCCGCGCCACTCGCTGGACGACTACGGTGGTCGGCCGCCGCCTGATACTTTGTTCTTTCGGCGCCACCTGCGCGAGCCGATGCCGGAAATCGATCACGCTTTGCTCGCGTCACTCGAGCGCGACGCGGTGCCGAGCATCAACAACATGGTTCTCGGCGACCGGATCGTGGCGTGCCTTCCCTACGACTCGGCGCTGCGTTACGCCACTTTCCTCGCACGGCGACTGCGCGAACTGTTCGAACAGGCTCGTCCGTCCGTCGTCATTTCGTCGTATGACGGCCTACACAGTGCGCTTTCACTCGCCGTCGCTCGTCAGATGCGGGTGCCTTGGTTTGCGGTGAATTTCAGCGTGATTCCGAGCGGATACGCGTGTTTCTGCGACACACTGATGCCGCGTTCGCGCGTCCAGCTAACGCCGCCCCTCGCGAAGGTGCGCGAACTTGCTGAGAAAACGTTGCTTGGATTCGAGCAGCGGAGCATGCATGCGCCGGCGTACGTGACTCCAGCCGCGCTGTCACCGCTCGCGATTCTGCGCCGGGTTCCGGTCCGCTTCGGGGTCACCTGGGAGATCCTTCGAGCTGCGCGCAATCGCGAGCACCTGCGGTACACCGAAGATGAGTCGGCATTCAATCTGAGGGCGGCGCTTCGGCACTTGTGGCGCGCACGTTCGGCGAGCCGTTCGACAGCGCGCTTCGGTGCCATCACGCAGCCACCGCAGCGACCCTTCGTCCTGTTCGGACTGCATACACAGCCGGAGTCGGCAATCGACGTATGGGCTCCGTTCTACAGCGATCAATATTGGGTCGTGCGGACGCTTGCGCGCGCACTGCCGCCGTCGCACACGCTGCTCGTCAAAGTGCACAAGAGCGACGCCGCCAAATATTCGCGGGCGGATCTCGAGCGTTTCGAAGCGATCCTCGGCGTGAAGGTTGTCGCGCCGTTCGCCGACACACGTCAGTTCGTCGATCGCGCCGACATGATTGTCAGCATCCAGGGAACGATGGGTCTCGAAGGCGCGTTACTCGGCAAGCCGGTGCTGATGCTCGGTGATTCGCCGGTGGCAAGATTTCCGAGTGCCGAGCGCGTCGGCGAACTCAGCACTCTCCCTGACCAATTCCGACGCATGCTGTCGAGGCCACGTGTCTCCCGGGAGTCGATCGTCGATGCGTTCGTCGAGTTCCTCGGGCCGTTCCAGCCGGCCATGCACAACGACTGGACCATCCCGAAGACTGCAGCGGAGTACGAAAACCTCGCGTACATGTTCACGCTGTTGCGTGCGCGCATCGAAGCCGGTGAAGGCTACGGCAGTGTTGCGTCGGCATGAGACAACTTTCCAAGACGCTCGCGCCAGGCGAGCAAACACTTGACGCAACCATCCTTGCAGTGCTCGGCCGGCCGTATGTGGCGCGCGCAGGATCCTGGCTGATCGCGTATTTCGCGGTGATGGCGTTGTTCTTCGGCGTCGTATTCGTCGAGCAGCTCGCGACGTCGCGCCTGCTGCCCGTCCTGGCCCTGTTGATCTTGCTGCACCTCGCGCTCTATCCGCGACTGTTCATGGTTCGGGAAATCTGGCTGTACGGCGCATTCGTCGCGTACATGGGGATCGCGCTACTTTGGACCGCAGACATCCAGACCGCGCTCAATACGATGTTTCCGGCCGTTGATTTCCTCTTGTCGCAAATTCTCATCGCTGCGCTATTGCGGTTCCACGACCGCCGCGCCGTTCTGCGCGGCATGATTGCCGGGTTCATGTCGGCTTCAATCATCCATACGATGGCAACGGGATTTCCATTCGCCATAGCTGTCAGTTTTTCGTACAACGCCGTTGCCCTCGTTTACATCTTCGGCCTATTTCTCGTGATTCTCTATGGCTGCGTCTTTCATGCGCGCACGTTCGCAACTCCCCTTGCGCTCGTCATGTTGCTCCACGTGGTTGCGACCACGTCGATCAAGGCAAACCTTGGAGTGGTTGCGGGCGCGCTCATCGCAGCCATCGTCTACGTTTCCGTGGCAATGCAACTGGTTCGCCGTAATATCGGGTTGATAGTTCTAGCTCTGGTCGCAATTGGTTACGTGATCGCGACAAACGAAGCGATTCTCGACCGGATGCAATACGCGCTCCACCGTCTGGAAGTTGGCATTCAAGTGCTCGAGGCTCGCGAAGACGTCCAGGGATATTCGGGATTTAACGAGCGCAACGAGTGGATGCAACTTGCCATAGAAGGCATGAAGGACAATCCGCTGTTTGGAAATGGTGTCGAGGCGTTTCGGGCGAAATACGGCGTTACCTCGCATTCAACTGCAGGTGACCTGCTCTACAACGTCGGCCTGATAGGCTGCACGCTCTTTTACCTGACTTTCATATCGCTCGGGCTTCGTCTCCTCACGCCCTCGGCCAGCGATAGCCAAGCGATTCGCGCCACAATTCTCGCCACACTCGTCTGTTTTTTGTCCATGACATTCTCTGGGACTATTTTCTATCACCCGCTGCTTGGCGCATTCCTGACTGTCAGCGCATGCGTATTGCATGGCACCGCGATCGATAGACGGAGCGAGCAGTCTTGAGTGGTTTGCCTAGCATTCATCTTTGCGGCCCCGGCGGTTCTGCTCAAGCGCGGAAACGATGAACGCCGACCGGAATACGCCACGCAACATTTTGCTGGTTTCAGCCAGTCTCGAAGGCGGTGGCGCGGAGCGCCAGCTCGTACAGATGGCCAATTACTGGGCGGCCCAGGGCGTGCGCGTCACGCTTGCCACCTGGAGTGGCCGTGACGTGGCGGATTTCTACCGGGTCTCGGACGGCGTGCGCCGCGTGCACCTCGATACGGAAGATACGGGAACACCGCTGCGTGCCCTGCGGACTAGTTGGCGGCGCGTGGCGCGCTTGCGCGCCTTGCTCCGTGTTGAACGGCCCGATGCACTCGTCAGCTTCATCACCCAGAACAATGTGCTGGCCATTTCTGCCGCCGCGGGACTGCCACTGCGCGTGGTTGTATCGGAACGTGCCGACCCGGCGCATGACGTCACGGTGCGGCGCGGGTGGCGATTGCTGAGCCGGCTCGTCTATCTGCGTGCGGATCTCGTGGTTGCGCAGACCTATCGTGTTGCCGAATGGATTCAACGGCGCTACCGTGCGAAGGTCTCGGTGATTCCGAACTCTCTGCGCGGGCTCGCGTCTCGAAATGAGAGTCGTGAGCCGTTGGTCTTGGCGGTGGGTCGCCTGACGCGCCAAAAGGGCTTCGACGTGCTGCTCGACGCCTTCGCGTTGTTGCACGACGAGTTTCCTCACTGGCAAGTTGCCGTATTGGGCGTGGGTCCTGAATACGCGACATTGCAGTCGCAGATCCATCGTCTCGGCCTCGACGGTCGCGTAACGCTGGCAGGCATTCACGCAGACATCGAGTCGTGGCTGGCGCGCGCTGGCATAGTGGTACAACCGTCGCGTTTCGAGGGGTTCCCAAACGTAGTACTCGAGGCGATGGGAATGGGCGCAGCGGTGATCAGCAGCGATTGTCCGGCGGGGCCATCGGAAATTATCGAAGACAATGTCGATGGCCGGCTGGTGCCGGTGGGAGACGTCGCTGCGCTGGCGGCTGCCATGCGCACGTTGATGCAGGATCCGATGGCGCGTGCACGGCTTGGTGACGCCGCGCGGTCGGTGCGCGAACGTTTCCATCCAGATCGAATCATGGCCCAGTGGGATCAGGCTTTGTTCCCGTCCGCGCCTTCGGAGGTAGTGAACGGATGAGTGCCATTCAGGAGATCGAAGCCCGTCAACGTTTTAGTTTCGGTGAAAACTGGACCCGTTTCCTCCGCGAACTCGATGATCGTCGGATCAACGCGGCCGTCGATTCGCTACGCGAGATGCTCAAGCTCGACTCGCTCGCCGGGCTGCGCTTTCTCGACATCGGATCGGGCTCGGGATTGTTCAGCCTGGCCGCTCGCCGCCTCGGTGCGCAGGTGACCTCTTTCGATTTCGATCCGAAGTCGGTGGCTTGCGCGCAGGAACTCAGGCAGCGCTATTTCCCGCGCGACCCACAGTGGCATATCGAGCAGGGTTCCGCCCTCGATGGAAACTTCATGCAGAGCTTCGGAGAATTCGATGTCGTCTACAGTTGGGGAGTGCTGCACCACACCGGTTCGATGTGGCTGGGTTTCGAAAATGCGCTCGCGCGTGTCGCGAAACATGGGCGCCTTTTCATAGCCATCTACAACGACCAGGGCGCGCAGTCGCGTCTCTGGTGGCTGGTCAAAACGTTCTACAACCGTTTGCCGCGCTGGTCACAGTCGGCCTTTGTCAAACTGGTCATGGGGACCATCCGCGCGCTCATGTCTTTGCGCCGCTTGTTCAGTGGATCGTCAGGCGCGCATTCCGTCATCCCGGAGCGAGGCATGAGCGACAAGTACGATGACATTGACTGGGTCGGCGGCTTCCCATTCGAGTTCGCCACCTTCGAGCTGCTCGAAGCCTATTTCCGCGCGCGTGGGTTTACCTTGCTGAATTTCAAGCGCACTACCAGCTGGGGCTGCAACGAGCTCGTATTTCGCCGGGGAACGACGGCAGATGTCTAATGTCCGCGGAGTGGCGAAGCGGATCCTGCGCCCATTGTGGCGAAAACTCGTGGTATTGGGCTGCGTGGCGGGGTATCTGTTCACGCGGCTCCGCTTCGCAGGCCGGGCAGTGACGATTGGCACGGGAAGCTGGTGTTCCTTCCGAAGCTCGATTCAAGTGCGGGCGGGCGGGCGGATAAGCATCGGAAATCATTGCGAGATACATCCATATTCAATGTTGATCACTTACGGCGGAGAAATTCGCATCGGCGATCGGTGCAGCGTCAATCCGTTCACGATGCTCTACGGGCACGGCGGACTGATCATCGGCAATGGCGTGCGCATTGCGGCACATGTGGTTGTCGTGTCTGCGAACCATGTGCCCGCGAGCGCGGCAGTGCCGCTGCACGCATCGGGCTTCACTCGCGAAGGCATCGTCATCGAGGATGACGTTTGGGTGGGTGCAGGCGTCCAGATTCTCGATGGTGTGACCATCGGCCGTGGCGCGATCGTTGGCGCCGGGTCAGTCGTGACGCGGTCGGTACCGCCCGGCGCGAAGGTCGCAGGCGTGCCGGCGCGCGAGATTGGGCATAAGTGAACATTGAGTTTTCGACATGTGTGGATTGACCGGATTCCTGCGCGCTGGCGCCGCGCTCGGCGGCGACGCCGAGTCCATACTGCGCGGGCAGAATGCTAGCTTGGCGCATCGCGGCCCCGACAACGAAGGGCTGTGGATCGACGCGACCGGCGGCATTGCGCTAGGCCATCGCCGCCTGGCCATCATCGATTTGTCCGAAGCCGGAAAACAGCCCATGCGTTCCGCGTCGGGCCGGCTCGTCCTGGTTTACAACGGCGAGATCTACAACCACCTCGAGCTGCGTGCGGAGCTGCAAAACGTCGGCGCCGCGCCCGACTGGCGCGGGCACTCGGACACGGAAACCTTGCTGGCGGGTTTCGAGCACTGGGGCGTCGAAGGCACACTGCAGCGCGCCACCGGCATGTTCGCAATCGCGCTCTGGAATCGCGCCGAGAGCACGCTCACGTTCGCGCGCGATCGCATGGGCGAGAAACCGTTGTTCTACGGCTGGCAGGGCGACACGCTGCTGTTCGGATCCGAGCTCAAGGCGCTGCGCGCGCACCCGTCGTTTCGCGCGGAAATCGACCGCGGCGCGCTGGCCGCACTGCTTCGTTCCGGCTACGTGTGCGCGCCGGCGTCTATCTACCACGGGATCCGCAAGCTGCCCGCCGGTTGCACGGTCGAGTTTACGTCCGCGATGGACGGGAGCAGGGAACCCGCGCCGCGTGCCTTCTGGTCCCTGCGTGAAGTGGCGTCGCGCGGGCTCGCGCATCCGTTCGAAGGAAGCGACGATGCGGCCATCGAGCGGCTCGACTTATTGCTGCGGGCCTCCGTCCAAAGGCAGACGATTTCTGACGTGCCGCTCGGCGCGTTTCTGTCTGGCGGTATCGATTCGACCACCGTGGTGGCGATGCTGCAGGCGCAATCTTCGCAGCGAGTCCGCACGTTCACGATTGGATTTCAGGAAGCGGAGTTCGACGAAGCCCGGCATGCCGCGCAGGTGGCGCGCCACCTCGGCACGGATCATGCCGAGCTCCACGTGAGAGCCACCGATGCGCTGAACGTCATCCCGCAGTTGTCCGCGATGTACGACGAGCCGTTCGGCGACAGCTCGGCCATCCCCACGCATCTCGTCGCCCGCTTCGCGCGCAAGCAGGTGACCGTGTGCCTGTCCGGTGACGGCGGCGATGAACTGTTCGGCGGCTACACGCGTTACCAGGGCACGGCCGATCTGTGGCGGCAGTTGCGCCGCATCCCGGGGCCCGCGCGCCGGCTGATTTCGAGCGGCTATGGCCTGCTGGCGCGCGACTACCGTGGGCAGCGGATGGCCCGCTATCTGGCGGCCCGCGATGCCGACCAGGTGTATGCAGTCAAGACCGCGTTGTGGCCGCACGCCAACCGCGTGGTCCGCTGTGCCGGTGAGTGGCCCGCCGCATTCGCGCCGCTCGCCAGCGACGACTTGTTCGCGCGCATGATGTACGGCGACGCCATGACCTATCTACCCGACGACATTCTCGCCAAGGTGGATCGCGCCGCCATGGCCGTGAGCCTGGAAACCCGCATTCCGCTGCTCGACCCCGCGGTCGTGGCGTTTGCCTGGAGTCTGCCGGCGCACATGAAGGTGCGCGACGGACGCGCCAAGTGGCTTCTTCGCCGCGTGTTGGCGCGCTACGTCCCCGAGTCCCTCATCGAGCGGCCCAAGATGGGTTTTGGCATTCCGGTCGGTGCCTGGATGCGCGATGCATTGCGCCCCTGGGTGGAAGATCTGCTCGGCGCGGCACGCCTGGAACGAGAAGGCTTTTTCGATGCCGCGGCGGTGCGCGCGCTCTGGGCGGCGCATCTTTCGGGAGCTGAAGACGCGGCGGATACGCTGTGGCCGGTACTCATGTTCCAGAGCTGGCTAGCAACCGCTCAAGCCACACCATCGACCGCCGTCGCGGCCTGAAACATTCAGCGGATTAGTTAGTGCCTCGGCCCCGCATCGCCCTGTTTCTTCCTTCGCTGGTCGGCGGTGGTGCCGAACGCGTGTTCGTGGAGCTGGCCAACCAGTTCGCGGCCGAAGGTCTGTCCGTCGACCTCGTGCTCGCTCATGCGGATGGTCCGTTCATGAGCGAAGTGAGGACTCCGGTGCGCATCATCGATCTGAAATCCTCGGGCGTGGCGCGTTCGATGCCCGGGCTCGCGCGATATCTGCGGCGCGAACGTCCCGCTGCGCTGCTGTCGGCGCTCGAACACGCGAACATCGTGGCGCTCGCCGCGCGTTGCCTGGCTTTCACCGGGACTCGCAACGTGGTGTCCACGCGCGGCGTTCCGACCATGCTTGGGCACGAGGCGGCGGACAGTGCGCCGTGGGTGCTTCGGGCCGCGCGCGTGGCCTACCACTTCGCGAACGCGATCATCGCCAACTCGAACGGTGTGGCCGACGACATGGCACGTCATCTGCATCTGCAGCGAGAGCGCATCGAAGTCATCTACAACCCGCTAGATCTCGTGAAGATCGAGCAGATGGCAAAAGCGCCTTTGGACCACGCGTTCTGCGCGCCGGGCGCGCCGCCGCTCATCCTGAGCGTAGGGCGCTTCTCGCCGCTCAAGGATTTCGCGACGCTGGTGGGTGCTTTTGCGCGCCTACGCGCGACGCGCGAATGCCGCCTCGTGATCCTGGGCGACGGCCCGGAAAAGGCGGGTATCGAGGAGCTCGTGGCCACGCTCGGCATCACGCGAGACGTCGATCTGCCGGGCTTCGACGCCAACCCCTATGCGTGGATGAGCGGCGCTTCCGTGGTCGTGAGTTCGTCGCTCTCCGAAGGCTGCCCCAACGCGTTGATGCAGGCGCTGGCCTGTGGCACGGCGGTCGTGAGTACCGATGCGGTAGGAGGCTCGGCAGAGATTCTCGAGGGCGGCAAATGGGGCCGCCTCGTGCCGGTAGGCGATCCGGCGGCGATGGCTGCGGCGCTGGCCGCCACGCTCGACGACCGCGAGCATCCGGATGTACGGGCTCGCGCCCGCGACTTCGCGCTGCCGCGCGTGGCCCGCGACTATCTATCCGTCCTGCTGCCGCGCGACTACGCGCGTGGAGCCGCCTGAATGTGCGGCATAGCAGGACTCGCGTTGCGGAGTGACGCAGCGCTTGCCGGCGCCGGCGAACGTGTGGCCGCGGCCGTTAAGGCACTGCGGCATCGCGGCCCGGACGCGCAGGGGCAGTGGGACGGTGGGCGCGTGTTGTTAGGGCACGCCCGCCTGAGCATCATTGATCTTTCGACGCTGGGCAGCCAGCCGATGCACAGCACCGACGGCCGTTACGCGCTGTCGTACAACGGCGAGGTGTACAACTTCCGCGAACTCATCGCCGCCGATGGTCTGAACGGCCTGCGCTCGGCATCGGACACCGAAGTGGTTCTGCGCCTCTTCGAGAAGCAGGGCGTGGCGTCGCTGGCGCGGCTCAACGGCATGTTCGCGTTCGCAATTCACGATCGCACGGCCAATAAACTGTGGCTGGTGCGCGATCGCCTGGGCATCAAACCGCTGTATTTCTCGTTCGATGCCGGGCGCCTCGCGTTCGGCTCGGAGATCAAGGCCATTCACACGCTGCGCGGCAGCCGTCCCGTGTGTGCCGTCCAGTCCCTGCACGAGTGGCTGTACTACGGCAACCCGCTCGGCGCGAACACTCTGCACGCGGGCATCGAACAACTGTTGCCGGGCCACTATCTCGAGCTCGATCTCGACAGGTTTGCGCATTCGATCCGGCCGTACTGGTCGCTGGCGGACCAGGCGCGGCGCGTGCCCGGCGTTGATCTCGATCAGGCTTCGCTCGTCGGCGAAACCCGACGGCTGCTAAGCCAGGCGGTGCGCCGCCAGCTCGTCGCAGATGTTCCGGTCGGCCTGTTCCTCTCGGGAGGCGTGGACTCGAGCGCGCTCGCGGCGTTTGCCACGCGTCACCATGCCGGCAAGCTGGCTACCTACTCAGCGGGCTTCGATTTCCAGTCCGGCGAGGGCGAACTACCCAGGGCACGGCGCGTCGCCGCGCATTTCGGCACCGACCACCACGAGATCCACATCAAGGGTGGGGATGTCGCCGAACTTGTCGAAACCCTGGTATTCCACCACGACATGCCATTCGGTGACGCGGCCAATATTCCGCTGGCGCTGATGGCACGCCAGCTCGGCGGCCACATCAAGGTGGTGCTCCAGGGCGACGGCGGTGATGAATTGTTCGGCGGCTACAGCCGGACCCTGACGCTTTCGCGTTACCGGCTGCTGCATGTGCTGGCGCGGGTTCTCCAGCACGTGCAGTCGCTGACACCGAAAAATGCGTTCCATTACAGGGCGCGGCGCTATCTACGCGCGCTGGCCGCTCCCGATCTCGCCGCCTCGATGGCGCTGCTGCTCACGTCGGAAGATCGCAGTCTCGACCCGGCGGCGATTTTCGCCGCGCCGCTACGCGCCCGCGTGGAGGAGAACGACCCGTTTGCGCGCCACCGCGAAGTACTCGGCCGATTCGCGGGCTTCGATCGCATGAACCAGATGTCGTTCATGGACCTGCTGATTACGCTGCCCGACACCTTTCTCGAGAAGGTAGACCGGTCGACGATGGCTGCAAGCCTCGAAGTTCGGGTGCCGTTCCTCGATCACGACCTCGTGGACTTCGCCGTGAGCCTTCCCGGAGCGGCGAAGACCCCGGGCGGCCGAAAAAAATGGCTGCTGAAAGCTGCGCTCGAAGGCATAGTGCCGGCCGAAGTGCTGCAGGGCCCCAAGACGGGTCTCGAAGTGCCGTATGGGCGATGGCTGCAGGGCGCGTTACGGCCGCTGTTTTTCGATCACCTGGCTAAGTTCACGCGCCGCCACCCGGCGGTGCTCGACGAAGCCCAAGTGCGCCGCCTTCACGCGAACACAGCAGCAGGCGGCAAAGACGACTCTTATATGTTGTGGAAGGTTTTGAATTTCATGATTTGGGCCAACAATTCCGATGTCGAATTCCAGTACTGATTTTCCGCCGCTGGTCTGTCCGCAGGACCGCAAGGCGCTGAGCGACGTGGACGGGGCGCAGCTCGCGTGCGCAGCGGGTCATCGCTTCGAGGTGCGTGCGGGTATCCCACGCATGGTGCCACCCGAGAACAACTACGCCGAGGCCTTCGGGCTGCAGTGGCAGCAATATCGGATCACGCAACTCGATTCGTATACCAAGACGAATCTCACCCGCGACCGGCTGCGCCGCTGCACGGGCGAGGCACTGTGGGCGCGCCTCATGGATCCCGCCGAGAACCTGCAGGTGCTCGAAGCCGGTTGCGGAGCGGGCCGTTTCACCGAGGTCCTGCTCAAGCTACCCGGCGCGCGCGTCACCTCGACTGACCTGAGTTCCGCGGTCGATCCCAACCAGGACAACTTCCCGCAATCCGACCGGCACCGCATCATCCAGTGCGACATCGGGCAGTTTCCGTTTCCACCCGGCAGCTTTGACGTCGTGGTGTGTCTCGGCGTAGTGCAGCACACGCAGAATTCGGAACGTACGATCGCGAACCTCTATTCGCAGGTGAAGCCGGGCGGGTCGCTGGTCATCGATCACTACCCGGCAAACCTGTCTCACTACACGCGCTTCGGCGACATGGTGCTCCGGCCGATCCTGAAGCGCCTGTCACCGCAGCGGGGCATTGCCGCCACCAAGATACTGACGCGCTGGTTGTTTCCGCTGCATCGCGCGGTTCGCAACATTGCGCCGGCACGCATGCTGCTATCGCGGGTGTCTCCGCTGCTCACGTACTATCATGCGTTTCCCGAGCTCGACGAGAAGCTGCAATACGAATGGGCCGAGCTCGATACGCACGATGGGCTGACAGACTGGTTCAAACACGTGCGCACACCTCGACAGATCCGGCGCGCGCTCGAGTCGCTCGGGGCCACCGGCATCTCGGTCGCGCTCGGCGGCAATGGCGTCGAAGCTCACTGTGTAAAGCCATCGTAAGATTCAGAAGTTGGAGAGAAGTGCCATGGGTTTAAGCGTAGAAGAACTGAACAAACATCTCGACGACATGTCGCAGATTCCGAATGAGCGCTGGATCGACGGTCTCGATGAGCGCAAGCGCAAGGAACTCGAGTTCCACGACATGCATCGGGATCCGCAGACCAAAACCCAGCATGACGCCGACACCTTCGAGAAGCTGTACGGCAACTACAAGTACTACAACACGACACGTCTCTCGACCGAGCACGTGGACAACTGGATCAAGCTGCGGGCTCCCGGCAAAATCGTGCTCGACTACGCCTGTGGCGATGGCAAGATGGCCATCGATGCGGCGAAGGCCGGCGCCAAGCTGGCTATCGGCATCGACATCAGCAAGGTGTCGGTCGACAACGCCACGGCGGCCGCCGCCAAGGCTGGCGTGGGCGATCGTTGCCGCTTCGTACAGGCCGACGCGGAGAACACGCATCTCCCCAATGATGCGGTGGATGTGGTGCTGTGCAATGGCATGCTGCATCACCTCGATCTGTCGTATGCCTTTCCGGAGCTGCGCCGGGTCATGGCGCCGGGGGCGGTGTTGCTGGCGGTCGAGGCGCTCGACTACAACCCGGCCATCAAACTCTATCGGATGCTGACGCCCGCCATGCGCACCGAGTGGGAGGCCGCGCACATCCTGAGCCTCAAGGACGTGCGCTTCGCCAAAAGATTTTTTGAAGTCGGCGAAGTACGCTACTGGCACCTGAGCAGCCCGGTCGCCGCCAACATGCCAGCGCTCCTGCCACTGCTCAACTCGGTAGATAGCCTGCTGACCCGCATCCCGTTGATGAAGCTGATGGCTTGGATCTTCACTTTCGAACTCTGGAAGAAAGCGCCCAGCGCCCATAAATCCGCCGCCGCCTGAGGACGATGAAGCTCAAACTCAAGGCGCTGCTGTCCGGACTCGCCACCTACATTCCGCGCTATCGGGCGATGCGCCGCACCGGCGGCACCGACTCGGCGCGTTATTGCTATTCGGTCTGGCTGCGCCATCTGGTGCTCGCCAATGCCGCTTCGCCGCGTCTCGGCGTGCCTCGTGTCGTCGCCGAGCTCGGCCCGGGGGACTCCATCGGCATTGGACTTGCCGCGCTGCTTTGTGGCGCTGAGAAATATTTCGCATTCGATGTCGTCGCCTATCCGGATCTGCGTGGCAATCTCGCGGTGTTCGATGAATTGGTCGAGTTGCTGCGCCGGCGCGAACCCATTCCCGGCGGCGATGAGTTTCCCTCTCTGCAGCCACTGATCACGGACCTGGGATTTCCCGTGACCCTGCTCGATGACGCGCGGCTGGCCGTGGGTCTCGCTCCCGCGCGCGTCGCCGCAATTCGCAGTGCGATCGAGAACGCCGGCGAGACCTCGTGCATCGTTTACCGCGCGCCATGGACCGACGATTCGGTGATCCAGAACGGGACCATCGACATGATCTATTCGCAGGCGGTGCTCGAACATGTGGTGGACCTGCCGGCGGTATTCGCCGCCATGCGCCGCTGGCTGAAGCCGGGCGGCGTCATGTCGCACCAGATCGACTACCGCTGCCATGGCAAGGCCGATACCTGGGACGGCCATCGGACGTTTTCCGATTCCGCCTGGAAGGTGGTCGTGGGGCGTCGTCCCTATCTACTCAACCGTGTGCCGCACAGCGAGCAGATGCGTCTGCTGCGTGCCGCGGGGTTCGCCGTACTGGCCGAAACGACTGTAAGGTCGCATCCCGGCGTGACGCGCCGTCATCTGGCGGCGCGCTTTCGGGACTTGTCGGAAGATGATCGGACCACCAGTGGCGCATTCGTGCTGGCGGCACCTGTCGCCGCGAGCGAATGATCCGCGTCCTGCTCATCGGTCCGTTGCCGCCGCCGATGGGCGGTGACACGCGCCATTTCGCCACATTGGCCGCCGACCTGGCGCGACACCCGGGCTTTGCCGTGCGACTGGTCAACACCTCACGGGGAGCCGCGCACTCCCGGCCCTGGCACAACGCCGTGATGGCCCTGAAAACCATCGGCGTGCTCGTAGCCAACATTCGTCGCACCGATGTCGTTTCGTTCCACGCCAGTGATCGGGGCATGGTGATGTTCGCCCCATGGATTCTCGCGATGTGCCGGTTGTTCCGCAGGCCGGTGATTCTGCGGCTGTTCGGCGGCTCGTTCGGCGACTACTTCGCCAGCAGTGGAACCCTGTTGCGGGGCCTGATTCGCCGTTTCGTACTGGGCGCGGATGTAGTGCTGTTGCAGACCAAACGTGCCATGGGGCAGCTGCAAAGCCATGCGCGCGGCGAATTGGTGTGGTTTTCCACCTATATAAAGAGTGTCAATCCACCGGCCGGTCTGGAAATTCCCACGCAATGCCGCAGGTTCGTGTTCCTCGGGCACCTGTGGCGCACCAAGGGCGTCGAGATCATCCTCGAGGCCGCTGCCAGCTTGCCGCCGGATTGCACCATCGACCTGTTCGGTCCTCCCGACGAGTACACCCGCGAACAGATCGATGCGCGCGGCGCGGGGCGCGTGCGTTATCGCGGGTACCTGCGCCATGAGGAAGTCGAAAGCGTGTTGTGGAATTACGATTGCCTGGTACTACCTACCTTTCATCCGGGCGAGGGCTACCCCGGCGTGATCGCCGAGGCATTCGCGCACCGCTTGCCGGTCATCACCACGCGCTGGCTCGCCATTCCCGAGATCGTGGATGACAGCTGTGGAATTCTCGTCGAAGCAGAGGACTCTGCCGGTTTCGGCGCGGCGGTCACCGCGATGCACGACGACCCCCGGCGCTGGCGTGCCATGAAAGACGCCGCGGGAGCGCGCGCCGCCGACTTCGATCACGAAGTATGGGCGCGCCATTTCGAGCGGCTGTGCGCGCGACTGGTGGCTAGCTAGATGTGCGGTGTATTCGGTGTGCTGCAGGATGCGGCCGAAACCGTGGATGGCGCCGCTCTCAAAGCCGCCGCGAGCGTACAGGCACACCGCGGACCCGATGCGAGTGGGCTTCGCACCTATACGGCCGGCGCCTGCACGCTCGCGCTGGGGCACCAGCGTCTGTCGATCATCGACCTGAGCGAGGCGGGTACCCAGCCGATGGAGTACCGCGACGGCGCGGGCAGCCTGTCCTACAACGGCGAGCTGTATAACTACCTGGAACTCCGCGATGAGCTGGCCGCGACCGGCGAGCGCTTCAGTTCGCGCACGGACTCGGAAGTGCTTCTCTCGGCATTGCATGTCTGGGGTCCGAAGCAGGCCCTGTCCCGGTTCAACTGGATGGGTGCGTTCGCGTGGTTCGATCGCGACCGACAGAGGCTGGTGCTGGCCTGCGACGCCGCATCCGAGAAGCCGCTGTACTATTTCCGCGACGAACGGCGCTTCATCTTCGCCTCCGAAATTAAGACAGTGCTGACGCTTGCCGGGCGGCGCTTCGCGCTGGATCGCGACACCATCGGGCAATTCGTTTTCCAGGGCCTCAGCGACGCATCGACGCGCACTTATTTCGAGGCGATTCGACGCCTGGAGCCCGGCACATTCATCGAACTCGACATGCGCGCGCGTCAATTCGATGTTCGGCCGGTCAGATACGAACCGCCCGTCTACTCTGGAGACGTGGCCGGCATGCCGTTGCCGCGCTTCATCGACGAATTGCGCGAAGTGTTCATCGATGCCGTGCGCCTGCGGCTTCGCAGTGATGTACCGGTGGGAGTGCTGTTGTCCGGAGGCGTGGATTCCTCGTCCATCGCGGCCGTGACGCAGTCCCTGGTCGGGCGCGAATCCGCGCCCAAGCTGCTGTCCGCCGTGAGCGGCGACGCGCGCTTCGACGAGACGCGGCATATCGAAATGATGGAGCGCCACCTCGGGCAGCAGGCGCACAAGGTGACGCTGCAGATGAGGCCTGACACTTTGCTGGCCGAACTCGGCGAGGTCATCTGGTTCAACGATGCGCCGGTCGGCGGGCTTTCCGCTGTGGCGCATTTCAAGCTCATGCGGCGCGCACGCGAACTCGGCCTCACCGTGATCCTGAGCGGGCAGGGCGCCGACGAATCGCTGCTCGGTTACCGAAAGTTCCTCGGCTTCTATCTACAGTCGCTGATGCGGCAGGGACGACCGTTGCGAGCCGCCGGCGTGCTGGCGGCGTTCGTCGCCAATGGAACCATCGTCACGCAGCTCGATCTGGGCGATGCAAAACGGTACGTCCCGTGGTTGCGGCGCCTGGCAGCGACGCGCGGCGAAGAGCCCGCGGCTCTCGAAGGTCCCTGGCTGCGCGGCTGGCATGCCGAGCAGCTAGGCCTCGGCGAAGGCAGTCTCGTGGACCGCCAATGGCTCGACCTTCGCAAATACTCGGTGCCGTCGCTGTGCCACTACGAGGACCGCATGTCGATGGCGAGCGCGCGCGAGATCAGGCTGCCGTTTCTCGATCCCCGGCTCGTCGACATGCTCATGCGCGCGCCAGACGACTACAAGATGCGGCGAGGTTGGACGAAGTACTGCCTGCGAGAGGCCATGCGCGACCTGCTGCCGCCCGGGATCGCATGGCGCAAGGACAAGCAGGGGTTCGCGAATCCGGAGGGCGAGTGGCTTAAGCAGGAGCTTGCGCCGGTCGTGCGCGACGCATTCGAGCCGGGCAGCCTGGTGTGCCGCAAGGGCGTGCTCGATAGCGCGGCGCTGCTGCGGAAGTTTGCGGCGTATCGTGCGCAGCCGGCCGGCAAGGGCACGATCTGGTACCGGGAGATTTTTGCGCCGTTCGCGCTGGAGTTGTGGATGCGACGTTACGAGGAATGGATCGAATGAACTGGAAGCTCAAAGGTACGGCGTTCAGGCTGCTCGACATGTTGCCTTTCGGGCACGGCCTCTACCGTATGGCGCAGCGGCTGGTTACGCGCACCAGTTCAGAGCCCATCACACCGGCGCTGTTGCGCTTGCATCAGTACCACGTGCGGAACTATCTACCCGTTGCGCCGGGACGGGCGCTGGAGTTTGGCGGAGGGCGGGATCTGCTGTCACCACTGCTGTTGTCACAGGCCGGCGCATCCGAAGTGCTGGTTTATGACATCGAACGCCACAGCAGCCCGGATCAGGTCAATCACTGCATCCGGCAGTTGCGCGCGCTGCAGCCCGGCGAATGGCCGGAGGTGGTGGATTGCGGCGCGGACCTGCAGGCGAAGTACCGCATACGTTACGTGGCCCCTGGCGATGCGCGTGCCACCGGCCTGCCAGACGGCAGCGTTTCCTTCATCGTGTCGACCAGCACGCTCGAGCACATTCCCGAGCCCGACGTCCGGCGAATCATGGCCGAATGCACCCGCATCGCCGCGCCCGGGGCAATCATGAGTCATGTCATCGACTACAAAGACCACTATTACTATTCGCAAGACTCGATCGGGATGTTCAATTTCTACCGCTACAGCGCGCGTGCCTGGCGCTGGTGGAGCCCGCCCAACAACAACCAGAACCGGCTGCGGCACAGCGATTTCGCCAAGATATTCGACTCGGCCGGTTTGATCAGAGCCAACGTACTGCCGCATTTGGCGGAGGCAGAGACGCTGCGCGGCCTCGAGCTGGCTCCGGAATTCCAGGGCTACTCGTCCGACGATCTGCTGACCCACAGCGCGTATTTCGTGCTGCAACGACCCTGATGAATGTCTGGTTGATCACCGTTGGCGAGCCGCTGCCGCGACTCTCGAGTGATTCGCGGTTGTGGCGCGTCGGCTTGCTCGCGCAGGAACTCGCGGCGCGCGGACATGCGGTGACGTGGTGGACCTCACGCGTAGACCATTTCAACAAGCGGTTCTTCGATTGGACGGAGCGGGATTTTCCCGTGATGCCAGGCCTGACCATCCGCTTCCTGGATGGAATACTTTACCGGCGCAATGTCGGGATGGCGCGATTATTCAATCACTGGCAGGTCGCGCGCGAGTTCGAGCGACTCGCCGTTGCCGCACCGGTGCCAGCGGTAATCCTGAGCTCGTTTCCGACGATAGAGCTTTCCGCGGCAGCGGTTCAGTACGGCAAAGAGCACGGCATCCCCGTGGTGCTCGACGTGCGTGACCTCTGGCCCGACATCTTCGTCCAGGCAGTGCCGGGCCCGCTGCGCGGGTTCCTGCGCATGGTGCTTCATGGCTACTTTGCGAGTACGCGGCGTGCCCTGGCGGGCGCTGCCTCGCTGATCGCAGTCTCGCGCGGATATCTGCAGTGGGGCATCGACAGAGCGGGGCGCGCGGCTCGCGCCGAAGATCGTGTTTTTCCGTTGGCTTACAGCCTGCCCGGCCGCACCGACGCTGCCCGCAACGCGGGACGCGAATGGCTGGCGAATTACGGTGTCAATGATGCGAGCGTGGTGTGTCTATTTGCCGGCACGCTCGGCCGCACCTACGATCTCGCGCCCGTACTGGACGCCGCCAGGGCTTTTGCGGCCGTGAATGGCAGTCCGTTTCGCTTCGTGATTTGCGGTGATGGTGAACGCGCGGCGGAATGGCGCGAGAAGGCACGCGGACTTTCCAACGTGGCGTTCACCGGATGGCTCGATCAGGCGCGGATGCGCGACGCGCTCATGGGCGCCGACATCGGGCTCGCGGCCTACGCACACGCTGCACCGCAAGGGCTGCCTAACAAGGTCATCGAGTACATGGCGGCCGGATTGCCCGTGGTATCGAGCCTTGCCGGTGAAACCGCCGATCTGCTGAAGCGCGGCGATTGCGGTGTGAGTTATGCGGCAGGCGACGATGAGGCGCTTCGCGACGCGCTGGAACGGCTCGCGGCGCCGCAGCCGCGGGCGAGGCTCGCGCACAACGCGCGCCACGGATTCGAAGCGGAGTTCGTGGCGGAGACTATCTATCCGCAGCTGGCGTCGTACCTCGAGCGGGCCGCGAACGCGAATTCTCGCCCCTGAGCGCGGATCGCCTGTTCAGGAACGCGCGCTGACGATGGCCGTTGCGCCCGGCGGCGGCGCCGGCTGCAGTGGCGCCGTGCGTGCCGCGACCGCGATAAGATCCTCGGGAGCGCCACGCTTGCGCAGGTCATTGACGACGCTACGCAGCGCGTTCTGGCGCGAGACGATCGCCACCGCCGTCAGTGCGATCAGCTTGAGATCGAGCCACAACGTGCGGTTCTCGATATAGAAGATGCCGAGCCGGCTCTTGTACGGCCGGATGAGCTGGTTGTACGAGAGGTCCGGGTCCGGCCGGCCCTTGAGGATTTCGCCCTCGTCGGAGAACACGATGGACGAGTAGTCGGTGATTCCCGGCCGCACCGTGAGCAGTTTCTTTTCCTGCTCGGTGTACAGGCGCGTGTCGCGCTCCACGTTGGGTCTCGGTCCCACCAGGCTCATATCCCCCCACAGCACGTTCCACAGCTGCGTGAGTTCATCGAGCTTGTAGCCGCGGATGAATTTGCCGATCGGCGTGATGCGCGGGTCGTTCGAGGCCGTCGAATCGACGCCGCTCTTGTCCGCCTTCACCACCATCGAGCGTAGTTTGGCCATCTTGAACATGCCGCCGCCGCGGGCGACGCGCGGGCCCATGTAGAACGGCGACTTGAAGTCCTGCAGCCACACCAGGATCGCCACCGGCACGATGATGATCGCGGAGATCGTGAGTCCGAGCAGGGCGACGACGAAGTCGAGGAGACGCTTGATCATCTGGATCAGTCCTTGCCTAACATCTTGAGTGCGCTCGCCACCACGCCGGCCTTGTCCAGGCCGTACAACGTGCGCAGGTATTCCTGGCTGCCGACGGCGGAGGAAAAGCCGGCGCGCAATCCGACGCGGCGGAATACCCGCGGAATGACCCCCATCTCGAGCAGCGACTCCGCAATGGCGCCGCCGAGGCCGCCGTCGACAGTGTGCTCCTCGAGCGCCATGAGGCCGCCGGTTTCACGCGCCGCACGCGCCATCGCTTCAACGTCGAGAGGCTTGGCGGTGTGCACGCTGAGGATGCGAGTTTCGATCTGGTGAACTCTGGCGAGCTCTTCAGCCGCCTTGAGAGCGACTTCGAGGATGCCGCCGGTGACGGCGACGGTGAGGTCGGCGCCGTCGCGCACGAGCCTGGCCTTGCCGATCGTGAAGACATCCGCGGGCTGGTGCGTCGGCGGGGCTTTCGACTTGTCGAGCCGCAGATAGCAAGTGCCGGGCAGCGCCACCAGCGCGCGCGTGGCCTGCCGAACTTCCCACTCGTCGCCGGGGCTCACCACCGTGAGATTGGGCAGCGCCCGCAGGATCGCGATGTCCTCCGTGGCGTGATGCGAGATACCGAGCGCGCCGTAGCTGAAGCCGCTGCCGATCGAAACCACCTTGACGTTCGCATCGTGATAAGCCGCGTCGTTGCGGATCTGCTCGAGGCATCGCAGGCTCGGAAAGTTGGCGATCGAATACGTGAAGACGATGCGGCCCTCGAGGGCGATGCCAGTGGCGAGACCGGTCATGTTCTGTTCGGCCACGCCGGCATTGAGAAACTGCCTGGGGCAGCGGCGGGCGAACTCTTCGAAGACGCCGAAACCGAGATCGCCAGTGATCAGCAGGATGCGGGGATCCGCCGCTGCGATCTCGAGCAGCTCTGCAATGAATGCGTTACGCATCAGGAACGCTCCAGTTCCTGCAATGCCTGGTCGTATTCCTCGCCGCGCGCCGTGCGGTAGTGCCACAGGACGGTATTTTCCATGAACGACACGCCCTTGCCCTTGGTGGTGTGCGCGATCACGCAGACCGGCTTGCCGCTCTGCGAAGGCGAGCCGAGCACGGATTTCAAGACCGAATGATCGTGGCCATCCACCTCGCGGACTTCCCACCCGAAGCTCGCCCACTTGTCGACGAAGGGTTCGAGCGCGATCGTGTCGGCGACGGCGCCGAGGGATTGAATCTTGTTGTAGTCGATCACGACGAACAGATTGCGGAGCTTGAAGTGGGCGGCAAACAGGATCGCTTCCCAGTTTGAGCCCTCGTCGCATTCGCCATCGCTGAGCAGTACGTATACCCGGTGCGATGCGCCGTCGAGATTCGCTGCATAGGCCATGCCCGCGCCCACCGGCAACCCATGCCCGAGTGAGCCGGTGGAAAACTCCACGCCGGGGATGCCTTTGTGCGACACGTGACCACTGAACACCGACCCGTCCTGGTAGTGAGTCGCAAGCCTCTCAACGGGGAAAAACCCCAGCTCGGCGAGTGCGGCGTAAATTCCGGCGCCGGCGTGCCCCTTGCTCAGGATGAATCGATCGCGCTCCGGCCATTGCGGGCGTTGTGGATCGACCTTGAGGATATCGGCGTACAGCACCGCGACCAGGTCGGCCATGGAGAAGACCGCGCCGATGTGCGAGCTGCCCCCGAGGCTGGTCATGCGCAGTGCGTGCTTGCGGATTCGCCTCGCGAGCTCCTTCGAATCCACGCGTCAGGCCTTGGAGTGGAACTGTTCGATCACGTCGCAAATGTAGGTGACATCGTCGTCGGCGAGCGAAGTATTCATGGGCAGCATGATGAAGCGCGAAGTCATGAGCGTCGTCTTCGGCAAGGTCGCGTCCAGTCCGAGTTTCTTGAACTGGTGAACGGCCCGGCCGCCCCATTGCAGCAGGGTGCGTACGCCGTACTGCTCTAGATAGGCGCGCAGCTCGTCTCGGCGCAGCGATTGCATCTCGTAGTTCTGATACACATCGAAATGATTCGGATCGGCATCGGGCGCCGGCGGCAGGATCAGATCCTTGATGTTCTTGAGGCGGTTGTCGTACGCGCGGGCGATCTCGCGTCGACGAGCGACCGCCGCGTCGAAGCTCTTGAGCTTGAAGTTGAGAACCGCCGCCTGCAGGTTGTCGAGGCGGCAGTTCGTGCCCCAGTCGACAACTTCGCCGTCCTTGTTGCGGCCATGATCGCGCCACAGCTCGACCTGTTCGGCAACCTTGTCGTCGTTGGTGACCAGCGCGCCACCATCGCCGAAGCAACCGAGCGACTTTGCCGGGTAAAAGCTGAAGGTTCCTGCCAGCCCGAAAGTGCCCGCAAAGCGGTTCTCGAATTTGGAGCCCAGACCCTGGGCCGCGTCCTCGATGATTGCGAGACCGTGCCGGGTCGCCACCGCCTGGATGGCGGCCATGTCGCAGGTGCGGCCGTTGAGGTGCACCGGCAGAATCGCCTTGGTACGGATGGTGACCGCAGCTTCGGCGGCCGCCGGATCGAGGAGATGGTCGTCGCCACATTCCACCAGGACTGGTGTCGCGCCCAGTGACTTGATCGGGAATACCGAGGCGATGAAGGTGTGGGATGGGACGATGACTTCATCGCCGGGACCGATGCCCGCGGCGCGCAGCGCGAGCACGATGGCGTTGGTGCCGTCGGCCATTCCAAACGCATGTTTGACGCCGAGATACGCGGCGAGCGCGCTCTCGAACTCCTTGAGATCCCGCTGCAGGATGTATGCGCCGCGGCTCAGCACGTCACGCATGATCGCCAGCAGCTCGTGCTCCTGCGCGGCGAATAGCGCCTGATAGTTGAAAAATGGGATTTGTCTGCGGATCAACATGGCAAATGGCCTCGTGAAAAAACTGGTAGATGCCGGTGGGTCACGCCGGCAGCGTGGCACTGCAATACAACACCTTGTGAGCCCGGTCGGGCGCATCCGCAGGCAATGGTCTGGGTGCATCGATCGGAGCATCCGGCGTCGGTAGTTCTGCCGGCATCGAGACGAGCCGACCGAACACGAATCGCTTGAGGAAACGCTTGCCCTTGAGCGACTTCGGCATGAGTCCGAGAGAAACCGCGAAGCGCTTGACTGGCCGCAGGATTTTCTGCCGCCACGACACTTCGCCGGCGGCCATGTAGCCGAACACCTGCGCGTCAAAGCCGGCGGCGCGCAGCAGGCCCACGAGCTCGACGGCTCCGTAGTACTGGGTGCTCAGCGGACTCGGATTGAAGTCCCACAGATCCTTGTTAGCGGTCGCGATGAGCACGCGACCGCCCGGCCGAAGCACCCTTCGGCATTCGCGTGCGAAGCGGGTTGCGTCGGGAATGTAATAGATGGCTTCGAACAGAATGATGACGTCCTTCGAGGCATCGGCGTAGGGCAGCGATTGGGCATCGAGCTGGGTGAGCCGAATACGCGTTCCATAGTGCGCCCGTGCGATGTCGAGGATTGGCTGCGAGTAGTCACCGGCCTCGACTGACCGGCTCACGCGGCTCAGCAGACCGAGACCCTGCCCGGAGCCGCAGGCGATCTCGACGACATCCTTTCCGGCGCAATAGCCGGAAGCCCAGCCGTAGCGGTGAACCATGCGCGTAAGTTGCTCAACGGTGATTTCAGATCCGGCCAGCTCCGTGATTTCTGAAAATTCTGTCGCCATGATTCCTTGAGCCGTCAACGCTGCCCCCACACCCGACAAAAACTGGGCGGTAGGGTAGCCGGTCGGCCGGCCATCACAAAGCCCCCGGGCGGTGTCTGATCTCGGAGGCGGCATTGACACCTCGTCAGTGTCACAGCTTTGTGCCGACGGCCCGAAAATCTTGGTGTCCGATCTTCACCGGGCACCCGCGGGAATCAGTCCAGATTCACGTCGTCTCGGTGGTTTGAAGGTACTTGCCTACACCCTGTGCCGGCGGCAGCTGCGCATTGGGGGACGAGCACCCGTCGGCCGAGCCACCGGATCGGCAGGCGCACGATGCATCGACATTGCAAGCGGGTGATGAAAGGCCGGCGTCGCGGACGCGCGACAAAAGTCTCAGGGCTGATTCCGACCGCGGCAGATACAAAATTCATACACTTGCGTGAGAGAAAAGCTCGCCTCGTGACAGATATACTTCAACTGTCGCGTGCACGGAAGTCACGCGAACGGCCCGCCGACAGATGGAACGAACGAAGAGAAATGCGCCGAAAACAAAGAAGATATCGTCCAAGTCCGCTGGGGCGTAGTGCCGCCCGCATGATGAGGTCGGCAAAGAGCCTCGGCCGCCGCTCCAAACAGTTGATCATGCTCGCGGTGGACGCCATCGCGATCCCCGGCGCGCTGTGGACCGCTATTGCGCTGCGCACCGGAAACGCCGATCCGCGCATCGCCGACGGCTCCGCCCTCTATGCCGTCGCGCTGTTGTCGACGATTCCGGTCTTCATCCGGCTCGGACTCTATCGCGCCGTGATTCGCTTTCTCGGCATCGATGTCGCGAGGACCATCGCTGTCAGCGTCACTTTCTCGGCGGTCATGCTGGCGAGCGCCAATGTGTTGCTGATGACGGACCCGCTGCCGACGGCCGTGTTCGTGATCTACCTGGTGGTGGCCTCGTTGTACGTGGGAGCCACCCGGTTCGGGGCGCGAGAACTCCTGCGCCTGCGGGTCTCCGACGTGACCCGAGTGATCATCTATGGAGCCGGTGCCGCGGGTGCCCAGCTGTGCTCGGCGCTGCGCACGCGTGGGCAGTTTCGAGTGGTCGCCATGGTGGATGACAACATGACGGCGCGCGGTGTTCAGGTGTTCGGAATCAAAGTACATGCTCCGGACCGCATCCTGGAGATCCGCCGTCGCAAGGACGTGAACCTGGTATTGCTCGCCATGCCGAGCGCCTCGCGCCGCAGGCGAGGCGAGATCATCGATCGGCTGAGCACTTTGGGCTTCAAGGTCCAGACCGTGCCAGAGATAGCTGAAATCGTTTCCGGTCGTTCGCGACTCGAGGAAATCCGCGGCATCGACGTGCATGACTTGTTGGGTCGCGATCCGGTGCCGCCGAACGATGCGATGTTGAGCGCCTGCGTTCGCGGCAAGTCGATCCTCGTGACCGGCGCTGGAGGCTCGATCGGTTCCGAACTGTGCCGCCAGATGATCGCCCTGGTGCCGCGGCGGCTCGTGCTGCTGGAGGTTTCCGAGCTCGCGCTGTACGAAATCGAACGTGAGTTGCGGGCAGTCATCGCCGGCGGTGCCTACCCGATCGAGCTGATCGCGCTGCTCGGCAACGCGCACCACAAGCATCGGGTGCGCGAGATCATGTCGACCTTCGGCGTTCAAACGGTGTATCACGCCGCCGCCTACAAGCACGTGCCGATTGTCGAGCACAACATAATCGAGGGCGTACAAAACAACGTGTTCGCTACCTGGGCCACGGCCGAGGCTGCGATGGAATGCCGCGTGGAAACCTTCGTGCTCATTTCCACTGACAAGGCTGTCAATCCGACCAACGTGATGGGTTGCACCAAGCGCATCGCTGAAATGGTGCTGCAGGGTCTGCACCAACGCGGTGCCGGCACGCGCTTCTGCATGGTCCGATTCGGCAATGTGCTCGAGTCTTCCGGCTCAGTGGTGCCGTTGTTCCGCGAACAGATCCGCGAGGGCGGACCCGTAACCGTCACGCATCCCGATGTCATTCGGTATTTCATGACGATTCCCGAGGCGGCGCAGCTGGTTATCCAGGCCGGGGCGATGGCCTCGGGTGGCGACGTATTCGTGCTCGACATGGGCAGCCCGGTGCGCATAGCCGACCTTGCCAAGCGCATGGTGCAGCTCGCCGGGTATTCGATACGTGACGACAAGAATCCCGATGGCGACATTGAAATCCGTTTCACCGGGCTTCGGCCGGCGGAGAAGCTGTTCGAAGAATTGCTGATCGGGAAAAACGTCACCGGAACCGAGCACCCGCGCATCCTGCGGGCGATGGAGCAGAGCCTGTCTTGGGAGCAGATTCGCCACGTCCTTGACGAACTCGCCCAGTGCTCATTGCGGTTCGACTGTGAAAGGGCGCGCGATATCCTGATGCGTGCCGTGCCGGAGTATCGCCCCGCGGACAAGGTGCAGGATCACGTGTGGCTGCACAACGGAGCGCGAATCAGCGGTGCCGTGCTGTCCGACGACGAAAAGGTGCGCGAGTTCAGGCCCCGCCCGCCAGCATGACCGGTTGCTCATTCCCGGCATTCCTACGGCGTATGAGCATCTGACGAACGACGAATTCGTTAGAATCCCGCCCCTTGCGCCCACTCCGGGCGGTTCAGGGAACACATGCGAGTCACCATATTCGGGTCCGGCTACGTAGGCCTCGTCACCGGTGCATGCCTTGCCGATGCCGGCAATGACGTGCTTTGCGTTGACGTAGACACCAAGAAGATCGAAGGCCTCAAGCGGGGCGAAATTCCGATCCACGAGCCGGGTCTCGATGCTCTGATCAAGACCAATGCCGACGCCGAACGGATGCGGTTCACCACTTCGGCCGCCGATGGCGTGGCGCACGGGCAGTTGCAAATCATCGCCGTGGGCACGCCGCCCGACGAGGACGGCTCGGCCGACCTGAAATACGTGTTGGCTGTGGCGCGCTCTATTGGCGAGCACATGAGCGAATACAAGGTGGTGGTCACCAAGTCCACTGTGCCGGTCGGCACCAGCGACAAGGTTGCCGCCGCGGTCGCCGAGTCGCTCACCAAGCGCAAAGCGGAACTCGAATTCGACGTAGTGTCGAATCCGGAATTCCTCAAGGAAGGCGCGGCCATCGAGGACTTCATGCGTCCGGATCGCGTGGTCATCGGTGCCGACAACCCGCGTGTCACCGAGCTGCTGCGTGCGCTGTACGAACCGTTCACGCGCAGCCGTGAAAAAATCGTCGTCATGGACCTGAAGTCCGCCGAGCTAACTAAGTACGCCGCCAACGCGATGCTCGCGACCAAGATCAGCTTCATGAACGAGCTGGCGAACCTCGCGGAGCGGTTCGGCGCGGACATCGAGAAGGTGCGTGTCGGCATCGGTTCGGATCCGCGCATCGGCTATCACTTCATCTATCCGGGCCTTGGTTATGGCGGCTCGTGTTTCCCCAAGGACGTGCAGGCGCTGGCTCGTTCGGCGCGCGGCGTGGGCTATGAGCCGCGACTGCTCGATTCAGTCGAAGCCGTCAACAAATCGCAGAAACAGGTGCTGTTCGGCAAGATTTCGAAGCACTACGGAAAGAGTCTCGCCGGCAAGACGTTCGCGGTCTGGGGCCTCGCGTTCAAGCCTGGCACCGACGACATGCGCGAGGCACCGAGCCGCGTATTGCTGGAAGCGTTGTGGGAGGCGGGCGCCAAGGTGCGCGCCTTCGATCCGGCCGCGGCGAAAGAAGCGAAGCGCATCTGGGGCGATCGGCCCGACCTCCTGCTGACCGCACGAGCGCGTGAGGCGCTCGACGGTGCCGACGCGCTCGTCATCGTCACCGAGTGGAAGGAATTCCGCAGTCCGGACTTCGATCACCTGAAAAAGACGCTCAAGGCGCCGGTGATTTTCGACGGCCGTAATCTTTACGACCCTGCACTCATGAAAAAGCAGGGCTTCACGTACTACGCCATCGGTCGCGGGGAGTCGCACCCCGCCTGAGGGCCGCTGCGGTACGATTCGTGCCATGAAGCTGGTACCTGTAATTCTCTCCGGCGGCGCGGGAACTCGCCTCTGGCCGCTGTCGCGCGAGATGCTGCCCAAGCAGCTGCTGGCGCTGACCGGCGAACGCACGATGATCCAGGACACCGCGGCGCGGCTGGCCGGTTTTCCGGACGCCACGCCGCCGATTGTCGTCTGCAACGAGGCGCATCGTTTTCTGGTGGCGGAGCAACTGCGCGAAATGGGGTTGCCGCCCGCGGCCATCTTGTTAGAGCCGGTGGGCCGCAATACGGCGCCCGCCATTGCGCTGGCCGCCGAGGCGGCGCGCCAGCTGGCGGGAGACGACGCGCTCATCCTGGTCCTCCCCGCGGATCACGTGCTGCGTGATCTCGGCGCGTTTCAAGCGGCCATCAGGCACGCCGTGCCGGCCGCCGCCAGCGGCAAGCTCGTCGCCTTCGGCATCGTGGCGCGCACTCCTGAGACCGGTTACGGCTACATTCGCCGCGGCGCGGGCCATGGCGTGGTTGTCCCGATCGCGCAATTCGTCGAAAAACCCGACGCCGCGCGCGCGCGCGAATTCATCGCTTCCGGCGAATATTTCTGGAACTCGGGCATGTTCCTGTTTGGCGCCCGCCGTTTTCTCGACGAGCTCAGAGTGCATGCGGCCGACATCGCCGAAGTGTGCGCGCGCGCCAGCGCCGCCGCCGTGCGCGACAAGGATTTCACGCGCGTCGATGAGGCGGTGTTCGCCAGCTGCCGCAGCGATTCGGTCGACTACGCGGTCATGGAAAAAACCAGTGACGCCGTCATGGTGCCGCTCGACGCCGGATGGAATGACGTCGGTTCCTGGGCCGCGCTTCATGAGGTGCTGCCGGCCGACGAGCGCGGCAACGTCGTGCGCGGCGATGTCCTGCTCGAAGACGCCGATGGATGTTACGTGCACGCCGACAGCCGGCTGGTGGCGGCGCTGGGTCTGCAGGACATGGTCATCGTGGAAACCGCCGATGCCGTGCTGGTAGCGCCGCGGGGCAAGGTGCAGGACGTCAAGAAACTGGTGGCGCGCATCAAGGCCGCCGGCCGCCTCGAGCACGTGGCACACGCGCAGCCGGCGAAAGGAAAGAACTGAAGTGGTCAATCTCTCGGCCTTCAAGGCGTACGACGTCCGCGGAAAAATTCCCGAAGAGATCAACGAAGAACTCGTCTACCAGATAGGCCGGGCGTTCGCTGCCTTCGTCAAGCCGAAAAGAGTCGCGGTGGGCCGTGACATCCGTCTCACCAGCGACGTCTTCGCGAAAGAAGTCATCCGTGGACTCACCGATGCCGGTGTCGACGTGCTCGATATCGGGTTGTGCGGCACCGAAGGCGTGTACTTCGCCACATTCGCGTGGCAGCTCGACGGCGGCATCATGGTGACCGCCAGCCACAATCCGCCGGACTACAACGGTCTCAAGCTGGTGCGCGAACAGAGCAAGCCCATCGGCTCTGACAGCGGGCTCAAGGACATTGCCGCGCTCATCGCACGTGGCAAACTACCGCCGCCGGCGGCGGTCAAGGGCAGGGTCGAAGCGCTCGATACCTCGGCCAGGTACATCGAACACCTGCTCGGCTACGTGAATCGTCGGTCGCTGCGCAAGCTCAAGGTCGTGGTCGACGCCGGCAACGGCGGCGCCGGGCTCGCGATCGACAAGATCGAGCCTCATCTGCCATTCGAATTCATCAAGGTGCGCCACGAGCCGAACGGCAAATTTCCGCAAGGCGTGCCCAACCCCATGCTCGAGGAAAACCGCGGTCCCACGCTCGAGGCGCTGCGCAAATCCGGCGCCGACGTGGGCATCGCCTGGGACGGCGACTACGACCGCTGTTTTTTCTACGACTCCAAGGGTTCGTTCATCGAGGGCTACTACATCGTCGGGTTGTTAGCCGAAGCGTTTCTCGCCAGACAACCAGGCGCGCGCATCGTCTACGACCCGCGGCTCACCTGGAACACCATCGACACCGTGAAACGGTGCGGGGGTGTGCCGGTCATGAGCAAATCCGGCCATGCTTTCATCAAGCAGAAAATGCGCGAGGTCGACGGAGCCTATGGCGGTGAGATGAGCGCGCATCATTATTTCCGCGATTTTTCCTACTGCGACAGCGGCATGATCCCGTGGCTGCTGGTGCTCGAGCGCGTGTGCGAGTCCGGCAAATCGCTCGATGAGCTGGTTGCCGCGCGCATCAAGGCGTTTCCGGCGAGCGGTGAGATCAACCGCAAGCTGCCCGATGCGAAAAAAGTGCTCATTGAGGCGGAAGCGAAGTATGGCAAAGGCGGCATCGTCGACCACACCGACGGGCTGTCGGTGGAGCACGCCGACTGGCGCTTCAACGTGCGCGCGTCGAATACGGAACCCCTGGTGCGGCTCAACGTCGAATCGCGTGGCAACGAGGCCTTGATGCACGAGAAGACGGCTGACTTGCTGGCGTTCCTCGATTCCCTGGGCGCCACCAAATAAATGGGGTCAGACCCCATTTGCTAGAAAAAGGGGCCAGACCTCGTCTGGTTATTGATCAGAGGTAGACCGATGTCCGACATATCACGCGCTTTGCTGTTCGCAGGTTTGATCACGATCGGCGGCTTTGCCGCGGCCGGCCCGTTCGACATTCCCACGGACGTCGAGTCGGTCGCGAAGCGGGCGATCAACGCCGGCGCGCTCGAAGCGCCGATTCGCTTCCTGGCCTCCGACGCGCTCGAGGGCCGCGGGCCGGCGACGCGCGGTGATGCGCTGACGCGGCTCTATCTGGCCACTGAACTGCAATCCCTGGGCTATCTACCCGGAGGAGAAAGCGGCAGCTGGGAGCAACCGTTCGACATCGTGGGCGTCACCGCGCACTTGCCGGCTGTCTGGTCGTTTCAGGGCAAGGGCAGCGCCGTCGAACTCAAGCTCTCGACCGACTACATCGCTGGGTCCGGCGTGCAGGCGCCGAAGGCCTCCATCCACGACGCCGGCCTGGTGTTCGTCGGCTTTGGCATCGAAGCTCCGGAATACCAGTGGGACGACTTCAAGGGCGTGGACGTCAAAGGCAAAGTACTGGTCATGCTCAACAATGACCCGGACTGGGATCCGAAGTTGTTCGCGGGCAAGACGCGCCTCTACTACGGCCGCTGGACTTACAAGTACGAAAGCGCGGCGCGTCACGGCGCGGCGGGCGTGATCATCGTGCACACGAGCCCGTCGGCCGGATATCCCTGGCAGGTGGTGCAGTCGTCCTGGGGCGGCGAGCAATTTGAATTGCCGGCGGAAAATGAGCCACGCCTGCAACTGCGCGGCTGGGCCACGGAAGAAGCGGCGCGGCGACTTCTGCAGGCAGCCGGGCAGGATCTCGACAAGCTCACGGTGGCAGCCCGCAGCCGTGCCTTCAAACCGGTGCCACTGTCGCTGCGGACGACCATCGAAGTGGAGAACAAGATCTCGCGCGTGCGCACGGCGAATGTCGCCGGCCTCCTGCCTGGCAGCGATCCGGAACTCAAGAAAGAGGTGGTGATCTATTCGGCGCACCACGATCACTTCGGCATCGGCGATCCGGATGCCACCGGCGACAAGATCTACAACGGCGCCGAGGACAATGCCGCAGGCTGCGCGCAGGTGTTGGCCATCGCGCGCGCCATGGCGGCGCTGCCGCAGTCTCCGCGGCGTTCCGTGCTCATGCTGTTCGTGGCCGCCGAAGAGCAGGGATTGTTAGGCTCGAAGTACTACTCCCTGCACCCGACGTTCGCGCCAGGCAGGATCGCCGTCGATATCAACTTTGACGGTGGCGACTATCTGGGCCGCACGCGCGATCTCACGCAGATCGGCTTTGGCAAGTCCTCCCTCGATGCGATTTCCCGCGCGCTGCTGGCGAAGCAGGGCCGCACACTGGTGCCCGATCAGTTTCCCGACCGCGGCCATTTCTACCGGTCGGATCAGTTCTCGTTCGCCAAGATTGGCGTTCCGGCGCTCTACTTCGACAGCGGCACCGACTTCATCGGCAAGCCTCCGGGCTGGGGCCGCAAGCAGCAGGAGGCCTGGGAAGAGCACACGTATCACCAGCCCAGCGATCAGATCGACGACACCTGGGTGTTCGACGGCATGATCGAGAATGCTTCAGTCGGCTTCTACGCGGGCTGGCTCATCGCCCAGGCAGACGCCATGCCGACCTGGAATCCGGGCGATGAATTCGAGGCGACTCGCAAGAAGGCATTGGCACAGCACTGAACGTCGCTCGAGTTGCGCCGTTTCGGCGCCGCGCGGCAGGGGGTCCGCCTGATTTTCGCGCAAGCGCGGCGACCTTACGGTGAACCGCGTTTCGCGCGCGCGTTCGCGAACTGGCATGAATCATGCTTTTCATCCGGCAAACAACCACGCCGGAGCTCACATGAATCGCGCTGACGTCACGCAAACGATCCTGGCGGCAAAACTCGAGAAGGGACTGCGCTGGCGCGACCTGGCAGCGGCCATAGGCACCAGCAAGGAATGGGCAACGGCTGCGCTGCTCGGCCAGATGACGCTCACAGCCAGCCAGGCGGAGACGGTCGGCAAAGTGCTGGGGCTCGAACCGCAGTCAGTCGCACTACTGCAGCAGGTGCCCTACAAGGGCTCGCTACCCACCGCGGTGCCCACAGATCCTTTGATTTACCGGTTCTACGAACTGATCAACGTGTACGGCACGACATTCAAGGAGCTCATCCACGAGGAGTTTGGCGACGGAATCATGAGCGCCATCGACTTCAACATGGCAATCGAGCGGCAGGCGGATCCGAAGGGAGACCGCGTCAGCATTACGATGAGCGGCAAATTCCTGCCCTACAAAACATATTGAATCGCCGTGATCAGGCGGTCGCCGTGCTCTCCGCGTCCGCCATCGAATATTCCATGAGCGCCTCGAATGCCTCGGCGGCGCTCGAGAAGCGTTCGTCGGGCTTCTTCGATACCAGCCGGTCGACGAAGCGCTGGTGACGCGCCAGGTTCTCGGGAAGCCGCGGAATCGGCGCGTTCTTGTGCATCTCGAACAGTGCGACCAGCGAGGCTGCGGCGTACATGCGCTGACCGGTGAGTAATTCGTAGAGCATCACGCCGACACTGTAGAGGTCGGAGCGTTCGTCGGCCGTGCCGCCGAGCGCCTGCTCGGGCGACAGGTAATAAGGCGTGCCGATGACCACGCCAGCGAGCGTCTTGGCGACCGGGTCGGCGTCGCGGCGGGCGCTGCCGAAATCCACGAGCGCGATGGTGCCATCCTCGCGGAACATGACGTTCGCGGGCTTGAGGTCACGATGGATGATTCCGCCGGCGTGCACCGAGGTCAGCGCCGACAGGATCGAGCCGATGATGATCAGGGATTCCTCGACCGGCGGACGGTCGCGTGCCACCCGCGCGCGCAAATCGCCGGCGGGGAAGTATTCCATGACGATGTAGGCATGGCTGTCGGTGAAACCATGCTCGAAGACCTTGGCGACATACGGGCTGTCGATGCTGGAGGCCGCGAAATATTCCTGCACGAAGCGCGACAGCAGATCCGAGTCGCCGCTGCCTTCGGACTTCAATACCTTGAGCACCACCTGCTGCTTGTCGGACACGCGTTCGCACAGGCAGACGTTGGCCGTGGCGCCGCTGCCGAGCGGCTTGAGCGGCGTGAAGCCCTGGATGCCCGCCGACTTGAGCACTGCTTCGGCATCGGCCAGTCGCCGCGCATCGGCGCGCGCGATGATGCTCGGGCTGTCAGCCGGAGGTTCGGGCTTGGTGGCGGACTTGTTTTCCGGCTTGCGCGGTACCGGCGGCGGTGATTTGACGTCTATTTCCGCAGGCGGAGTGGGCCGCCCCGGTTCGGGCAGCACGCGCACGATCTTCGGGAAGTCGGGCTTGCCCCTCAGCTCCGACAACCACAACAGGCCTTCCTTGCGCAGATATTCATCGTCGATGAGCAGGTGCGCGTAGCGATCCCAGCGAAAGTCCGCGGGCGGCTTGCCGTACGCAGAGAGGTCGTGCACCTCGAGCTTCGCCGTGGGCCATTTGACGATGGCGAGACGCCGCGCCCGGTTAACCAGGCCGCTGGCGTGACGCAAGATGAGTACGCGTTCTGTCATGGGGTTACTTCCGTGTAACGGTGTGCCTCTCGATGATGGCTCGCAGCTTCAACTCGTCGACCGGCTTGGTCAGGTAGCCGTCGCACCCGGCCATCGTTCCGCGGATCTTGTCGAAGGTCTTGTCCTTGCTGGTCAGCATGACGACCTTCATGAGCGAGTTGTCCTTGTTCTTCTTGATCATCTTGCAGACGTCGTAACCATCCATGCCGGGCAGCATGACGTCGAGGAAGATCATGTCGAAATGATTCTTTGAGATCTTGAACAGCGCTTCCTCGCCCGAGGAGGCGAATTCGGGCGAGATGCCGTAGGGCTGCAACTTGTTCTGCAGGAACGTGCGCATCAGCGGGCTGTCGTCGACCGCGAGCACGCGGAAGTTGTGTTCCTCGTGGCGCGGGGTCGGTGTCGCAACTGGAGCGACCGGCGTCGGGGGTGCGACGGGCGCAGCAGCGACCACCGGAGTCACCGGGGCGCTCGGCGGTGGAACCATCGGCGCCTCGGCGATGCGCGCTGCAGCGGCACCGGGAAAGGACGCCGCGAGCGGCGAAGCATTCGGCACCACTCGCAGGTTGGCGCGCGCCGGATTGGGGGCGACCGCGGCGGAGAGTGCCGATGGGGACAGCGGCAACACGCCGCTCGGGATCAGCGCGGCGGCCGAAGCCAGGATTTTTTCCGACGCGGTTTTCTCCAGGGCCGGTTTGTCACTCAATATCCGGTCGACCGCTTTCTCGGTCACCGGTTTTTCGTTCATCGACTTGTCGAGCGGCGGCGCGACATTGGGTTGCAGCGTCACGCTCGGCAACACCGTGGCCGCTGGCGCGGCCGCGGTCATGGTCGAAGCGGCGGCGGAATTTGACGTGACCGCATGTCCAGCCGCCGACATTGGCGCCATGGAATTCATGCTCGCCGACAGCGCGGGCTGCTGCGAGGTCATGCCGGTCGAAATGCGTGGCAGGCTCGCATCCGCCTTCGGATGTGTGGATCCCGTGTCCATGCCGGTGGGCAGCGTTCCGCCAGAACCCGGCCCGGATACATCATGCAGCGCCGCTTGGCGCGCGACATTGTTCAGTGCGAGAGCGAGACGATCCATGGCGCCCACGACCTTGAGGCCAAGCGGTCGCGATGCCGCGGCGACTCCCAGGTCCACATTCTTGGACCCGACCACCAGTGTGCGGTCGGAGGTGCTCGAGAATGTGGCCTGCCAGCTGGCGACCGCGCTCTCGCTGTCGCCATCGAGCAAGTACATGTCCGGAGCAACCCCAGCTTCGGGGTTCCACAGCTTGTAGCCGATCTGGCGTGCCGGCGCGACCGACAGCAGGAAAATCGAGTTCAGCATCTGCCGCTCGGGGGCGGAGAAGCCGACAACTCGGACGTGAAGGACGCGGGTCTTAATACTCATGGCAATACCCTTGTGTGACTAGCCGGCGGCAGCGCGTTTATCGACGCGCCCGGTAACAGCAGTGGCCACGTGTTGCAGTAACTCTTGGTCGGTGTACGGTTTGGTGAGATAGACAGTCACGCCGCTGGTCATCGCCTGGCGGCGATGTTTGTCCATCGATCGTGAGGTGATCATGATGATCGGCAATTCGGCGAGCGCAGGTCGCGAGCGTACGTGCGCGGTGAGCTCCAGGCCGTTCATGTTGGGCATTTCGAGATCGGTCAGCAGCACGTCGGGGCGCGCGGCTTCCATGGCTTTCACGGCTTCCAGGCCGTCGCGCGCCTGAGCCACGTCGTAGCCCTGGTCTTCGAGCAGCATGGCAACGGCGCGACGCACCGACATCGAGTCGTCGACGATCAGCACGCGCGAACGGCGCAGCTCCTTGGCGAACGAACGCGCTTCCGCGGCGGCGCGCATCGCCATATCGCGAGGACTGCGCACGAGCTCGGCGATGTCGAGCAGCGGAATCACGCTGCCGTTGCCGAGGAGGCCAATGCCGGCGACGCCGGGAATGCGCTTGAGATAGCGGCCGGTTGGCCGAGTGACGAGTTCGTTGGCATCGAGCACGGCATCGACGAGAACGCCGATCGGCCCGGACTCGCTATCTACCAGCACGAGGTTGCGACGCTCGGGGTTCGCGGCCGGGCGCATGCCGGTGAGGGCGCTGAGTTCGTGAGCGGGATATTTCGTGTCTTCCACGACCGCGAACATCGCGCCGTCCTCGCGCATCAGTTCCACGGCGACCGCGGGGATGGCGCGGCGGACGGTATGGCTGGCGATACCGAACACCTGGCCGCCGTCGCGCACGAACAATGCATGGGTCGCCACCAGCGACGCCTGGAATCGCAACTCGATGGTCAAGCCGCGACCCGCGACGGAGCGGATGTCGATGGCGCCGGAGAGTGAACGCAGGCGGGTAGCCACCACGTCGAGGCCGACGCCGCGACCGGAGATCTCGCTGACCGCGTCGCGCGTAGAGAAACCCGGCAGCAAGGTGAGGCGCGCGATCTCGGCGTCCGAAGGTGTTGCATCGGCGGCCAGCATGCCGCGTTCGATCGCCTTGATGCGGATCTCGTCGAGGTTCAAGCCTCGTCCGTCGTCGGCGACTTGCACGGTGACGATCTGGCCACGGCGCGTAACCGTGAGCGTGATGCTGCCGGCGCGCGGTTTACCGGCACTCACGCGCTCTTCGGGCGATTCGAGCCCGTGATCGACCGCGTTGCGCAGGATGTGCAGTAGTGGGTCGATCAACTGGTTCAACACGTCGGCATCGACGAGGATGTCGCTGCCGATCACGACGAGCGTGGCTTGTTTGTGGGTGACCGCCGCGGTCTGGCGGACGTTGCGCTGCAGGCGTGGCACGATGGTTTCAAACGGCGCCATGCGTGTCTGCGAGGTAAGATGCGAAAGTTCACGCATCAGGCGCTGCTGCTGGTGCAGGATGCCCGCGAGGCCGGCGAGTTCGTCCTTGAGGCCGACACCGAGGTCGCGCGCATCCGTAGTCTCTTCGATGAGTGCGCGCGTGAGCGACTGCACTTCGTTGTACTGGTCCATTTCCAGCGAGTCGAAGTCGGGGTGCGCGGTTGCGACGGCATGCAGCTTGTGGCGCGCGGCGACGCCGCGGATGTCGACGGAATTCTCGAGCTCGAACAGCCGCTTCTGAATCGATCGATCCTGTTCGACCAGCTGGCGGGAATGGCCGGCGGCCGATTTCAATTCCTGCTCGAGCTCGCCCACCTTGATGGTGATTTCA